>NZ_CP029487.1:309821-619643 GCF_002441855.2 Eubacterium maltosivorans | reverse complement strand
GGCGGCTCAGCCAGGCAAAGAAGGCCAGAAATTCAGTCAGAAGATTCATGCTGTCCACGCTCCAGTACAGGATACAGGTTGTTTTCTGCCAGCAGCTCGTACAGGAAGCGCCGGCCTTTGGGCGTCCACTGCAGGCTCTCCACCACCTTGGCAGTGCCGTCCTTTTTATAAATGGTGTCTGACTTGGTGGCTGCGTAGCCCTCGGCCTGGTAATCCGAATAAAGATACCAGCGTTTGCCGATGCGGTACTGCACGCCCAGGCTGTGCAGAAGACGGTTCATGAACTCAGCAGTCATGCCGTAATCCTTGGCGATGCCGGTAATGGGCGTCAGGGCCTGGTTGTCGAGGACTTTTCGGGCATAGTCGGCCTCAGGTTTCAGGTTTTTGATGATATCCTTTGCCTCCAGCACCGCCATGGCCATGAGGGCGTCGCCCTCGGGCAGCGCGGGCCTTTCGGAGCGCAGCCTTTCCTCCATCTGATTAAAGGCCTGCATGTAGCGGATCTTCCACTCCAGCGCCCGGGCGCCGGTAAAGCTCATGATGAGCAGGGTAAAGCCGTCCCGGGTGATCTGGTAAGCCTTGCGCTTTCTGCCCGCCGCGTCGGCGTAGGACCAGGGGATAAAGAGACCGGCACAATTCTGCGCTGTGGTCTCACGGTTGAGCTGGGCAATGCGCCGCAGCACACTCTTATGCTCCTTGCCAAAATCCGCGGCCACCCGCCGGCTGGATACCACGGGCTGCTCACCGCACAGGGTGACCACCACATTGGCTGCGGACAGGTCTGCCGGAGCCGTATTTTCCATTATTTCCTGATTTTTTGCACAATGAACAAGGCCACGGTCTTTTTCCGGGCGCTCTTTGTTTTCTTTCATCACTGTACCTCCAGTTTTGATTTGAAATTTCATCGCTTATTGGATGATACAGGCATCTTATCACGCTGGCTTACCCTGTGTCGCTGCATTGCCAGTGCAAAGCACCAAATCGGTTAACGGTCATTTTGAGCGCCAGGAGGTACCAGCGCTCAAATCCTGCCGTCGCGGCCCGCAGGGCGGACCAGAAATCCCGGGCTTTACCATCCTCTTCACAAAAGGTCAGGCGAATCCCCAGCTGGGTGAGCGCCCATAAGAACAGCATGAGCTGGTCCGCCATCTTTTTGAGCAGCCGCCGGATCGTGCCTGGCGTGCAGGGCACCTCGGTGCTGCCGTCGGCAACTGCCTGGTGCACTTCGGCGTCGTAATGGCTGTAGGGCACCAGGATGTCAGGAAGGTCGCGTTTGGGGTGGTTATGATTATAACAGGCTTTATTGTCACAGACCACGCGGCGTATCTCCACCTTACTCTCGATGCCATCCATACCGGTAAAGCCCCGGGCTTTTTTACCGGTGAGACGCTCTCTTTCGTGCATGGGCGCGCCGCAATCGGGGCAGCGGGGCATTTCGCCATAGATGAATTGATAGTAGTTCAGCGGGGTTTTCCCATCCTCCTTCAGGGTCTCCTCCACCAGCTCCAGTCTTCCCTTTGAGATCAGCATGTTGCCGCTCCCGCTGGGATGTTAAGTTTTTGACAATAAAAAAGGAACCGCCAGCGCTCAGCCTTCAGTTCCTTTTCGGGTGACAGCAAGTGTCCCTTTAGTGTTTTATTCGATTATGCCCGGTATATGGCGGGAACAGATGGATACAAGCGCCTCCCTGCATGACTCTCCCCTTTGTTTTAATTTGAGTATGATATTTTTCTCTTTAAGTAATGTGCTTTTATTTTAACACATTTTTATCAGAAAGGGTAACCTTTTTTGCCATAAACCGCGGTATTTCCGAAAAAAATTCATGCTACCGGAGGATGGGGTGAAGGCGGTAAAATAAAGCAGCTCCTCAAATTTCTTATCCAGCGCGATGCCAGGATTCCTGAGCAAAATAAAAAAGCAGGAGTCTGTTCCTGCTTTTCAGGTACCCGCCCTAACGCACTGGCGTATAACTGATCTGGCCCTCCGCGTCGGTGGCTTCCAGCTTGAATATAACAGGCCGAAGCCCGTCGTTACAGCTGCAGATGGCCACACCGGGTTTTTTGATCCAGTCACCGTAATAAAACAGCTCCTTATCCGCGCCGTGGGCCAGGGCAAAAGCGTACTGGTAGATGGCTTTCCAGGCCTCGTCACAGAGCCCTTCAGGCTTTGCGTAGTCGGCATAAAAGACCTGCCCCTCCCTGAGCATGGGACAGGCGGTGAGGCCGTCCACGCCGTATTCCTCGGCCAGGTCCTGATTGAGCATTGTTCTGAGAACCGTAATTTTAACTTTTTTCATAATAATTGCCTCCTTAAAATATTTATGGTAATGGCTTTCCGACAGGGGGATGGTTAAAAACTCCCTCGGCAGGTTCACTCAGCCTTTTTCGTTTTCTTTTCGTTGAGGTGAGGCCGTTCACTGCCGCGCGTCAGATTCGCCAGATAGACGCCGCCGATGACAAAAAAGGTTCCGGCCGCCTGAAGCACAGAAAACCGCTCTTTTAGAAAAACGACGCCCGCCAGAATGGAAACCACAGTGGATATCCCCACAAAGGATGCGGATCGGTTGGTCCCAATATAAGCGATGGCCAGATTATAAAGTAAAAAGGCCATGATCGAGCAGCCAATGCCCTGGTACAGAACTGCGGCTAAAAGGCTGGGGTTTGCAAAGGGCGCGGATAAAAATTCCGGCAGGGTGCCGGTCCGCAGGCTCTGCGCAAGAGCGGCGGCCGTAAAAGCGATGGCGCCGAAAGCGATCATCACATAGGTTTTTTCCGCACTGGAAAAAGAAACGGCCCGCTCAGAGAAAACAGAATACAGGCTGTAGGAAACCACTGCCATCAGCAGCATGAGGTATCCCGTCGGGTTAAAGGAAGCCTCCATTCCCTTAGAGAGGACACAGACCATCACCCCGGCCATGGTGACGCACACACCTGTTACCTGCAATTTCGTGGGCTTTTCCCTTAAAATCAGCGCTCCAGCCATTAAGGTGGCGGCCGGTATGATGGAGAGGACTGCGCCGCTTTCAGAGGCCGTTGTCAGGTTAATGCCTGCCGTCTCGCCGGCGAAATAGATAACCGGCTGAAAAATGGCAATCCAAAACAAAGGCAGCAGCCGTTTTCCCCTCAGGCGGACCTTGACCACCCCGGCGGCCACACACAGGTTAATGACCAGAAAAGCAACGAGAAACCGCCAGCTCAGCAGCGTCAGTGGGCTGACCGATGTGGTGGCGTGCTTTGTGAATAAATAGCTCAGCCCAAAAAGTATCTCACAGAAAACAGCGCACAGGCAGCCTTTGATTATTTTCTTTTTTTCCACGATTTCATTCCTTATCTATACAGCCTTGTGGCTGTGTCCATTTCGATTCTCATTCTAATCTGCTTTTCTTCTCATCCTGACAATTTTTTCAAATTTCTGCTGTGATGGGGTACCGCTGCACTTTTCCTTAAACGGAAACTGTCTGTCAAATGCTTCTGCCTTCGTCTCAGAAATATCATAGACAGTGTCCTCAATAAAACGCCCCTGTACGCCCTCCAGGGCATGGACACGCAATTCGCAGACTTGAAGCGCCGCGGCGTACATGTTGTCCGCAGTTCGGATATTGTAGTTTTCGGCAGGGACAAAGCCCTGCTTTGTGTAGTAATCCGGATCGCCATACAGTAAAATCGCCCGGTACCCCATTTTACAGGCCTTGGCCCTGACCTGTCTGAGCATTCTGCCGCCGATCCCCTTTTTCTGATATTCAGGCAGAACAGAAATCGGTCCTAAAGTTAGAACCTCACAGGCTTTTCCATCATCTCCTTGAATAATGGATTTCACGCACATCACATTTCCGATAATCTTATCGCCATCCAGAGCGACAAAAGCCAGCCCAGGCAGAAAAGCAGGGCTGTCCCGCATGACATGCACCAGATAGTGCTCAAAGCATCCCGGTGCGTAGTGATTCCAGAACGCCTCCCGGGTTACTGCCTCAGTTTCACGGTAATCTTTGGTCTGCTCACATCTCAATTTTATTTCCATAAGCTACTCCTGCGTGGTATGAGCGTGCATACCGATGGACGCGCTGGCAGGCGGCTGACCATAATCTTGTTGGACGGCTCCATATACATTTTTGCGGACACCACGCCCGCGCCGTCGTTTAAATGTGGGATGGTTATTTCCTCAATCTCATCAAATTTAATCAGCATGTCAAATCATTCCTTTCTATTGTTTTTTCAGAACACCTATGGCAGCGTCGCGCAAAGCCCCGAAGTTCTGCGGCTTTTTTATCTAAGGTAAGTATAGCATAAAAAGAAGCCTGATAAACAGGATGTTTTTGTTTATCAGGCTTTTTATAAATCAGAAGATGTTTCGTACCTTTGGCACAAGGTAATGGCTGCCGCCGCGTTCCTTGACGTCCTCCACCATGCTCACCACCAGAAGCTGCTCTGGACTGTCCGGGTCAGCGATAAACGCATTGAACCAGCCGATCTCAGTACCGCCTGTATCCTCCTGAGAGGCTTTAATTTCCGCTGTACCCGTTTTACCTGCCAGCGTCACCCCGTCCATATGGGCTTCGTGGGCAGTGCCGGCCGGGTTTTCAACCACTTGGATCAGATCATCGCGAATGGTGTCGGCAGCCTCTTTGGAGAAAGCGTTCAGATACCAGAACTGCGGGGTTCCGCTGTACTCCAGAACCGGTTTAACCATGCTGCCGCCATTGACAAAGGCCGAGTAGGCTGATGCCATGTGTACCGGATTAACCAGCACCTCGCCCTGTCCATAGCCGCTCTGAGCCAGCTGCCCTTCATCCGCGAAATCGCCTGAATTGGAAACCTGGGACTTGGTCAGCGGCAATGGGAAATCCAGTTCCTGACCAAAGCCAGCCTTTTCTAATCCCTCTTTAAAGGCCGAGCCGCCTATCTGGAGCGCCGCTTTGGCAAAATAGATATTATCCGAGTAAATCAGCGCGTTTTCAAGATTGGCCGGCCCGTCATAGCTCTGGAGTGTTGTAATCATCACGTCTCCCCAGGAGGGGTCTTTCTGCCAGCTGGTACCGCTTGCGCCAAAATCCGTGCCGGGATCAAGCTTTCCGCTTGTCATGCCCACACCCGCGGTGAGCGGTTTAAAGGACGAGCCCGGCGCGTAGGCTGCCCCAAAACGGTTTTGAAGGGGCATTGAGGCGTCTGTACTCAGCGCGTTCCACGCTTCCTCGGAAAATCCGCTGATAAAAGCATTGGCGTCAAAGGAGGGCGTGCTGACAAGCGCCAGCACCTCGCCTGTTTTAGGGTTCATGGCCACAGAACCGCTTTTATCAGATGCAAACGCGTCATAAAGTCTGGTCTGGATCGAGGCGTCAATGGTAACCGTAATATCCTCCCCCTTTTCGGCAGGGTCCTCGGCAAGGGTCCATATCCTCGGCCTCTGAATCCAGTTTCCCGCTGCATCCTGATAATTGTCAACGCCTCCCTGATCAACCAGAATCTTACAGCCGTCCTTTCCTCTGAGCCTGTTTTCGAAGGCTGCCTCCAGGCCTGTCTTTCCAATGACAGAGCTCTCTGTATACCCCTCATCTCCACGAGCCTCCAGCTCCTCAGCCGATATTCCCTGCACGTAGCCGGTGAGCTGCGAGGCCTTTTCGCCATACGGATAGGTCCGTACTTCGGTGGTGTCTGTGTAGATACCGGCAATCCCTAAAAGCTGTGCTTCGAGCGTGGTGTCTTTTTCATCAAGGGTGGTGACAGGCACACGCACGTCATCGGTTACCCAGCTTTGGGAAAGCTTTGACTGGATATCCTCTGTTTTCATACCGAGCAGAGCCGCCATGGTTTGAAGATCAGCGTCCCTCGTTTCAGCGCTCAGCTTTCCCGGGACAATGCCAACCTCCAGGACCTCCCCTTTTCCAGCCAGGAGGTTCCCGTTGCGGTCATAAATGCTCCCGCGCTCCGCTTTGGCCGGCACCACCGATACAGTCTGCCACTTCGAAAAGCCGGGAATAAGCATGCCCTCATTCCATTCAATGGCCCAGCCCCCCGGCTTTTTCGTGATGCGCGCGCTGGTACCTCCCATATAATGACCGGCGACTGTGTCCATTTCATAATCATATTTGAGATAGGTGTAGTTATCTGTGCTCTCATCGCTTTTTTCGAGATTGCTCATTTTTATATTCCGGGCCTCAATGCCGCCGTAAATATTTCGATACTGGTCAATAAAGGTCTGCCGATCCGTGTAGCTCTTGGCTTTATCGGATAGCAGCTCGTCATACACCGCCTCATACTGACCTTCATTGACATATTGCATATACCGGTTCAATACCCATTCTGGTGTCTGCCGGTTATTCCAGACAGCCAGAGCGATCAATACAGCCAACAACACGATACCGCCCATCAAAAAAGGCAAATACTTTTTTAAACGATGCATTTTTATCCTCCTCTATTGAATTTATAACAATTATATCACATTTTAGGTTAAAAGACACATTGTAACTGAAGATTGAAAAAGCACAGCGTCATTATATGCTGTGCTCAGGCTGTCAAAAAACTTAATCGGCAGAAGTTAAAGTCTTAAAAAGAGGTTTTTTAAGTTGAAAGTTGAAAGTGGATAGTGGAAAGTTCAGGTGCAAATCTGCCACCGGCAGATTTGATGCGATGCGGCCGGCGGCCGCATTTTTAATCGCCCCCGCCAGGGCGAAAGTGTTCCGACATTCTCCATTTTCCATTTTCAATTCTCCATTGATACCGCTTCACATTTTGGCTTTGCAGCTTTGGGCAGCAGCGTAGTCAGCTGACGCATGCGTGTTTTAGTCAGGTACATCTTTTACGCTCCATAGAAATAAGCGGCTGTCGCACCGCCGTCAATCAGAAAATCTGAACCTGTAATAAACGCAGCACGTTCACTCATTAAAAGCTCTGCGACATTTGCCACCTCATCGGCCGTACCAGGCCGGCCCGCAGGACAATTCGCAAACATATTCTTATAAAAATCGCCACGGGGACCATTAAATTCATCAATGGCCAGAGGTGTTACAATGATCCCCGGCGAAATAGAATTGATCCGCGCGCCTCTTTTTCCCCATTTTACAGCCTCTGCCATAACGCGCTTTTCGTTACAACGTTTTGCTATCTGGTAGGCGTGAAGTGCGTCTTTGATATTTTCAGGCTGAAGAATTTTTAAATCCAGTAATTTTTCTGTTGGTGTGCATGCAAGCTGCCTGTCTTCTTCTGGTGTTAATTGAGGCATGCGGTGCCCTGACTGACTGGAAATAGTCACTCCCGCACCGCCACAAGCGATCACCTTTCCTACCTCCTCCAGAAGCACTGCCGTTCCATATAAATCAACCTTTAGAATAGTCTCAACAGACGCCTGGCTGGGTGACACGCCAGCAGCATTTATAAACGCTGTGATCTCGCCGCTACTTTCTGCGCAAGCTATCATGCGCAGAATGGATTCTCTCGATCCTAAATCCATTGTAAGCGGCGTCACGTCAAAGCCTACTTCATTCATCAGACTAGCCGCCAATTTTGCATTTTCCATTTTTTTATCACCCACTATAATTTTTTTACCATATCCCATTCTACGTGCGATAGCCATACCAATCTGACCAGCTCCAGTCCATAGCATAACTTCTTTTTTCATTATCATATACCTCTTTTCATCAATTATTTTCTAAATATATTATAGTATACGCAGATTTATGAAATCAATTCGATTTTCGGGACGATTTAATAAGTTTTTCTAATACAAAAAGCTGTTCCCCAAGTATGAGAACAGCTAAATATTTTTTTCGAAAAACTAGAACTGCTTTTTTAAAATATCTACAAAAGTTTCTATCTCTTTTTCACAATGCTCTTTTTTCCAAAAAGCACAATATGTCTGGAACATTTGGTTGCCGCCGCGAAATAAAGGAATGTGGCAAATCAGGTCTTCGATCTCACGGTTATGGTTTTCCCCATTTGTCAGTGTAAAACCATTATCGCCGACCACTGATAATTTCGCCTCCTCCGTATTTTCCGCGAACAGGAAATCGCCTTGAAATCCTATCACATCACGATAATAGATTTCTTCAGCCATCTGTTGCTCAGCAGAAGCGACCAAAACACAGGGCGTATTTTTTAATTCACTCAGTGTTACGGATTTTAGTTCTGCAAAAGGACTGCGCATTGAAATACCTACATAAAGATTGCTTCTATCTAAAATGACATTTACATACTCATCGGAAAAAGCCCGCCGCTGGTCATTAAAGACTAAATCCACGTCGCCGGCTCGCAGCGCTTGAAATAATTCTTCATGGTTACCAGGTACTGTTTTGACCATTATATCGGAATAATCCGAAGCGAATTTGTCTATAGCCTTGAAAAACGCCTGTCCGTTATAGCTGCGCAGATAGCCAATACTCAGAACTGATTCATCACCATGGGCGATTTTGGCGGCCTCTCTGCAGATGCGCTCATAATCTGCGGTGAGAATTATACTTTTTTTATAGAAGTATTCTCCAGATGGCGTGAGCTCAAATTTTCGTTTTTTCCTTTCCAGAAGTTGGAAACCAAGTTCCCTTTCCAGTGCCTGGATCTGCTGGGACATAGCCGACTGTGAGATATTACACGCTTCTGCTGCTTCTGAAAAGCTGTTATTACGCACCACTGCTTGAAAATATTTAATTTGACGAAGCAAGCGCATACCCCCTTAAAATAAAAATTGCATTTTTGATTTTTCCTTAAACAATGCCCCTACAGCGCCGTTCCTTTTTTGGGAATAAAAAAGGCGGACATCTCTGTTTTTTCCAGTGTGAGCAGCTTCACTTTTTTATCAATACCTCCTGCGTAGCCTGTCAGGCTGCCATTTGTTCCCACGACCCTGTGGCAGGGCACAATGATGGAAATGGGGTTGTGCCCCACAGCGCCGCCGACCGCCTGCGCGGACATTCTGGCAGCGCCCTTCTGCTTTGCGATTTTATCCGCGATTTCCCCGTAGGTCATGGTCTGCCCATAAGGGATTGAGAGCAATATAGCCCATACCGCCTCGCGAAAGGGGCTGGCGTTAAACAGCAGCGGCGGTGTGAAATCGGGCGCCTTCCCCTGAAAATAAATATCCAGCCACTGCTTTGTGGTATCAAAAACAGACAGCTTTCCCGGCTCACATTGTTCTGTCAGCGTGTCGCCGAAGTATTTCTGCCCGTCAAACCAAAGCCCTGTCAGCGCCGAGCCGTCGCTGGCCATTGTAACTTTGCCCAGGGGCGAAGCGTATTGATCTGTGTAAATCATTGTCTGGTACCTCCTGTGTATTTATTGGATTTAATAAGCATCCGGTTCAGCCTCCTTTAAGAAGAACCGCAGCGACATCACCGTCACCGCGATGCGGTATTTTGCGCTCTCCGGAACAAGTCCGGGCTGATCCCGCAAAAGACACGCGACATCTTTTTCTTCAACGCCGGCCATTCTGGCGATCGTCTTCTGTGACAGGTGATGATGCGTGATTAATACATCCAGAAATCCGGCTAATTTAAGGTCTTTATCCTCTGTGGCGCTGAGATACAGGCCAGAGACTTTATCAAAAAGACGGCCTTTATCCAGCTTTTCGTCTGAAAGAAAATCCAGCTTGCCATCCGAAAGGCAAAGAACCTGTTCGTTTGTTAGTGAAAGATAATTTGAAAGCATCTCAAGGCTGAGCTCATAATCCGCGATCAGGGCTTTCAGCCAGTCAGAGATGATACTAAAAGGGATTTTTTCAATATTCATCGAATTCCTCCAAGCAGGTTTTATTGCCTTACGACAGTTCCAAAGCTGCCCTCTCTCAATGCGTATAATTCAGAAACCGGATATTCTCATCCCTCAGGTCTTTTTGAACGATCTCTTTCATTTTCCTGGCGAAGGGGCATGGATAGCCGATGGGGTTGCCTTTCTGAATGCAGGAGGCAAAGGCAATGGTATCCGCGCCTCTTTTTACAAGCTCTCTCGCCCTGAGAACAGCTTTCTTTGCCGGGCAGCCGCCGCAGTTTGTAAAGCCGATAATTTCGATATCCTCTGTCACATCCTCAAAGGTGCCTTTCCGCTCTTTAATCACCTTAAAATCCATTGTTCCGGGACAGAAATCTTCTGTCTGCATACATCGGATAATGCCTAGCTTCATTGTATAACCTCCTTTATGCTCTCACAGCCGCAAAAAGACATCATGCCTCCAAGCGGACCAAACCTAACTATGGCTTTAGTATAACATAAAACAAGAGGCACAGCGCAAAAATGTGCTGTGCCTCCGCTTCTCTGACCGTATGAATTTTACTTCAGCTCTCCGGTACGGCCCTCCTGAATGGCGGTGAGGTTCCGGGCGATTTTTTCTCTGGGCCAGTCCCACCACCTTATTTCAAGCAGATCGGCGACGGCCTTGTCGGGAAACCGTTTTTTGATGGGCTGTGCAGGCACTCCGCCTACAATGGTGTAGGGCGGAACATCCTTTGTGACCACCGCCCGTGTACCGATCACGGCGCCGTCGCCGATGGTCACGCCGGCCAGCACGACTGCCTCATAGCCGATCCAGACATCATTGCCGACAACGATGTCCCCTTTGTTGTCCCAGGCCGCGGTCACATCCTTTGAATCGAGGCCCCACTCTTCAAAGAAAAGCGGAAAGGGATAGGTTGAGAGCGAGCGCATGGTGTGGTTCGCGCTGTTAAACAGGAAACGCGCGCCGCAGGCGATGGAACAGAATTTTCCGATCACCAGCCGGTCGTGGTTGATGGGGTACTGGTATAGCACATTGTTCTTCTCAAACAATATGGGGTCCTTGGTAAAATCGTTATACATGGTATAGTCGCCAACCGTTATGTCAGGGTTGGTGATAACATCCTTTAGATAAATGGTTTGTCTGTCACCCGTACGGGGATAGATTTTTTTCTCTGGAATAGTCATTTTAATCCTCCTGTTGTGTTAAACTATTTTCAGGCTATTCCAGTCAGTGCAATGCAGCGTTTCAAGAAATACCACCTCTCTTTTCAGTTGCCTCAAGCATAACACAGACGCCTCTACTTCACAATCTTTATTTTCCCCCATCGCCTTTTTACCTTAACCGCATACTTAAGCGTATAGGAGACACAGCCCCCGGCCAGGGCTTTTTTGATTTCCTGGATTTCCTGTTCAAGGGCCTCCTCGCCGTCATACCAGCCCAGAACAGTCGTGTTTTCTCCCCAAAATGAGCTGTTGTCCACGCCGAAAAGAGCGTATTTTGGCTCATCCTTTCCTGTCCTGAACCGGGGCGATGCCTGCACCCGGTAGCAGCTCACAACTGACTTTCCATCAAAGGAGTCGATCAGGATCCGCCCGGGCTGCCTGCTGTCTCTGGAGGCAGCGTGCATTTCCGGCTCCTCTGCGCTCTCGGCCATCAGGCGGTCCAGTGATACGTCCAGCGCCTCTGACAGCAAAAGCAGTTTTTCGACCTCGGGATAACCATTGCCCTGCTCCCATTTCGATACAGCCTGACGGCTGACCATGAGCCGTTCGGCCAGCTCCTCCTGGGAGAGCCGCCGCTCCCTCCGGAGCTGCCTTAGATTTTCTCCAAAGCCCATTTTTAAACACCTCCGTCCCCTTTTCTCTCATTTTAACCGAAAGCGCCCCGGCCGTCCAGCAGCTACTGCTTGCATATCCGCAACCTGAGGTGGCAAAGGCCTTTATTGTGGTGTCAGACTGCCGGTGTTTTTACGGGCGCGGCTATAATAAGAGGGCACAGCACAAAAGTGTGCCGTGCCCCGGGAATGCGTCGTCAGATCTCCAGCTCGGTCTTTCGGACGGTTTTATCGACATATTCGTAGCTCTTGAGCTTCTGGTAGCCAAAGCCGCCGGGCTGAAAGATATTCTGGGCAATGACGATGCCGGCCGCTGCGGTGATCTGCTCCTCGGTAAGCCCGTCCAGATAGTCGGGCAGGCTCAGGGTATCAGTATCGCCGTTTTCCAGCAGAAATTCCAGGTCCAGGCTTTTTGTGGTGACAGTTTCCATCTTTTCTCCTTTCTCATTTTCTGACTTGATTTAAACGCCGTGTCAGGCAGTCTCTATATTATCGTAATACATCACATTGGTAATATCGCTGATGATGGGGTCCATCAGGGTGCCCAGAGCTTTGGCGGTGCGCACCACCGCCTCGGGTGTGGCAATGGCTTCATCGGTGCTCAGACCACCAAAGGTCTTAAGCTTTTTCTTGATTTTACCGCCTTCTTCTCCATAATTCAGATAGATCTTGAGCTCATTTTTCAGCTTCTGTCTTTCATAGGCCATCGTGAATATCTCCTTTCGTTTTGATGGCTTTAGTATACCATCCGCCTGCTCCCGCTGCCTATGGACACCTGAAACTGGCGGGTTTGTCAGCTTTGGCGCAGGCCTCTGTACATCCCTTAATTCATTTATTATTTACGCATTTATATTTATTCTAATAGGAAGAAAACCGCCCCGCGTCGGCGGGCCGTCTGAGGACGCAAAAAAAGCCGTCCGGATTTTGTGAAAGCCGGACGGCCAGAGGTGTCATGCCAAAGACAGGCGCAGGAGGCCTGTCCTTGTGAAGAGGGCGGCAGTTTAAAACGCCCTGCCCTGTCCTGGTCTGACCCGGCGGGGGTGTCCTGTTCAGCCCTCCCTGCCGCGCTGACCGGAAGTTAAAGACTGTCCAGACCGCGTCCCAGATCCGCCAGGGTTTTCATGGCTTTTCTGAAAGCCTCAGGCGGTTCGTAGGCGTAGGAAATGCGCAGAGCATGGTTGGGCGAGAAATCATAGATACTGCCAGGGTTTAAAAGGATTCGGTGCTCCAGCGCCTTTTTAAACAGGCGGTCAATGGACAAAGAGCTTTTAAACCGCAGCCAGACATAAAAGCCGCCCTCTGGCACATTCCAGTCCGCCAGGCCTTTAAAGTAGTCCGCCAGCACCCGCAGCGCCGCGGCCCGCCTTTTTCTCAGCTCCTTTCTGAGACCATGCAGGTAGGTATCGTACAGGCCGCTTGTCAGAAATTCCGCCGCCGCCCACTGTGACAGTGAGCTTGCGCCATAGTCTGTTTGCATTTTAATATCCCCCAGGCGGCGCACCACGGATTCCGGCCCGGCGATCCATCCGATCCGCAGGCCCGGCGCCAGAGTCTTGGACAGCGTTCCCAGCGAAAGCACCATACCGCTTTTATCCCTTGCCTTCAGAGAGGCGGGCGGCGGACTGTCCAGCCACAGCTCACTGTAGGCGTTGTCCTCGATGACCGGCAGCCGGTTTTTCTGGCAGAACTCAAAAAGTCCGGCCCGGCGTTCCTCGCTCATGAGGGTGCCGGTTGGGTTCTGGTAGGAAGGAATGGTATAGAGCAGCTGGTTTTCACTGTTTTTTCCCGGGGCCTTCTGATACCTTTCCAGCTCGCGGTAGAGCAGCCCCTCTCCGTCCATGGGAATGCCGGTGATGGACATCCCCGCAGACTGAAAGACCTGGAGGGATTTCAGATAGGTGGGCGCTTCGGTAAAAACCCGGGAGGATGGGCTTAAAATCCCCACAGAAATAAGCTGCAGTCCCTGAAGTGACCCGGAGGTGATGAGGATGCCCGAGGGAGGCGCTGTGATTCCCTGGTCTGCCAGACGCTCAGATAGGACGTGCCGGAGCTCTGGCAGTCCCAAGGGTTCCAGATAATGGAGAGGTGGTGTCCTCCGGGCCAGCTTTTCAAGGACGCGGCGCATCATCTCCTCAGGAAAGAGCGCTGGCGACAGCTCCCCGGTGCCCAGGCGCACATAGTCCTCAAACTCCAGGCGGTTAATGGTCTGGACCGTGGGCTGGTTGGCCTGAAAGCTGCCCGACCGGATATAGCGCCCCCAGTCCGGCGCTGCCCCAGACAGCAGCACCGACCAGGTGTCGCTGGCAATGCGGGTGCCGCCGCTTCCCCTGCCCTCCACCAGACCGATGGCAGCCAGCTCCTCCATGGCGGTGACCACTGTGCTGCGGTTGACGCCGAGGGCCTGAGCCATGTTCCGCTGCGAGGGCAGGCGCGTGCCCACGCCCCAGTGGCCTGAGGCTACCTGGCCGCTGACATAGCGGACAATCTGCACATACAGGGGCACGCCGGAATTTTTGTCCGGCTTCCAGTCGAAAGAAACGGTTTGAAGTATCTTAGAAGTTTGCATAGGCCTCTCCTTTTTGGTTGGGTTCCTTTTATGATTTTGGCTGTGTACACAGCCGCTTTTGATACGTATAATTATAGCATAACATTACGTTTTTGGTTGGTATCAGGAGGTCTTTATGCATTTTCTTCAAGGGCTGACCATGGGCCTGGCTTACGTGGCCCCCATCGGTCTTCAAAATCTGTTTGTCATCAATACAGCGCTCACACAGAGCCGCAGGCGTTCCGCAGTTACCGCACTGATTGTTATCTTTTTTGATATCTCACTGGCTTTAGCCTGTTTCTTTGGCGTCGGCGCGCTCATGGAGCAGTTTCCCTGGGTACAGAAGCTTGTGCTGCTTTCGGGCAGCGTCATCGTCATTGGAATCGGCATCAGCCTGCTGCGGGGTAAGGGTACCCTGGATACATCCGGGGATGTAAACCTGCCGCTGCGCCAGGTGGCGGCCACAGCCTTTGTGGTCACCTGGCTCAATCCCCAGGCCATCATCGATGGCACCATGATGCTGGGCGCTTTCCGGGTCACGCTGCCCGCAGAGCAGGGCCTCGCCTTTATCGCCGGGGTCGCCTCAGCCTCCTGCCTCTGGTTTTTGGGCCTGACAGCTTTCATTACCCTGTTCAGCCATAAATTCAACGACCGGGTACTGCGGGTCATCAATATAATCTGCGGTGTGGTCATTATTTTTTATGGGCTGAAGCTGCTTCTCAGCTTTGTCAAAATGGTGGCTTAGGCCGCCTTTTTTATATCCCCTCCATTTCATCCAGCGCATTGCCAGGAGGCACAATGGGCAGGACATTGGCGCCCGCCTCGAGCCTAAACTCGATGAGCGACGGACCAGCCGCGTAGCCAGCGGCTTTTTCAAGGGCCGGCCTCACGGCTTCCACACCCGTGACCCGCTGGGCGGACATCCCATAGCTCTCGGCCAGACGGATAAAATCAGGCGTATACTCCGGACAGTTTTCCGACGGACCGGAGCAGCAGGGCGGACAGTCCCTCCTGGCCCTGAGGCAGGTGCTCGAGTAACGCTTTGCGTAAAAAAGCTCCTGCCACTGCCGCACATTACCCAGCCAGCCGTTGTTAAGCACACAGATGATAACAGGCAGGCCGTAGACCACTGCGGTGGCCAGCTCCTGGCTGACCATCTGAAGTCCGCCGTCCCCCATGATGGCCACGACCCTGCTTCCTGGATTTCCCAGGCTGGCCCCGATGGCGGCAGGCAGCCCATAGCCCATGGTGCCCAGTCCGCCAGAGGTGATGAGACGCCTGCCGCCCCTGTGCTCAAGGAACTGGGTGGTCCAGAGCTGGTTTTGGCCCACATCTGTTACCACGATGGCTTCGGGCAGCAGCGCGTTGACCGCCTCGATGATCCGCTGTGGCGTCAGCCCCTCACCCGCCATGCCAAGCGGATAAAGGGCCTGCCACTCCCCAATCTGCCGGCGCCAGCGCAGGCAGGCGGTCAGGACCGCGTGCCTTTCCAGGGCGGTCAGAGCATCGCCCGCGTCCGCTGTCACGGCCAGGTATGCCGGCACATTTCTGGACAGAACGGATGGTTCAATATCGATATGGATAAGCTTCGCGTTCTTCGCAAAATCCGCTGTGCGTCCGGTTATGCGGTCATTCAGGCGGGTGCCTACCGCCAGCAGCACATCGCAGGCCGACACTGCCGAATTGGCCGCAAAGCTGCCGTGGATACCGATATTGCCAACATACAGCGGATGTTTTGTCGGCAGCGCTCCCCGGCCCATAATGGTGGTGACAACTGGAATTCCGGTCTTTCGCGAAAAGGACTGGAGCGCGGCTGACGCACCGGCAATATGCACGCCGCCGCCCGCCAAAATTAGCGGGCGTTTGGCCTTTGCGAGCAGGCCGGCCACCTCTTCTGCCCAGGTATTATCAGGCGCTGGCGGGTTTTCTGGCTGTGTCACCGTTCCAGAAGGCGTGTAGGCGTCGCTTCCGAGAGCCTGCTGCACGTCCTTTGGAATATCGACCACCACCGCGCCGGGCTTACCGCTTTTGGCAAGGAGGAAGGCCTTTCTGATCTCACCGGCCAGGTCCTCACGCCGTAAAACCGTGACCGCGTATTTGGTAATACTCCCAGAGATACTCACAATATCCACCTCCTGGAAAGCGTCCCTGCCCAGCAGCTCAGTTGCCACCTGGCCGGTAAAGCAGACCAGCGGTACGCTGTCGTAATTGGCAGTGGCGATACCTGTGACCAGATTGGTGGCGCCGGGACCGCTGGTCACAAGGCAGACCCCTGTCTTTCCCGTAGAGCGCGCGTAGCCATCGGCTGCGTGGGCAAGCCCCTGCTCGTGCCTTGGCAGGATCACCTCAATGGACGGGTGATCGTACAGCGCGTCAAACAGGTCAATGGCCTGCCCTCCGGGATACCCGAAAATCATATCAACCCCCTCTGCTTTCAGAGCCTTGGTAAATAAGGCTGCTCCGGTTATTTTCATAATTCCCTCCTTAAATGCAAGCACTTGCTTGCATTCTGGTTATTTTTTTGGCACCCTCTGGAAAGAAGGTGCCGCACTTTACTGCCGCTCAATGCCCCTGACAAAAAGGGACACGCTTTTTTCGATATAAGCCTCCTGCTCAACCGGTGTCAGCCGGTTCTCAAAGGACGCTGTGAGAAAGGTATAGCCAAAGGTTGCGGAAAAGATGGTCATAGCCAGACAGTCAAAATCTGTCTCCGCGATTTTCCCCCGGGCTGCCATCTCCTTAAAATACGCCTTTAAAGCGTCCATAAAGGACTTCGGTGTCTTCATAATCAGCGGGGCTGTCTCCTCATAGATCTGCGGGGCGCGCAGCCCAATGGAGAGCCCCACAAAATCAGCGGTGATCTGTTCCAGATAGGTGCGCATAAAAAGTCTGAGGTCCGGCTCAAGCGCATAGGTTACCTTTTCTAAAATACCCGGCCCGGGTTCCGGCCGCCACCGTTTTTCCTCCATGGCGCTCAGAATAATATCCTTCTTTCCTCTGAATTTGCGGAAAATGGTGCACTCGTTCACCCCGGCCTCCCGCGCGATATCCTTGGTGGTCGTGGCTGCATACCCCTTATCCCGCACCAGCTCCATGGTTGCGTCCATAATTTTCTGTTTCGTCTCGTCCAAAGGCTCCACCTCCAATGCAAGTGCTTACTTTCATCCATTATATACGAAGATCCGGGCCCATGTCAACAAAAGAAAAGCACAGCGCAAAATCGTGCTGTGCTCCAGGCACCGCCTTTCCACATAAAAACCGGTCAAACCGCATAAGTTGAGAATATGTCCTACTTGACAAAATATTCATTAAAAATTAAAATATGTTGTATACGACATATTGCTACGGAGGATGGAAAATGGAAAACGATGAAATCAGCCTGCTGGTCAAAAATCTCAGTGACGCCATTGTCTGCCGGGTCAACCGGGACTTTAAGCAGTTTAACCTGACCATGCAGCAGCTTAAAATTCTGCTCTTCTTAATGGAGGCGCGTTATCATCATGAGGAAACCACACAGAAGGATATTCAGCGCTATATGCGGCTGAGCCACTCCACAGTGATCAGTATCTTAAAGTCCATGGAGCTCAAGGGCTTTATCGAGACCGCGGTCAGCAAACAGGATAAGCGCCTGAAAACGGTGGCGCCAACCCGTCAGGACGACCCGCTGATTAAGGGCGTTCTCGAAAAAAAGAAGGCGATCGAAGACCACCTGCTCGAGGGGTTTACCTCTGAGGAGAGGGCAAACCTGAAAGTGTATCTTGAAAAAATGTATCATAATATCGCAGAGGTGTAATGTGAAACAAATATGGAATATCTTTAAAAGAGACGTCCGGCGGCTCTGTAAAAACCGCTTCGCGCTCATTGTAACCATCGGTATTATTGTGATTCCCTCCCTTTACGCATGGTTTAACATCGGGGCAAACTACGACCCCTACAGCAATACAAAGGGCATCAAGGTCGCCGTCGCCAACGAGGATACCGGAACCAAAAACACGGTTGCGGGCGATCTCAACGCCGGCGACGAGATCATCGCGAATCTTAAGGAAAACGACCAGCTTGGCTGGACTTTTGTCGATACTGAGAAGGCTGTCGAGGGCGTAAAATCCGGCAAATACTATGCGGCCATCATTATCCCCGAGGACTTCAGCAGCCGGCTGACCGAGTTTTTAAACGGCCGGATTGAGAAATCTGAGATCATCTACTATGTCAACGAGAAGAAAAACGCCATTGCGCCCAAGATCACCGATACTGGCGCTCAGACCCTGGAGGAGGAAATCAAGAGCGCCTTTTCCTCAGTGGCCTCTGAGAGCGTGTCAAAGGTCATGACCGCTTCGGCAGTGGGCATATCCGGAAAGCTCAACCAGGCCAGCGCGGACATCACCTCTGCCATCGACACGACCCGGAGCGATCTGGACACTTACCGTGTGCTGCTGGAAAACTTCAGGGGAACTGTCTCTGAGGGACAGGGCGCCGTAGACGGCGGCAGAACCACCCTCGACAGCCTTAAGGACGCCGCCGCCTCGGGCCAGCAGGGCCTCGAAAGCGCGCAGGCCCGTCTGAGCCAGAGCCGTGAAAGCGTTGGAAAATTTTCAGGCAGCCTGTCAAATATCCTGAGCCAGGGACAGGGCGTTCTGGGACAGATAAACGGGACGGCCGCGTCACAGCTGGGAAACCTGGAGGCCCAGGCCCTTAAGATCAACGCGGGGTTTGAGAGCAGCATCACCTCAGCAGAGCAGATGCTTTCTGTCAATCAGGAGATCGTGGACGCGCTGAAAAAGCTCAACGAAGAGCGCCCCTCTCCGGAGCTTGCCAGGCTGATCCAGTCGCTGGAATCCGAAATTGAGCGCCAGCAGAAAATCCTTGGCCGCCTGGAGACCGGCAACGCCAGCGTTAAAACCATGATTACCCAGACCTCCGAAACGCGAAAGAACCTGAACCAGATTGCCACAGACGGCGGTGAATCCCTCAAAGGGGTTAACACCCAGTTCCAGCAAAGCCTCCTGCCGCAGGTCAACCAGACTCTCGATAGCTTTGCCGCCCTCTCCGGGAAAACCGCCGGGATTCTGAACGGGGTCACCCCGGCGGCCAACCAGCTCCAGGGAATCCTCGACGACCTGGGCACTGCGCTGACAGAAGCGCAGAACGCCCTTGACAGCACCCAGGGTGTCCTGGTGGACCTTACCGGGCAGCTCAGCCGGGTCTCCACAGATTTAAGCGCCATTAAAAACTCCAGACTCTATCAGAATTTTCTCTCAACCACGGGCATCCAGCCCGAGCAGGTCGCAGAGTTTATGGAATCCCCCGTGGAGGTCGAGACTCAAAAAATCTACCCCGTCGCTAATTACGGCTCTGCCCTCGCGCCTTTTTACAGCAACCTGGCCATCTGGGTTGGCGGTATTGTTCTGATCGCCATCTTTAAGCTGGAGGTGGACGAGGATGAAAGCATCAAAAACCTGACGCCCACCCGGGCCTACTTTGGCCGGTGGCTTTTGTATATCACCGTCGGCCTTCTGCAGGGGTTTGTGGTATGCCTCGGAGACCTGCTCCTGATGAAAATCCAGTGTGAGAGCCCGGCCGCCTTTATTCTGGCCGGACTGCTGGCCTCTTTTGTCTATGTGAACCTGATCTATGCTCTTTCAGTCACCTTCAAGCATATTGGAAAGGCCATCTGCGTGATTCTCGTCATTTTACAGATTCCCGGCTCCGCGGGTACCTACCCCATCGAGATGACGCCGGGCTTCTTTCAGGCGGTCCATCCCCTGCTGCCCTTCACCTATGGCATCAACGCCATGCGCGAGGCAGTGGCAGGTGTCTACGCGGCTCACTATGTTTCGGATTTGCTCCACCTGCTCATCTTTATCCCTGTGGCCTTTGTCATCGGGCTGGGGCTCAGGCCGCTGCTCTTAAACCTCAATCACTTTTTTGACAGGCGGCTCTCCGAAACTGGGATGATGGTCAGCGAGACCGAGGGCGGTATCCGGCAGAAAAAGGATCCCATCTCCATTATCGCAAGAGCCTTGGCTGTGGAGGGCCGGACAGCCGAAGAACGGGAGGCCCGCCAGGCCGCCTTTGAGGAGAGCTACCGCAAAAAGATAAAGGCGGGATTTCTGCTCATGTTCATCCTGCCCCTTGTGTTCATGGTGCTCATGTTCAGCCTGGACTCGAAAATTGTCTATCTGGTGCTGTGGATTATATCCCTGATCGGCATCTCGGTATACCTTATCTGTCTCGAGTATTTCCGGGATAAAATGCGCAAGCAGTTTGAAATGGAGCAGCAGCTCTCCGACATGACCGATGAGGAAATCCGGGCAATGTTTAAGGACGGCTGGAAAGGAACAGAAAAATGAAAAAAATCTTGAAAATATTTACCGGAGACGTCAGCCGTATCCGGAATAACACCATTGCCCTCATTGTCGTGATGGGCGTCTGCGTTGTGCCTGCCATGTACGCCTGGTTTAATATCGCCGGGAGCTGGGACCCCTACAGCAATACAAAGGACATCAAAATCGCGGTGGCCAACACCGACGCGGGCTATCACGGGGAGATCCTCTCCATGAGCATGAACGTGGGCGACGAGGTGGTAAACGCCCTGAAAGCCAACGACCAGATGGACTGGCAGTTTACAGGCCGGGACGAAGCCCTGGAGGGCGTGAAGTCCGGCGCTTACTACGCCGCCATCGTGATACCCGAGGATTTCAGCGCCAACATCATGAGCCTGTTTTCCTCCGATATTAAAAAGAGCGCCATTATCTATTACACGAACGAGAAAGAAAACGCCATCGCCCCCAAGGTGACCGATAAAGGGGCGACTGCTGTCCAGGAGCAGGTCAACAGCCTCTTTGTGGAAAAGGTGTCCGAAATCGCCCTCGAGGCACTGCAATCTGTCTATCAGGCCGCGGACAGGCAGGGCAGCCAGTCTTTGACCGACAGCCTCAGGACAAACCTCCAGCGCATAGAGGGCGAGGTGGAAACCTCCGCGAAAACAGTGCGGGCCTTTGCGGCCATGACCGAATCCACCCAGAAGGTTCTGTCCTCCACCGCCGGCTTTCTTGAAACCTCCGGCGACAGCGTCTCAGAGAGCTCAGGCATTCTGCAAGAGACAGAGCGCACCGCCCAGGGCCTTCAGGGCGCCATGAACACAGCCTCCCAGGGCATTGGGACCATCTTTGATGTGAGCGGCGAGAGCTACCAGAAAATCTCAGCCGAGATCGACAAAGCCTTCTCTTCTGTGAGCCAAAACGCCGGGGAAGCCGCCAAAAGCCTGGACAGCCTGGCCGATGAGGTTCAGCTTCTCATCGACCACGATACCGAGCTTAGAGATACCATTCAAAAGCTAAGCGATGCCTACCCGGATATGGCCCCCGCGCTCCAGCCTGTGATTGGCAGGCTGAACCAGATCATCAGCCAGCAGGAAGCCCTGCGGGATAAGCTGACAGAAACCGTGGCGGATATTTCAGAAACCACTGGCATGGCAGAGGCGGATTACAAAGCCCTCAAAGGCCTGGCCGATGAGGCCAGCGGCCTGATGGGCGACGTAAAAAATGATTATCAAACCAATCTGAAGCCGCAGCTGGACACGCTGTTCTCAAGCCTCGATTTTGGCAGCGGCGAGGTGGCCGGCGTCCTCGGCCAGCTAAACGGCAGTGTCCGCAGCATCGCTGCCCTTTCCGGCGAGACCGCTTCGGACCTGGGTACGGCAAAGGACCTTCTGACCCGCTCGGCCGACCAGCTGGACGCCGTGAAGGCAAAACTGAGCAGTGTGCTCAAGGAGGTTGAGAACGCAGCCGCCAGCGGCGACATGGCTGAAATCGAGACGCTGCTCTCCGGCAGTCCTGCCGAGCTCAGCAGCTTTCTGGCAGCACCGGTCGAGCTTAAAACCGAAAAAATCTACCCTGTGGCTAATTACGGCTCCGCCATGGCGCCCTTTTACACAACTCTGGCCATCTGGGTCGGCGGCGTTGTGCTCGTGGCCATGATCAGCGTAAATGTCTCGGAAAAAACGGAAAAGGCCCTCTCGCTCAAGCCCCACCACGCCTATTTTGGCCGGTACATCACCTTTCTGATTCTGGGGCTGATCCAAAGCACCATCATCGTTCTGGGGGATCTTTTCTTTCTCGGAATTCAGTGTGAGCATCCCATTCTCTTTCTGCTCACAGGCTGGCTCACGAGCATTGTCTATGTCCATCTCATCTATACCCTTACGGTCTCCTTCGGGGATGTGGGCAAGGCCATCGCGGTTGTCCTGATGGTTATCCAGGTCGCAGGCTCCGGTGGCAGCTTCCCCATCGAGGTGCTCCCAGAGTTCTTCCAGAGGCTCTACCCGCTCATGCCCTTTGCCCACAGCATGAACGCCATGCGTGAGTGCATTGCCGGCATGTACCAGAACACCTACTGGATCGAGATGGGCTATCTGGCCATCTTCCTGATCCCTTCCCTGCTTCTGGGCCTGGTGCTCAGAAAACCGGTTATCCGGCTCAACCACACCTTTACCGAGAAGCTGGAAAGCACCCATCTCATGTAAAACGGAAAAAGGAGCACGGCGCAGAAATGTGCCGTGCTCCCTTTTTTAGTTTTCACCTGTCTGTGCCTCCGGGGGATTAACCGCGCCATCATTGATATAGCGGTACCTTTTAGAGGTGTGATGGTCCTGATAGAACACCTGCTTGTCCAAGTACATTCTCTCGTCCGCTTCGGTGACGGCCGCGTCAATGTCCGCCCCGCAGGACGTCCAGTACGCGCCGATAGCTACACTGACGCGGGAGTCCTGTCCAAAGCATGCGCGCAGCCTTTCAACCCTGTCAGAGAATCCTGTCTCGGTATCTCCGAGGTCAATGACCACAAATTCATCTCCGCCCACGCGGTAAAAATTGCTCTCGCCAAACCCTTCCCGGATTCGGCGCGCACATTCCACCAGCAGCCGGTCCCCACTGCCATGCCCATACTGGTCGTTAACCTCCTTCAGGCCATTCATATCCAGGAAGACAATGCCCACAGAACGCTCGTAATCCGAGAAAGTCTCGAGATCCTGAATATAGCGGTTGCGGTTGTAAAAGGAGGTGAGGGTATCATAGTAGCTCAGCTTGGTCAGTTCTGCCTCATCCTCGGTGCGCCGGATGGCCAGCATCAGAAAATAGCGCAGGGTCTGCAAAATTGACGCGGCGTTCTGCAGCAGCTCCGGCGGCGGATTATCCACGCCGATACAGGCATAGAGCTCGCCGTCCTGTTCTAACGGGACGGTCACGAGCCGCTTGATATTCTGGGCGGAAAGCACCTCATATTCCCTGGGCTCGCTGGTCTTAAGCGCCTCACAGTCGTCGATTACCATGCATTCATGATCGTCAAAGACACGCAGCCATCGCTCAAAATAGTCCTTTGGAATACTCTGCAGATACCCCTGTTCTGATTTGATGCCCTCAGCGCACCACTCATAGGTGTTTTTCAGAAACTCGCCTCTCAGATCAAAAATATAGCTGCGGTCTGCTCTGAGAAATTTTCCGATACGCTCCAGAAAAAGAGGGATGGCCTGGTTCAGGTCATGGTTCTGGTAGAGATCGCGGATGCACTCCACGATAACCTGCTCAGTCTCAAGCATATTTTTCAGGTTTTGCTTTTCCTTCATGGCCTCGGTCAAGTCAAAGGCGAGCTCAAACCGGGCGGGCCGTCCCTCCCACTCGATCAGGCGGTCCTTTAATAGATAGTGCCGCCCGGTTATTGGGTTGGTATGCTCCCAGTTATAATACTCCTCTGGCTTCAGCTCTGGCGTCGAGCAGAAAGGACAGGGTGCGTCCAGACCCTGGAGCAGCTCGTAGCATTTCTTTCCCTCTGTAGCCTTAAAGTTAAAGGTATCTTTACCCGCCTTGTTAATAAACAGCAGGTCGTATGTCTCCAAATCCGCAACATACATAAGCTCGGGCAGCTCGTCGAGGGGCGCGCGGATATCGTTCAGCATCTGGTTTAAATGAATCTGCCGTTCCAGAGATTCCTTTTCATCGCCCAGAAGCTTCTCACGGCGTTTTTGCTGGGAGGAGGCAAAAAAAGCGCAGACCACCACCATGATCAGGAAGATCAGGGTGACCAGGAGCAGAAAATACTTCGCGTTTCTTACTGCCTGCTCTGTGTAATGCTCCGCGGCAAAAACCGTCTGGTCGGCAAGCCCGAAATATTCCTCGCTTATTTCGTAGAGTGGCCCGGCCGTCCCGCCAGCGCGGTAATCGTAGATCGCGTTTTTAAGCGCGCCCCACTTACCCTGAAGCGCGTCCACAAGCGCCTGATACTCCAGATTATCCAGCTTTATCAGATGATTCTTTTCTCCGCCGTTCTCAAGCTCCTCCAGAATGATATCCAGCCGCCCGATGAGCGCGTCGTTCTGCTCATTGTGCAGTTCCTGCTTTACCAGGCGCTGTGTTGCCCCACGGACAATGCCGGAGTAATTGATCACGCGGGCGTTCCCCTCCAGATTCTGGATTGTAAGCAATGAAAAAACACTGCTGACAATCAGCGCCACGCCCAAAATAAGAACAATGGTGGTAAAACGGATTTTTTTTAATAATTTTGTCATCTCTGCCTTCCCCTGTCTGTTTTATGCCTTTATGTCTGTGTTTTCGGGAGTGTTGATTATTTTAAATCGGGCTAATGTATTTGACTGGGGCACAGATGTAATCGGTCAGCATACCTTAGCGATATAATCTATAAAATGAAAGTTTCCCTGATTAATATTACCACCCATTCTACTACAACTCGGACTAAATATCAAGTGAACTTATCATGATAAAGCCCATGTCTTTTGCCGAGACGGGCACAGCGCAAAAATGTGCTGTGCCCGCTTTTGGCAGGGCTCTGATTATTCGAAGGGGTACTGCATTCCCCACTGCCCGCGCACAGCGGTCAGAATCTCCATCACATCCCGGCTCAGGGCAAGGGGCGCGATGCCGGCCCTGCTCTCAATGGCCTCCTGCATATGGCGCACCTCATAGCAGAGCGCGTCCCCGGTTTTTCCGGCCTCTACCGTCTCCTGCCGTCCATCACTGGTGTAGGTGATGACCGCTCTTTGGGCCCTGGGGTAATTATCCACCTCAATGTAGCCGAGCTCCCCGGCCACCACGCCGCGTTTGGGCTGCTTGGCCCGCATGGTCAGGGCTGTGACAGCCATCTG
Source organism: Eubacterium maltosivorans (assembly GCF_002441855.2). NCBI lineage: Bacteria > Bacillati > Bacillota > Clostridia > Eubacteriales > Eubacteriaceae > Eubacterium > Eubacterium maltosivorans. The sequence continues at coordinate 594,419 of NZ_CP029487.1, read as the reverse complement.
CCCCCGGTCGTTTTTCAGGATAATGCCCGACTGCTCATCGACGCCGGTCTCAAAGTACTGGGGTGTGGTCAGGATCACATTGGGCCTGGCCTCCATAAAAAACCGGGCAAAAGACATGGCGTAGATGCCGATATCCAAGAGGGCGCCGCCTGCCAGCGCCTTGTCGAAGAAGCGGTTCTTCACATCGTATTCCTTGCAGCTGCCAAAGTTGACCTGTATCATCTTCACCTTCCCGATGGCGCCGGAGTCCACGATCTCACGCAGCCTCTGGTACAGCGGCATATGGTAAATGGTCATCCCCTCCATGACCACCACGCCCTTCTCAGAGGCAAGGGCCGCCACCGTCTCCAGCTGCCGCGCATTCACGGTAATGGCCTTCTCGCAAAAAACGTGCTTGCCAGCCTCCACAGCCCGCATCAGTGTGGCGTAATGATAGTTGTGGGGCGTGCCGATATAGACCACATCCACTTCCGGATCAGCAAGCAGAGCCTCCTCGCTCTCAAAGACTTTCTGAACCCCGTATTCGTGCGCAAAGGCACGGCCCTTTTCCACGTGATGGTTATAAACGCCATAGATCTCACCGTTTTCCTGTTTCAGCGCCCTTGCCATCTCATTGCCGATGACGCCAGTGCCAATGATCGCCCAATTATATTTTTTCATGCTATTCTGCTCCTTTTATGTGCTTGATGCTTCTATTTTAACATAAAAACAGAGGGACAAAAACCCCTCTGCTCAACTGCTTGTTCTGTTTTTTAACTCCCTGGCCATCTCCTCGATTTTTTCGTTATAGTTATCCACCCTGGTCAGGGAAGAGCGGAACGGCCGGTTGGCGCAGCTGACATCGTAAACCTTATACTGGTTTTTCCCCAGATCCTTGGAGTGGTAAAGGGCCTGATCCGCCTTCTGGAGAAGAATGTCAAAATCCTCCCCATCCTGAGGATAACGGGAAATGCCAAAACTTCCGGTAATGCCATAGCTTTTAAAGCGTTTGTTCAGCTTTTTACAGATGGCCGCAACACGCCTTTCTATATCCTGCTGGTCGACGATATCGTGGAACAGAATCAGGAACTCATCACCGCCCACACGGCCTACCAGATCGGTATGGCGCACGCTGCTGGTCAGGATCTCCGCCACCTCCTTGAGTACCATATCCCCAAACAGATGGCCGCGCTCATCATTGACCGATTTAAAGTTATCGACGTCGGCAAAGCACAGGGCCGCATTCTTCACACGACGGTCCTTTAACGCCAGAATCGTCTGCTCCCGCATGGCCCGCTGGTTTAACAGCCCCGTGAGCGGATCGCTCTCCGCTTCCTTTTTAAGCATCAGATTGCGCTGCTTGGTCTCCTCCACATTGATGAGCTTACCGATGTAGCTCACGCATACCGGCTCAAACTCCATATCCCAGATGGGATAAAGGTATACCTGGTACCATTGGAACCCCTGGCCATCCAGATTGATGCGCAGCTCTGCCTTGCAGGTCGGCCTGTTCGGCGTAACGCGCTCAAGCATCCTGTAAAGGCGGCTGTAGTCCTCGGCGTTGACCAGCGACGCATCCGATAATATCCTGCTGATCTGTGGGAACACCGGGTCTTTTCCGGTCAATATCTGAAAACGGTCAGAAAAGACCAGCTTATCTGTGCGCAGGTCATATTCAAAAATGAGCTCATCCGAAAGCTCAGACAGTATCTGATATTTCTGACGCTCCTGTTCTAACAGGTATAGGGTCCGGCTGGAAAGATCGCCATGAGTCTCTTTTTTCTTCTTTTCCGGAATGGTTACCTCACCGGTCGCGGTAACCGTCGACGTCAGCATTTCGCCGCCTTTCATGGAACGGTTAAGCTCAGGCAGCGCTGTCAGAAAGCACTCGATCAGCTGCGGGTTAAACACCCCGCACTCGCCGTCTAAAATCATCTGGACAGCGGTTTCATGGGTGTAGGCGTCCTTGTAAACCCGTTTACTGGTCAGGGCGTCATAAACGTCAGCCAGCGACACCGCCTGGGCCCAGATGGAGATCTCATTGCCCGCCAGGCCATCAGGGTAGCCGCCTCCGTCCCACCGCTCATGGTGGTGGCGGCAGATATCATAGCAGTAGTCATAGTAAGCCAGATCCTGGACACCAGACAGCTCCATCAAAATCTCGCTGCCCCGGGAGGTATGGGTCTTCATGATCTCAAATTCCTCATCGGTCAGTCGGCCGGGCTTGTTGAGGATATTGTCCGGTATGGCTACCTTACCGATATCGTGCATGGCCGCCGCCTCGGAGATCATCTCAATCAGGGAGTCGGACAAACCGTACTCGCTGTGGCCCTTTGCGAACTCAGCCAGAAGCAGTCTGGTAATCACACGCACGTTGTGTATATGAGACACAGATTCGGTATTCTTAAATTCAATGATGCTGCTGAGCGTATCGATCATCTGCGCGCTGTTTTCACGCATTTTCTCCGCCTGCTCCCGCAGCGCCCTTGTCTGCTCAGCCACCAGCTGGCGCAGGTGGAGCTTCTGGGTATACTGCTCGATAATGTTGTGGACACGCTGAATGACAATATTGGGGTTAAAGGGCTTGGTGACAATATCGGCGGCCCCCATCTCATAGCCCCGCTGCATGACGCCCTCGCTGTTCTCAGCAGTGATCATGATGACCGGTATCCGCCCAGTCAGGCTCATACGCTCCATTTCCTGCAAAACGCCAAAGCCGTCGAGCACTGGCATGATGAGATCCAAAAGCACAACCGCGATATTTTCGCTCTCCCGCTCCAGAATTTCCAGTGCCTGCGCACCGTTTTCAGCTTCGTATATCGTATATTTTGTCTGGAACATCTCGCACAGCAGCGCGCGGTTCAGCTCCATGTCGTCAACGATGAGTATCTTTCTTTTTTCTGCCTGATTATCCATAAACAGCTCCCCTAAACAGACTTAATTCTCTATAAATACTGTTTTGTAATAAGTCTTAATTCATTATAACTTACTTGCACAAAAAGTTCAACTTTTGCCTGTGACATAAAAATATTTTATATTGCTTTATTTAAAATTGATCGCCTTTATAGGTTAGACATTTGTAAAAAAATTTACTATTGTAAAACTTTCTGCAATGTGTTATAGTAAAGTAAGAAAGAGGTGACCTGTAATATGAACGAAAAAAAATACGAAAATCCCGCTGCTATCCGCTCCAAAAGGGCACTGGCGCTGGCCTTTGCAGAGCTGCTGGAGAAAAAAAGTCTCCCGGCCATTACAATCTCTGAAATTACAGAAAAGGCCGGCGTTTCGCGCCAGACCTTTTACACAAACTTTTCCCAAAAGGAGGATATCCTTACCTATTCTCTGGACAGACTGTTTTCCATGTATGCGGATCAGCTGCCCGAGGGACTTTTCCAAACGCCTCTGGAGGCGCTGGCAGACTATTTCACTTACTGGCACGACCACAGCCAGTTCCTGACCCTGCTTTTCCGCAACAGCCTCGGCTATCTTTTCCTGATGGCAAACAACGCCTGCTTCGAGAACGAATTTCAGACGCTGGCAGCCTCACTTTCAGAATGCGCGGAGGACGTTCCTTTTATCCTTTCCGGCCTTTCCGGCATCACCTTCAGCATCCTGCGGACCTGGATTCTGAATGGAGCCTCCCTTCCCGCAGAAGCGTTGCTGTCCACAGCTCAAAAGCTGCTGACTGGTTATTTCTTTAAAACAGGGGGCTCTGACAATGCAGTCTAAAAACCGAAAACTCATCATCGGGGTCATTATCATCGGCGCCTTTATCAGCTCACTTAATCAGACGGTCATGACTGCTTCTCTGCCGCGTATCATGGTCGAATTTGACATTGGCGCTGGGATAGGCCAGTGGCTGACCACCGCTTATCTGCTTTTTTTAGGGGTAATGATTCCCTGCACAGGCTACCTGATGGAAAAATTTTCAGCCAAAAAGCTTTACCTTGTCTCCATTTTTCTTTTTCTGGCAGGCAGCATCACCGCTGCCTGCGCGAACAGCTTCTTTCTGCTTCTGGCAGGACGGATCATCCAGGCTCTGGGCGCCGGAATTCTTCTCCCGCTGCCTCAGGTGGTCACCTTTCGCCTGTATGAGCCCGACCGCCGCGGCGCCATTATGGGCATTGTGGGCCTGACCACTGGCTTTGCTCCGGCTTTTGGCCCCACCTTTGCAGGATGGGTCGTGGACGCCTTTGGCTGGCGGATGATCTTTTATATTATGTGCGCCCTCTCGCTGCTCAGCATTCTGCTGGCCCTGCTCAAGATGCCCGACGAGTCCATGTCCTCAGACAGCCGGCTGGATATCCTCTCTGTCGTCCTTTCCACACTTGGCTTCAGCGGCCTCCTGACCGCCGCCACAGATTTTGGCAACTATGGCTTTACCTCCTGGCTGACCTGGGCGCCGCTTCTGGCAGGCGCTGTCTGCATTGTTCTCTTTACGCTGCGCCAGTTTAAAATCTCCGACCCGCTCCTGAATCTCAGCGTCTTTGAAAACCGGGATTTCACTTTCGGCACCGTTTTGCTGGTCTTCGCCTATGGCTCCATGCTGTCGGTCTCCACGCTTCTGCCCATTTACATCCAGTCGCTTCGGGGCTTTTCCGCCACAGTTTCCGGGCTTACCATGCTGCCAGGCGCGCTGTTTCTGGCCTTTCTGAATCCCGTGACAGGCAGGATCCTGGATAAGAGAGGACCTTTCCTGCTGACTGTGGCAGGGCTTGCCTTTCTGGGAGGCGGCACTCTGGCCCTTTCCTTTATAGGCGAATCCACCTCACTGTTATTTATCACAGTATTTTACGGGCTGCGCATGCTGGGCATCGTCGCCCTGCTCCAGCCGCTCATGACCTGGTCGGTCAACGCTCTGGCCGACGTTGAGGTCGCCCACGGAACAGCGATTATGAACACGGTGCGGCAGGTAGGCGGCGCGATCATGAGCGCGGCTTTTGTGACGGTCATGTCCTCTGTTTCCACAGTTGGCGGTGATCTTCGTGGCATACAGGCTTCCTTCCTCGCCACTGCGGCAGTCGTGTTTATCTGTGTGGTGGTGGTGCTCCTGTTTATGAGACCCCGGGCCCAAAAGGCCGCTCCCGTGGAAGCGGCAGCTGCCACACAGTCCTCCACTCACCATCTGATTATTACCATTTCCCGGCAGTACGGCAGCGGAGGGCTTGAAATCGGACAGCGGGTAGGCCAGGCCCTGGGCATCGCAGTCTACGATAAAGAGCTCTTAGCTCTGGAGGCAAGAGAAAGCGGGTTTTCCCCAGATTACATCGCAAATCATGAGGAAGAGCTCACCGCTCAAAGCCTGTTATATGACTTCTCTGAAAAAAATTATGAAGCCTTTGAGCAAAACCTCTTCTGTGCCAATAAGATGAGTGTTCTGGACAGCCTCTTTTCAGCCCAGAGACGTGTCATCAAAGCGCTGGCGCAGAGAGAATCCTGCGTCATTATCGGACGCTGCGCCGATGATATTCTAAGGGACGACCCGTACTGCCTTCGGGTATTCGTCCACGCTGGCACTGCCTTTAAAAAGGACCGTATTGTTACCGAATACGGCCTTGCGCCTGAAAACGCCCTTACCGCCGCCAAAAAGAAAGATCGGGATCGGGCTGCCCACTACCGCCGTTACACCGGAAAGGTCTGGGGCATTCCTGCTAATTACCAGCTGGTTCTGGACAGCGGCGCCCTGGGTATCGAGGCTGTCATCAGCCTTATTGTGAAAGCTGCGAACTTTATAAAACCATGAGATCATTTTTGTGTTTTGAAAAATACTGTATTCGATTTTTTGTTTTTTAAGAGACGGGAAAGAGGCAGGCGCCACAGATAACAGATAATGAAAAACCATAGAGGGGGGACAATCGGTACAGCTCAGGAGCATGGAGCGCTTCAACCGATGCACGGACCTCGCTTTGGTCACTGTGCAAGACCACTCTGCCCTGTCTTTTTATCGCGATTATCCCCTCAAAGAAAAGTGATGACACTCTTATTATACAAACATTCGTTTCAAAAATCAAGTGTTTGAGAACGAATATTCTTCACAAGTTTCACTGCCGCATCTTAGCGAATTACAGCAAAAAAGCCCCTGATCCGAAGATCAGGGGCTTCTCTTGGGGAGAGTAAATTGGGGGAGAGATTAATTGATTTAAGTAAGAGGTATGTGTGTTCTTTTATATTTATACCCGAAGACCCGGGTTCTAAACATCAGAATAAAAAAGATATCGGCAGTCCATAAAAGGGTATACTCTATAACATATCTAAACCTTAGCTTAACCGCTCTTGCAAAAGCCCCGAATATCTGATATATTAAAAAAGGTGCACCTAACATTTTCAATGAGCGCGATACTCTCCTATCCCTTGGTAGACCGTAGCTTTTGAAACATCCTGTTAGGCGCACTTTTTCATTCAGCAGTCCTGCTTTCAAACCGCATTTTTTGCTTGACGGTTCAGGCTCTGTGAATTATAGTTGAAAGAACAGAATGCTTGTTAATGAGGAGAAAAATATGACAGTTGCACTCGAATTAAAAAATTTAAAGAAAACATATGAATCGGGCGTCGTGGCGTTGCGCGGCATTGATCTGGTCGTGGAGCAGGGCGATTTCTACGCGCTGCTCGGACCAAATGGCGCCGGAAAATCCACTACCATCGGAATTGTCACCTCCCTGGTCAATAAAACGTCCGGGTCGGTGAAGGTATTCGGATATGACCTTGACACGGAGCTTGTGCAGGCAAAGCAGCAGATCGGCCTGGTTCCCCAGGAGTTTAACTTCAATCCATTCGAAACCGTTGAACAGATCGTTGTCAATCAGGCCGGTTATTACGGCGTTCCCCACAAAGAGGCTCTGAAGCGCAGTGAAAAATACCTCAGGCAATCCGGCCTGCTCGAGAAACGCCATGAACGGGCGCGGATGCTTTCCGGCGGAATGAAGCGGCGTTTGATGATCGCGCGGGCATTGATGCACGAACCGCGTCTGCTTATTTTGGACGAGCCCACCGCCGGAGTCGATATTGAGCTGAGACGTGAAATGTGGGATTTTCTGCGAAACCTGAACGCACAGGGGACGACCATTATTCTGACGACCCATTATCTTGAGGAGGCGGAAATGCTTTGCCGCAATATCGGCATTATTCAGTCCGGTGAGCTGATCGAGAACACCAGCATGAAAAACCTGTTGTCAAAATTACAGTTTGAAACCTTTATTTTTGATTTAGAACCTTTTGATCACAAACCCGTCATCAGCGGGTATAAAAATTATTTTGAGGACAGCCGGACCCTTGTCGCCGAGGTCCAGCGTGACCAGGGGGTCAATGGCATCTTCGAGCAGCTCACGCGGCAAGGGATAAAGGTCGCTTCCATGCGGAACAAATCCAACCGCCTGGAAGAACTGTTCTTAAAAATCACCGATGTAAAACATCAATCGGAGGGAAAAAATGTTTAAACTATATTTTACCGCGCTAAAACGCCTGGCAGCAAAAGAAACCAACCGCTATCTGCGCATCTGGGTACAAACCCTAGTGCCGCCGGTCATCACCACATCGTTGTATTTCGTTATTTTTGGAAACCTGATCGGCGGCCGGATTGGAGAAATGGGCGGCTTTTCCTATATGGAGTTCATTGTGCCCGGGCTCATCATGATGTCTGTCATCACGAGCTCTTATGCCAATGTCGCCTCCTCCTTCTTCTCTCAAAAATTTCAGAAAAATATTGAGGAACTGTTGGTGGCGCCGGTGCCCACCCAGGTGATCATTTTCGGATTCGTCGCCGGCGGGGTGGGACGCAGCATCCTGGTCGGGGCCCTCGTTACCGGGATTTCATTATTTTTTGTGCCCCTTCATGTCTTTTCCTGGCCCATCATCCTCGTGACCCTGCTGATGACTGCCGTCTTGTTTTCGCTGGCTGGACTGCTGAACGGCATCTTTGCCAGGTCTTTTGACGATGTATCCATTGTGCCGACCTTTGTGCTGCAGCCATTAACCTATCTGGGCGGCGTATTCTATTCAATTTCAATGCTGCCGCCGATCTGGCAGGCCGTATCAAAGGTGAATCCCATTGTCTATATGGTCTCAGGCTTTCGCTTTGGATTTCTTGGCGTAACGGATGTCCCGGTCGTCTGGTCTCTGATGATCCTCATCCTTTTTATCATTGTGCTTTATGGCATTTGCTGGTATCTGATTGAAAAAGGGGTCGGCTTAAGAAGCTGACCTCTTTTTTCAAAAAAATAAAAAAGCCCTTCTTCACAAAGCGGACCGCCTGCACCAGAAGAGCTGTGAATACTCGATGATTAATCCATGATTTCCATGGGTTTTCCGCAGCAGAAAGGAATTAAATCTCCTTCTTTTACAGATTGAACCTTATTACAGGTCAGGCAGTAAACCTGACAGTCAAAAGGCGCCCGGAGCTCTGGTGCAGCCTTTGCTTCTGCTTCTGTTAAACCACCAATGTGAAAGCGCGCCACATTGTTTTCTGTCGGGATATATACGCCGATCGGTGACAATTTCTTATTATCGCCCACGCAGTTCCCCATTTTAATCCAAAGCGCTTCAAGCTCAGCGGTTTCAATCGGATTTTCTGGAATAAATTCAACAACAGCCTTATCCATATTGATCTTCATAATATCTTCCTCCTTCGTTCTTCGATATAAACGTTTTACCGTCATTATTATAGCATCTATTTTAGTTCTTGTCTATTATTAATTAGGATACATTTCAAAATAATAATCGCTCGTCTTTCTTCATATAAAAAAGCTCCTGGTCAAAGATCAGGAGCCCTGAAAAAGAAAAATCCCTTTCAAACCGCCTGTTTAAGCTGTTTGAAAGGGTCTTTCATTTTTAATTCATACCACTAAGTCTGTAAGCCGAGTTCTGTCTTAGATAATCATCTGTCTAGATCCATTGTTACCAATGGATTCAAGCGACCTACCATTTGGACGGCGACGAGCAGCCGCCTTTTTTACATCCGTTCTTGGTCTTGCACCAGGTGGGGTTTACATAGCTGACGGATTACTCTCGCCACTGGTGAGCTCTTACCTCACCCTTTCATCCTTACCGGCCAGGCCGGCGGTTTACTTTCTGTTGCACTTGCCTTGGAGTCGCCTCCACCGGGCGTTACCCGGCACCCTGCTCTGCGGAGCTCGGACTTTCCTCAGACAGCCTGCGCTGCCCGCGATTATCTGGCTTAGTAGCTTAGTCAGTATACCGCAAAACGCCTGTAAAATCAACGTTAATTTTGATTTTTTTCGGTATTGTCCTCTATGATCTTCATTTCAAACCAGAAGTTGCTTCCCATTCCCGGTGCGCTGTTGACGCCAAAGCGAAGGTGATGCAGCTCCATGATATTCTTGACAATGGATAGCCCCAGCCCAGTTCCAATGGACGCCTGTTTATGGGCTTTGTCAATTTTATAATATCGGTCCCACACATAGGGCAGCAGCGCCTCCTCGATGCCATCGCCATGATCCAGCACCTCGATCTTCACTGTATCTCCCGAGACGTTCTGGCGGATCACAACGGTTTTATCCTCGCCGGCATAGTTGACGGCATTATTCACCAGATTGTAAATCACCTGTTCCATTTTGATCGCGTCAGCCTTTACAAAGACATCCCGATCCGCCTCAAAACGTATATGATATCCTTCCTGCTCGATGAGCTTTGTATACCTTGTGAGAATCCGGCGGATGCTCTGAGTCAGATTATATGGGGCTTCGTTTAAGACCTGCACGCCGGCCTGAAGCTTGGAGATATCCAGCATATCATTGACCAGGCTTGTCAGGCGGTTGGCCTCGTCAATGATGATCTGCACGTTTTCCGGTGTGTTTTCACCTGGAATATCCCGCATGACCTCGGCATAGCCGGTAATCATGGTTAGGGGTGTGCGCAGGTCATGGGAAACATTGGCGATCAGCTCACGCCGCAGGTTTTCCACCTTTGAAAGCTCCTCCGCCGCGTAGTTCAGCGTATCGTTGAGCTCTGTGATTTCCCGGTAGCCTTCTCCATCAAAGTGAACCGCCACATTGCCCTTTGCGAGCTCCTTGGCACTTTCATTAATCTTGATAATGGGCTTTGAGACCTTCTTAGACATAATGGCTGCAAAGATAAGGGCAAGCGCCATGAATACCATGCTGATATAAAAAAGCTGGGAACGCAGGGTCTGTACTGTGGTGTTGACGGGCGAGATCATGGTGTTCAGCATGATCACATACTGTCTGCCACTGCCGCCTGTAATGATCTGGGTGTAAATCAGGTTTTCATCCCGCTCAAATTTCTTTTCAGGGATCACCCCCTGGCGGCCGTCGCTGCTCTGAATGTTAATCAGCTGGTAGCTGTCCTTGGAGAAGCTCTCAAAATAGGAGCCGCCGTGCTGTTTGGCCTGCAGATACAGGTTCGCCAGATCCTGGGCGGTCATCTGGTGCAGCACACAGCGGGGAACTGTGTCCACGTTGATCTCCACATTATTTTCGGTATCGGTGATCTTCGCGCAGATATTGTTCCGCCCCGCCACCTCTGTTACAATATTGCTCAAATCGTTGCTGTCAATATTGGCGGAGATGGTGTTGGCCAGTGATTTAAGCTCACTGATCTTTGTCTGGCGGTAAAAGCCGTTTAAAAAGACGATCTGGAAGAGCCAGATCACAAAGATCATGACCGCTGCAAAAAGGGCGATATAGGCGAAAAGCTTCCATTTAATGCTGGTATTCTTAAGCCTCAAAACGGTATCCTACTCCGCGCAGTGTCACGATGCACCTGCTGTAATCACCCAGACTTTTTCTCAGCAGCTTAATGTGCGTATCCAGGGTGCGGTCATCGCCATAAAAATCATAGCCCCAGACATTTGTAATGAGCTTTTCCCGCGTCAGGGCGATCCCCCGGTTGCGCACCATGTAAAAAAAGAGATCATACTCCTTTGGCGTCATCTCAACCGGTTTTCCGGAAATCGTGACGCGGCGCCCGGCAAAATCCACCTCCAGGTCTCCAATTTTGACCACGTCTCTGTTCTCCTTGGCACCGCCCCTCCGTTTGAGAATCGCACCCACGCGCATCATCAGCTCCTTAGGCGAAAAGGGCTTGACGACATAGTCGTCAATGCCCAGTTCAAAACCATGGATCCGGTCATACTCCTCACCTCTGGCGGAGAGCATGATAACCGGTGTATCCTTATATTTACGGATTTCCTTACAGGCTGAGAAGCCATCAAGCTCTGGCATCATAATATCCAGAATAATGATGTCAAAATCCTGGCTTTTGGCGAGTTCCACTGCCTCCATACCATCAGCGGCCTCGACGACCTCATTGCCCTCAAATTCCGCGTATTTTCTTACAATCGCCCGTATTTTCTCCTCATCATCAACCATTAGAATCCGGTACATTTCTTTACCTCGTTTTTCTGTTAGTTATTCGTGGTGGGGGTTTCCTCTCCCAGTGTGGCGTTTAGGGTCAGCATGCTGCCGCCGCGCTGCACTTCGATTTTAACAGTGTCGCCTACCTGATGGCTCTTAATAGCAGTCTTGACATCCGCAGCGCTTGAGACTGCCGTGCCGTCCACAGAGACGATCATATCGCCAGACTGGATGCCCGCCGCTGACGCTCCGGAGCTGTCCGCCACCTTGGCCACATATACGCCCATTTCAGAGACACGGTACTGCATGGCGGTTTCAGCTGAGTTGACATCCACCAAAGACACGCCAAGGCTCGGACGTCCCTTTACATAGCCGTTTTGAGATAAGGACTCGACCACTGTTTTCACATCATTGATCGGGATGGCAAAGCCAAGGCCTTCCACGCCAGTGCCCGTTGACTTGGCGTCCACGATTCCCACCAGCTCGCCGTATTCGTTGAACAGGCCGCCGCCGGAGTTGCCGGGATTAATGGCCGCGTTTGTCTGAAGCAGGTTCATGGTATCCCCGTCGATGGTGATTTCACGGTTCAAGGCTGAGACAATGCCGTCGGTAACTGTACCGCCCAGTTCCCCAAGCGGGTTCCCGATCGCCACAACGGTCTCGCCCACGCTCAGCTTGTCCGAATCGCCCATGACAGCCGGCTGCAGATCATTGGCGTCGATTTTGAGCAGCGCTACATCTGAGGTGGCATCCGTGCCGACCAGTTTTGCCTCATAGCTCTGGCCGGATTTCAGAGTGACGGTAATCTTGCTGGCGCCGTCGATCACATGGTTGTTGGTCACCACATAGCCGTCATTGGTGACGATCACGCCGCTGCCAGCGCCTTCGGACACTGCTTGCTGAAGCCGGCTGTCCTTGGTCACTGTTTCGGTCTTGATTTCTACAACAGAGTTGCCCGCCGACTCAGCGATCTGCTGGGTGGTCATGGCGCCGGAATTACTGGTCTCATTGGAATTGGTGCTGGTACGCTCCACGGACTGGTACATCACACTTTTATTGTTGCCCCCCAGACTGCTGGCCAGCATACCGCCGCCAAAACCACAGGCGCCCGAGAGCACCAGACCCACTGCCATCATGGCCCCGGTTTTCTTCGCGAACACATTTTTACCCGCAAACCGTTTTTTCTTTTTTTTCTGGTCGCCGTCAATGGGCACCAGAGCGTTTTCTACCTTTGGTTCTTCATCATTATTGTTTGTAAATTGATTATTTGTATACTGATCGTTCATTTGTTCCTCCATTTATTTAAGTCGCATATCGCTTTTATTTTTGTTGATAGCTTTATTCTAAATGGAGAATGTGACGGTTTTATGAACGCTTCGTGAAAGGGCGCTGAAATTTAGAGTTTTTTCGCGTTTTTTGCGTGATGATCGCCATCAGCGGCCTTCTTTCTTTATTTTACCCCAATCACCGCCTTAAATCAATAACTGGTAAATTTTTCGAAAAGCGCCACAAAATAAGATGAACATGCTATAATGGGATTAAGAAAGGAGATATAAGAAATCAAGATGGTTGAAATGGTTATATTAAAGGAGGTAAACCGTGAAAATTGAAGATGTTCTGCCCTATATCCGGGATAAATCCGCCTATACATTAAAGGAAGCGGAGGAACTCCGCCTGCTGACCTGGGATGAGATCAATAAAGTTCAGGATTTGGCTGAAAAGAACAAAAATTTTGAGACCATTCAGCTCTGTATTACCTGCAAGGTACTTATCCAGAAGCTGGCTGATAATCCCGAAACCTACAAATTAAAGATCGGCCCTGAAGACGCGCATTAAGCACAGAATTTTTTGAGAGGAAGGAAATTATTATGCTTACATTTATTATTATCGGTATTGTCATCATCGCAGTGGTTATACTGTTGCTGACAGGCTATAAAAAAGCCCCGCCTTCTGAGGCGCTGCTTATCTCATCGCCCTTTTCCCATCCCATCAAGGACGCCCAGGGAAATGTGATCGGCACCAGCAAGATCAAGGTCGTGCCGGGCGGCGGCGCGAAAATTGTTATCCCCTACCTGGAAAAGGCGTATCGACTGAGCCTGTCCACGATGCAGGTGGATATCGACACCTCAGAATACATTCCCACGAAAGACTACATTGGCGTCAAGGTTAACGCTGTGGCCAATGTCAAAATCTCCAGCAAGCCTGAATACCTGCTGCTGGCCGCTGAACAGTTTTCGACCAAGCGCATTGATGAAATCCGCGACATGGTCAAGCAGATTCTGGAAGGAACGATCCGAAGCGGCATGGGCGGGCTCAGCGTTGAGGACCTTGTCCAGAACCGTGAAAAATTCGCTAACCAGTGTGTCACCTCCGCCGAGGAGGACCTTCAGAAAATGGGAATGGAGATCATCAACCTGACGATTCAGTCCTTTACGGACAACAATGAGGTCCTTAAAAACCTGGCGGTTAAAAACTCAGCTGAAATCAAGAAAGAAGCAGATGTGGCGAGAGCCCAGGCCGAAAAGGAATCCCGGATCAAGCAGTCCCAGGCCGAGCGCGAGAGCAAGGAAATTGAGCTGGCCAACCAGGTGGCGGTCGAAGAAAAAACAAAAGAAAAAGATGTCCAGATCGCGGGCTATCACCGTGAGAGCGCCATCGCCAAGGCCCAGTCCGACGTGGCCTACGACATCGAAAAAGAAGAACAGAACAAGGCCCTGGTCAGCAAGCAGCAGGAAGTTGAAATCATCAAAGCCCAGAAGGAAGTTGAGCTGAAGCAGCAGGAAATCCGTATCCGCGAGAATGAATATATGGCGGATATCGGAAAGAAGGCAGAGGCCGACAAAGCCAAGGCGGAATTCGACGCCGACGCCAAGCTCTATGCGAGCCAGAAGGAAGCCGAAGGGATTCGGGCTATCGGTGAGGCCAAAGCGGCCGCCATCGAAAAGGAAGCCCTGGCCATGCGCAAGATGACAGGACCGTCTGTTGTCAAGATGGTTATCGAAAAACTGCCTGAAATGGTGGAAGCCGCTGCCAAACCAATGGAAAAGGTAGATTCCATCACCATGTATGGCAACGGAAACGAAACGAAGATGGTTCAGGACGTCACCGGCGCCGCCAGCCAGATTTTTAACGCGGTCAAGGATGGCACAGGGCTGGACCTCAAGGATCTGATCTCCAGCTGCCTGAGCGGCGAGGTGCTTGATGACCTGGCGGATACCCCAAAAGTTTCCGAAGCATCCTCCAGAGAATCGGTGCCGTCAACCCCTGAGTCGGAATTAAAAGAGACAAAGGTGGAACCTTTGCGTGAGGAATCCATCGAAACGCTGTCCCCCGATCTGGATGAAATCTCTACCCTCGACGCTCTGCGCCAGATGGCAAAGGATGTCCAGAAGCATGACGCTGAGCGTAAAAATAAATAAAACTCCAATAAAAAAGCAGTTCCTGAGGAGCTGCTTTTTTTATGATGTGTTAAAGCATTTTCAATAAAGCGCGCTCACAAAGCTTCAACTTTAACTTAATTTCAGGTTATACCTGCCATAACTTTAATTCAATATGAATTTATTTCAAATGGGTGTATTATATATGTAGCGAAAGAAAACGCTGTATTGTTCTCATTATCACATAAACATATAACAGTTATAGTTTTGTTTTTGTGTAAACGCTATTATTTTTCTATTTACAATTGAATAAGGAGGGAAAATCATGGAAGTTACTATGCTTTCGTACATGTCAGAATTTATCGGAACAGCGCTGCTTGTACTATTAGGGGACGGCGTTTGTGCCGCGGTTAATTTGAATAAGTCCGGCTTTAAAGGTGCCGGTGCTGTTTATATCATGCTTGGCTGGGGTCTTGCAGTTATGCTGCCAGCCATGGCCTTTGGTGCACAGTCTGGTGCACATTTCAATCCTGTTCTGACAGTCGGTTTAGCCGTTATCGGTGCATTCCCGTGGGCAGCAGTTCCGGGTTACATTCTTGCACAGATGCTGGGCGGTTTAGTCGGCGCAATCCTCGTATGGGTTGTTTACAGACCTCAATTTGCTGCCACCGAAGATGCGGATACCATTAGAGGAACCTTCTGTACAGGTCCTCAGATCCGTAATATCCCCCAGAATATCCTGTGCGAAGCTGCAGCAACCTTCGCACTGGTATTCTTTATTGTAGCGATCGGCCATGCAGGCATGACAAATGTCGGTGATGTTGGTTTGAATTACTTCTTCGTATATGCCATCATCATGTCCTGTGGTTTCTCACTTGGTGGTACCACCGGATTTGCCATGAACCCTGCCAGAGACTTGTCTCCACGTATCGCTCACGCCATTCTGCCAATCCCGAACAAGGGCTCCTCTGACTGGGGTTACGCACTGGTTCCGGTTGTTGGTCCATTGATCGGCGCGATCCTGGGCGCTCTGCTTGCCAACGCAGTTATTTTAGGATAATCTTCTTTTTATAAAAATCATACAGCGGACTTTCCCAAAAGACCCATCCTGTTTATTCAGATGGGTCTTTTTCTTTATGCTCTGTTTTCTCCAGAGCGGTTCCAGTATAAATGATTGCGTCGCCATACTTTTCTTTCAGCTTGTCCATGGCTGCTTCCACCCTTTCCAGCTTCTCACGCTTCTCAAAGCTGTCTGTGCCAAAAAGGGTCAGCTGTTCCGGTTCACAGGTATCTGCGCTCACCAGATTGATTCCCGTTACCGTGAGCATACGGATTCCCTTGGTGAAATCCCAGTATTTATCTACCAGGGCGGCCGCCGCGTCAAAGATTTCTTTAAACAGCTGTGTTGGATGGCTCAGGGTTATCTGTCTTGAAATCTGGCGGAAATCCGGGTCTTTTATCATCACCTGTACGCCGCGGCACTTCAGATGGTAGCCCTTAAGGCGTTTAGCGACCGTCTCAGCCAGCGGATAAAGGCCTTTTTTCGCCTCCTCCATATTTTCGAGGTCTTTGCTGAAGGTGTTTCCATGCCCTACGGATTTTACCTCCCGCGGTTCAGTGGCTGAGCGAACTGGGCTGTCATCCAGGCCGTTGGCATAATCGTGGAGCATTTCTCCCATCTTTCCCATATCGTGAGAAAGCACAGAGCGGTCTGAGACAGCAAGATCTCCAATGGTCCTTATGCCATAGCATTTCAACTTCCTGAAAGCACTCTTGCCCACATAGATAAGATCAGTGACTGGCAGGGGCCACAGCAGTGTTTTATAATTCTGCGGTGTAATGACGGTCACGGCATCGGGCTTTTTATAGTCGCTGCCCAGCTTGGCAAAAATTTTATTATAGGAAACACCCACCGAGATGGTCAGCCGGGTACGCTCCTTGACCGTCTCGCGCACCAGATCGCCCATGGCTGTGCCGCTGCCGCCAAAGAGATGCATCGTATCGGTCACATCCAGCCAGGACTCATCAATGCTGAAAGGCTCCACCCGGTCGGTAAATTCGTTGTAAATCTCATTGATTATTTTTGAGTAATGGCGGTACAAGTCGTGATGAGGCGGCAGCAGAATCAGATCCGGGCACTTCCGCTTTGCCTGATATACGGTCTCCGCAGTCTGGATTTTAAATTTTTTTGCCGCTTCATTTTTAGCCAGGATAATGCCGTGCCGGTTTTCCGGATTACCGCAGACGGCCACAGGCTGCTCCTTAAGCTCTGGATGGGACAAAAGCTCCACCGACGCATAGAAGCTGTTCAGGTCACAATGAAGAATCCGGCGAACTCTTTCCATCTTCTCACCTCCCAGCATGTAAGTTTACCGCAGAGCACGGCGCAAAAATGTGCCGTGCCCTGTATACCACTAAAAAAGGGCACATACACGACTGTACGCACCCTTTTCTGTCAGCTTTCTTATTTGTCAGCCGGCTCCCATTTGCAGCGAACCGGTGAAACAATGGCGCCTTCAGCTTTTAACTCTTTAAAGGCTTTATCAATCTCCTTGCGGTCAACGTCCAGTGCCTTCTGAACCGCTCCGGCATTCATCGGCGCGCCGTTTTCACGCATGGCTTCCAGTACTTTTACTTTTAATTCCGCTAATTCCATATTTTTCTCCTGTTTATTCTTCCTCAAACTCATTCAGCTCAAAAAACTCATCCATATCCTCATCGGATAATTCGGCAGCCATTTCAGCCTGATCCTTCGCCAAAGTCTCTGAGCTTTCCTCCGGCGCTTCGGGCTCATCCTTCTTTGCAAAATGATCACGGATTTTCTGTTCAACCACATCGGCAAATTCAGGATTTTCCTTGAGGTATTCTTTGACCTTGTCACGGCCCTGTCCCAGGCGTTCCTCGCCGTAGGAGAACCATGAACCAGCTTTTTTAATAATGTTCAGCTCAACCGCCATGTCCAGAATATCCCCTTCTCTGGAGATACCCTCGCCGTACATGATGTCAAACTCTGCGGTTTTAAACGGCGGCGCCATCTTGTTCTTTACGATCTTGGCGCGGGTACGGTTCCCGATCATGTCCGTTCCTTTTTTCAAGGTCTCAATTCTGCGGATGTCCATCCGGACAGAGGAATAAAATTTTAAAGCACGGCCGCCAGTGGTAACCTCTGGATTACCGTACATCACCCCAACCTTTTCACGCAGCTGGTTGATAAAAATCGCTGCGGTATTGGATTTTTTAATAATCCCCGCCAGCTTTCTGAGGGCCTGGGACATCAGTCTCGCCTGAAGCCCAACATGGGAGTCCCCCATTTCCCCGTCGATTTCCGCGCGGGGCACCAGAGCCGCGACAGAGTCCACAACAGCTACGTCGATGGCGCCGCTTCGCACCAGGGCTTCAAGAATTTCAAGGGCCTGCTCACCTGTATCCGGCTGGGATACAATCAGGTTATCGACATCCACACCGAGGGCTTTTGCGTATACGGGATCGAGCGCATGTTCGGCATCGATAAAGGCCGCGTTACCTCCGGCTTTCTGGGCTTCCGCCACAATATGAAGGGCGATGGTGGTTTTACCGGAGGATTCCGGCCCGTAGATCTCGATGATCCGGCCACGGGGCACCCCGCCGATTCCAAGGGCCATATCAATGCCGATGGAGGAGGTGGAGATAACATCCACATCCATCTTTGCGCTCTCGTCTCCAAGACGCATGACTGCACCCTTTCCAAAGGTTTTTTCAATATTCTTTAAAGCAGCGTTCAGGGCTTCCTGCTTTGCGCTGTTGTCTGTTTTTTCTTCTACTTTTTCTAATGGTTTGCGTTTTTCAGCCATACTTTTCTCCTCTATTTCCACGAAGCGTTCTGTGAACGTTCGTTCTGTCACTATCTATATTATAAAGAAATCATTCTGTTTTGTCAAGGATTGCTTCGCGAATTAAGTGAAAAACTTTATTGGCGGTGCGCAATTGAACAATCTTTCGGCTGCCTTCAAAGAGATATTTTTTTATGGTGGTTTTTCCTTTGGCACAAACCCCTACGTATACCAGTCCCACAGGTTTTTCCGGCGTTCCGCCGTCAGGCCCGGCAATGCCAGTGACCGACGCGGTAATATCACAGCCTGAAATTTCCTTAAGGTGCTCGCACATCTCACGCGCGGTCTGCTCGCTGACGGCGCCGTAGCGGTCAAGGGTTTCAGCCCTCACATTTAAAAGCTGCATTTTAGCTTCGTTGGAGTAGGTAACCAGCCCCATTTTCAACGAAGCTGAAATTCCCGGAATCTCTGCCAGCTTTGAGGCCACAAGGCCCCCAGTGCAGGATTCTGCCAGCGCTACGGTCAGGCCCTTTTCCATTAAAAGCTTACCGACAGTCACGTCCAGGCTGTCCTGGGAATGTGTGAAAATATGGCTTCCAAAACGCTCAATAATGACCTTCTCATAACGGTCCAGCAAAGCGTTAATGGTTTCAGAATCGTCACCGTTGGCCGTCAGGCGGATCATCACCTCGCCCAGCTTGGCGTAGGTGGCGACCGTGGGATTGTCCTGCCGGTCGATGATGTCCATGATGCTGTCCTCCACGGTGGACTCACCAATATCCGAAAGATTGTAATATCGTGAGATCACAAGCTGGTTTTTCAGCTGGTGCAGGACAGGCTCCACACAGTCTTCGTACATGCCCATCATTTCATGCGGCGGTCCTGGCAGCATGATAATGGTCTTATCGTCTTTCTTGATCATAATCCCCGGCGCGGTGCCTCTGGGGTTTGGCAGCATGACGCCGCCCTTTGGCACGTAGGACTGGCGCAGGTTGTTTTCTGTCATTTCTACCCCGCGGCGGTCAAAAAACGCTTTGAGCTTTGCGACAATTTCCGGACGCTGTTCCATTTCCATCCCAAAGATTTCCGCGATGGTTTCCTTTGTCAGGTCATCCTGAGTAGGTCCGAGACCACCGGTCGTAATGATCAGGTCACTGCGGGTTAAAGCCCTCATGATGACGGATTTCAGACGCCCCGGATTGTCGCCCACCGTGGTATGGTAAAGCACCGAGAAGCCATTTATGGATAATTCCTTGGACAAAAACATAACGTTGGTATTTAAGGTGTCTCCCGTTAAAAGTTCTGTTCCAACCGAAACGAGCTCACAATTCATAATTCCATCTCCTTATGTCAATTCAGGCGGGCTTCATAAAGCTCCGGCCCTTATCATTATACTGTTTCTGGCAAAATTCTGCAATGTTAATAAACTTTGATTCAGAGTTGTTTACTCTGGATGCCGACAAAAAATTTGGGGGATACCCGGAACGCGTATTTGGCAGCCGCTTACTTTGGCACAAACCCTTCTATATTTTTTATCTCAACCGAGATGGTGCCGTCCGGATTATTTCTGAACTCCACAATATCTTCCCGCATGAGGTAATCTGTTGGAATCGAGAGCTCTATACCGGAGTCTGTGACAAACTTCTGTTTTTTAAAAATCTTGTTCTCAATATTATCGCTTACCGCCACCTTGCTCTGGGTGAGACCCTTTTTGGCCGCTTCTTCCCTGAAACGCTCCTTAACGGTAAAGTCATCGCCAAAGGTGGCCTGCGCGATACTGTCCATATCGATGACCGAGTCCGATTCGTAGTCGTCGGCAATGACCCGCTTGACAGTGTTCAGCTTTTCGATGTCACCGTTATACTCGCTGGCGATAATTTTTTTAACAGTTTTTTCCACAATATCAAATGTCTGTTTTTCGGAGAGCACATCCTCACATAAAACCAGACGGTTGGAGAGATAGTACTCCTTTTTATCATCAATCTCAAACTTCTTTTCCTTAAGAAAAATCTGGTCTGTATTCAGGTTGATGATCACAAACTCATCCAGCCGCTGCCCCTCTGTCGGCAGTGAGCAGGGCTGGCGCAGAATATCGTTTAAACGGCCGTCCTCGTGGTCGACATAGTGGATATAGCTGTGCTTGTAATTCAGCTTTAAAACACCCAAATAAGGCTCTCCATCGCCGATAAAATCGACCACCAGCAGATCGGCCGACGGCACTCCCACGTTTTCCAGCATAAAATCAAAGAGCAGACTCGCAATTTCCTGGCTGACAGAGGTAAAGCTTTCGCCGTCCTTTTTATACTGCTGTACCAGATCACAAAAACGGCTTGGCGGGTCCACAAACTGGGTTCTCTTAATATCCGGGTCCTTCATGGCCCGGGTCAGATGCTTATATAAGTATTCCTGGATACCGATGGGCAGGCCCAGCAGCGTATCCGAAAGCACCGGAATGCCCGCGCCTGTATCCAGAATGTGTAAAATCGCTCTTTTTACATGAACATCGATTTCCATAAAAACTCCTCACACAAAAGCGCGGCTTCCGCCGCGCTTGTTTTTTATTCTCATTTATTTACTTTCAAAAACCTACATACTTCTAAAAACACCCTTGTTCAGTCTGAAATAATCAATGCCTGAGATCAGGGTCAGGGCAAGGGCAACATAAACCATGATGTTACCAAACAACAGCAGCGCGGGGAATGCCATAACCGGCCAGTTGACCAGCAGCAACGCGATGATGGCAATCATCTGAGAAATGGTTTTGGCTTTACCCCATTTGCTGGCGGCAATGACGATGCCGTCGGAGGCAGCCAGCGTCCGGAGGCCTGTAATGGCAAATTCGCGGGCAATAATGATGATCACCACCCAGGATGGAATCATCTGGAGCTCAACCAGACAGATAAACGCTGAACAGGTCAGCAGCTTATCGGCCAGCGGGTCCATAAATTTTCCGAAATCTGTAATCAGATTCCGGCTTCTGGCAAGATGCCCGTCCACCGCGTCAGAGGCAGAGGCGACAATAAAGATCACCACTGCGATGGGCTCGTGGAATGGAAAATTGACCAGCAGGGCAATAATAAAGAATGGAATCATAATGATTCGGGCCATGGTAATTTTGTTAGGTAAGTTCACTTTCTACATCTCCTATCAAATCATAATCCAGTGTCTGGATTATTTTTACTTTATAGAAATTGCCAATGTCTAATACCTCTTCCCCGCTATTGGCAAAAACCATACAATCAATTTCTGGTGCATCACCATAAGTTCGGCCGGAATAAGTTCCCGGCGCTTCCATTTCTTCTATTAAAACGTCCAGGCTTTTGCCAACAAAGGCCTCATTGGCTTCAGCCGTTATTTCCTCCTGCTGTCCGTATATTTCATTCCACCGTCTTTCCATAACCGCTTCATCCACCTGGTTCGGGAAGGCTGCCGCGGGAGTCCCTTCCTCCTGCGAATATTTAAATACACCCAGACGGTTGATCTTAAGCGCTCTCAATGACGCCAGAAGGCCCTCATGGTCTTCTTCTGTCTCACCGGGAAAACCGGTGATGATCGCCGTCCTCAATACCGCATCAGGCAGCTTTTTACGGATCAGCCCAACCTGTTCAAAAAGATGGCTCTTGCTGACCGGACGCCCCATGCGTTTTAAAATCTTATCCTCAGTATGCTGGATTGGAATGTCAAAATAATGACAGATATTCTCATGGCCTGCAATCACATCCAGAAGCGCTTCAGTGATTCCCTCAGGATACATATAGAGCAGGCGTATCCAATGGAAAGAAAAATCCTCAGACAGACGCGTCAGCAGTCCGGCCAGATCGATCTCCTCATCCAGATCATTTCCGTACTGGGTGATGTCCTGAGCGATAATGATCAGCTCCCTGATACCCTTTTCCTCAAGGTAAGCCGCTTCCCTGTAAATGGCCTCTGGCTGACGGCTGCGGTGCCTTCCGCGGATTTTCGGGATCACACAATAAGTGCAGTGATGGTCACAGCCTTCACTGATTTTCAGATAGGCTGTGATCGTATTGTCCTCGATATACCTGGGCATTTCTTCCAGGTAAGGCCGGTCGATATCTCCCGCGAGGGTTTCACCGCCTCTTCCGCTTTCAATCGATTTAATCAGGTCAATGATATTGTCGATATGGCCCACACCTAGAAAGCCGTCAACCTCAGGCATTTCCTCAGCCAGCTCCTTATGATAGCGTTCCGCCATACAGCCCGCCACCACCAGAATCTCACACGGACCGCTTTCCTTATAGCCGGCGTATTCAAGGATATACTCAATGGATTCCTCCTTGGCCGCCTGGATAAAGCAGCAGGTATTGACGACGATGATTTCAGCCTGCGCCGGGTCCGGCTCAATGGTATAGCCATTTTCCGCGAGCATTCCCAGCATCTGCTGGGCGTCTACGGTATTCTTATCACAGCCCAGGGTTGTGATATGTATCTTCTTCACTCTGTCACCTCCTGTAATACTCTTCCTGTGTCATCAGCAGGGTTCGCGGCTTACTGCCGTTTGGCCCTGAGATAATCCCCTTTTGCTCAAGGGAGTCGATGAGCCTTCCAGCCCGGGCATAGCCAACCTTCAGCTTACGCTGGAGCATGGAGGTCGATACCTGATTATAGGTAAAGGCCGTCTCCACTGCCTGGTCAAACAGCGGGTCCAGGTCATCCTCCTTGGCTTCCTCTTCTTCCTGGGGCTCGTTAATGGCCTCTTCAATCTCATCATTGTAGGTTGGCTGTTTTTTGGGTTTGACCGCATTGATTACGCGGTTGATCTCCGCGTCAGATACAAAGGTACACTGCACGCGCAGCGGTTTTGATTTTCCGACGGGGTAGTAGAGCATATCCCCCTTGCCCAGCAGCTTTTCAGCCCCGGCCATATCAAGAATGGTACGGGAGTCCGTATTAGACGCCACTGAGAAGGCAATACGGGATGGGATATTTGCCTTGATCAGCCCGGTGATAACATCTACCGAGGGTCTTTGGGTCGCGATGATCAGATGAATCCCGCAGGCTCTGGCCAGCTGCGCAATACGGCAGATCGCGTTTTCACATTCCTTCGGCGATGTCATCATCAAGTCGGCCAGCTCGTCGACCACAATGACAATACGCGGCAGCTTTTCGCCGCCCTGGCCAGCCATCAGCTCGTTATAACCGTCAATATCACGCACGCCGTTTTCCTTAAACAACTGGTAACGATCCGTCATTTCCTTAATTCCCCAGTTCAGGGCATAGGAGGCCTTTTTAGGGTCTGTGACCACAGGAATCAGCAGGTGTGGTATGGCGTTATACTGGTTCAGCTCGACCATTTTGGGGTCAATCATGATAAAACGCAAATCCTCAGGTGAAGCCTTGTACAAAAGGCTGATGATAATACTGTTGATGCATACGCTCTTACCAGAACCTGTGGCTCCGGCGATGAGCACATGGGGCATTTTGCTGATGTCCCCAATAATATTCTGTCCGGACAGGGTCTTGCCAAGGGCAAAAGGCAGGGGCCCTTTAAAGCCTTCAAAGGCCGGCGTCTCAATGATCTCACGCAGGCCAACGATAACGCTCTCCTCGTTTGGCACCTCAATGCCCACCGCAGCTTTTCCCGGAATAGGCGCTTCGATACGGATATCCGAGGTCGCCAGATTTAAGGCCAGGTCGTCAGCCAGATTAACAATCTTATTGACCTTTACTCCCGGTTCGGGCTGAAGCTCAAACCGGGTAATACTCGGGCCGACGTCTACCCCGACAATTTTGGCATGCACACCAAAATTAGAAAGGGTTTCCTCGATAATTCTGGCTTTTTTAACCACTGCGTCCTTTCTGTTTTTGGAACCGGAGGCTGGCGGATTTAACAAAGTCGTTTCCGGGAAATGATAAACCTCGTCAGCCTCCAGTTGAGGGTTTATGGGGTCCTCCCCGTTGTCGGATAAATCCAAAAGCTCATCCACAATTTTATTCTGTTTTTGCTTCTTTTCAGGAAGGATCGAAAGCCTTTCCTGCTGTTCCTCTGGCAGAGCCTCATTGGAATCCTCCAAGGTGTCTGATTCATCCAGCTCTTTATTGACATCGTCAATAAAATCAAGAATTTCTGTGTCAATCGAAACCTTTCCAGTCTCTGAGCGCTGGAACAGGCCGTCATAGCTGTCACTTGCCGGCTCTTCCTGTTTTGTCCTGCTCTTTTTGGCGTTTTTGCTCTTTTCACTCAGTTCTTTTGAGAGCTTGCGTTCTTCCACCAGATCGCCGACCTTATTCTTCAGAGGCGCAACGCCGAATTTGTTTTCCTTCATTTTCTGATAATATTCGTTAAAATTTGCCCGTACGATCAGCAGGGCCTCGGCGATGGACGCCAGTATCAAAAAGACAATGGTACCAACCTTGGTCACAAGCATCTGAAGGAAGTAGGACAGCAGTATCCCGATAATTCCTCCATAGCCGCCATAGCTGGCCACGCTGAAAAGATCGAGCACGCTGTAGGTCATAAGCCTCGGAATATTCAGGCTGAAGACCACCATCAGATTAACCAGAAGTAAAAACACCATGACCAGCGTCTGTATATTTCCTCTGTGCTTGTTAAAAAACAGCATGATTCCCCAGGCGATCATATAAAGGGCAATCATGATCGTTGTATTGCCAAACATGTAGGTAAAGATAACTTTCCCTACAATTTTATCTAAAATTCCGGGCGTTGCCGTCAAAAAAGCATAGCCGACATAGAGGCCGAGAACGGCCAGCACTGCACCGGTTATTCTCTGCTTGACCATTGGGCTCATGCCAGGCTGCTTTTTGGCTCTGCTTCCCGCGCGCTTTTTGGCAGGTTTCTTTTTGCTTGCTGTTGCCACCTTATTATCACCTCACTTACTTAATAAAAAAAGGCACAGATCCTCTGTACCTTGTATTCCTACATACCGGAATGTCCAAATCCACCGTCGCTGCGTTCTGTGTCCGTCAGAGCCTCTACACTGTCGACCTCTACAAAATCAGCAGTCACATAGGATTTTATTACCATTTGCGCGATGCGGTCACCGGGATGAATGGTATGGGAAAAGGCCTTCAGATTTGTTAAAATAACCTTTATTTCACCACGGTAGTCTGAATCAATGGTACCAATCCCATTGACCAAGGCAATGCCGTGCTTCATGGCCAGACCCGAACGCGCCCGGATCTGAGCTTCGTATCCCGCCGGCAGTTCTAAATAAATTCCCGTCGGAATGGTGTAAATATTCTGGTTTAAAATCTCAATCGGTTCGTCTATATCCGCGTATAAATCCACCCCGGCAGCACCGGAGCTCTGATACTCCGGCAGCGGGTACTTGGATGCGTTGTATATTTTTACCTTGCACTTTTCCATATTATAACACTCAATCCTTAGGTAAGCACGCTTTTCTTGATAAATTGATGCGGCCCTTATCGTCAATTTCAACAACCTTGACGGTTACAACGTCACCAACCTTCACGACATCCTCTACGGATTTCACGCGTTCCTTGGCAAGTTTGGAAATATGGATCAGGCCGTCTTTACCGCCGGGCAAAGATACAAAGGCGCCAAAGTTCATGATACGAACGACCTCGCCAGTATAAACCTCTCCGACTTCCACTTCCTTGACAATATCTTCGATAATCGCTTTAGCCTTATCTGCTGCAACACCGTCTTCAGACGCGATATAGATGGTACCATCGTCCTCAATATCAATCTTAACGCCGGTTTCCTCAATAATCTTATTGATGACCTTTCCGCCCGAGCCGATAACGTCACGGATCTTATCGGGGTTAATGGTCATCGTCATAATACGCGGTGCATATGGTGATAATTCTGCGCGCGGTTCAGAAATTTCTTCGTTCATGATGCCCAGAATGTGCATACGGCCAATGCGGGCCTGTTCCAGTGCCTGGGTTAAAATTTCTCTGTCGATACCGTGGATCTTGATATCCATCTGAATAGCGGTGATCCCGTCTTTAGTACCGGCAACCTTAAAGTCCATGTCTCCGAGGAAGTCTTCCATGCCCTGGATATCCGTTAAGATGGCCAGCTTTTCTTCTTCCTTGATCAGGCCCATTGCCACACCGGCGACCGGCTTCTTGAGCGGTACACCCGCTGCCATCAGGGCAAGGCTGCTGCCGCATACGCTGGCCTGAGAAGTAGAGCCGTTAGAGCTTAAAACCTCAGATACCACGCGGATGGCGTAGGGGAATTCTTCTTCCGGCGGAATCATTGGCAGCAGCGCACGTTCTGCCAGGGCGCCGTGGCCGATTTCACGGCGGCCTGGGCTTCTCATTGGTCTTGCCTCGCCAACACTGTAGCCTGGGAAGTTATACTGGTGCATATAACGTTTTTCCGTATCGTTGGATAGGCCGTCCAGCACCTGGGCATCTCTCAGGACGCCTAAAGTCGCGATGGAAAGCACCTGTGTTTCGCCTCTGGTGAACAGGCCGGAGCCATGCACTCTCGGGATATAGTCGATTTTCGCGCTAATTGGACGGACTTCATCCATTTTACGGTTGTCCGGACGGATGCGGTCTACCAGAATCAGGCTGCGGACTTCTTTTTTCTGAAGTGCGGTTAAAATCGTATCAATATCATTTAACTGATCAGGATAAAGCTCGCCAAAGTGTTCAACCACCTCGGTCTTAACCGCGTCGATATTTTCAAGACGTTCTGTTTTATCCTCAGTGTGAACCGCTTCATGCATTTTACCGCCTACAAAAGCTTCGACCTCTGCGGTCAGCTCGTCTGTTGGCAGGTAAAGGGTATAATCCTTCTTTTCCACACCCACTGCTGCGACAATCGCTTCCTGAAAAGCCACAATTTTCTTGATTTCTTCATGCGCAAATAAAATTGCTTCCAGCATGGTTTCTTCAGAAACTTCGTTAGCGCCGGCTTCTACCATCATAATGGCATCCTTGGTACCGGCGACTGTCAAGCTTAAATCGCTGGCTTCACGCTGGGCTTCGGTCGGGTTCAGGATGAACTCGCCATCGATCAGTCCAACCGCTACAGAACCAGTAGGGCCGTCAAAAGGAATGTCTGAAATACTGAGAGCAATGGATGCGCCGATCATCGCGGCGATTTCCGGTGCGTTATCCTGTTCAACAGACATGACCGTAGTAACTACCTGAACGTCGTTGCGGAACCCCTTGGGGAACAGCGGACGAATCGGACGGTCGATTAAACGTGAGTTTAAAATTGCTTTTTCAGAAGGACGGCCTTCTCTTTTTAAAAAGCCTCCTGGTATTTTACCAACTGCGTATTGTTTTTCTTCATAATCCACGCTCAGCGGAAAAAAATCCATACCTTCACGAGGTTTTTTAGATGCAGCGGCTATGGCCAGCACACTTGTTTCACCATAGCGGATCATTGCAGAGCCCTTAGCAAGCTGTGCAACCTCGCCGATTTCCACCTTAAAGGGACGACCGGCAATTTCTGTTTCAAATATTCTCATTAATACCTCCAATGATATCAGCCGATTTACGAAGCGGCTGGACTCCGTTTATTTCAAAATCATCTGCACAGATGTTCGAAAATTCAAAGAAAAAAGGCGGAATACTCCGCCTTACAGTACTATTTTCTCAAGCCTAATCTCTGAATTAATTCACGATAGCGCATGATATCTTTCTTTTTGAGATAGTTTAATAAACCTCTACGCTGACCGACCATTTTCAGAAGACCTCTTCTTGAGTGATGGTCTTTTTTATGAACGGCAAAGTGTTCATTTAAACCATTAATTCTTGCTGTTAAAATAGCAATCTGTACTTCTGGAGAACCAGTGTCACCTTCGTGTGTCTGGTACTCTGCAATAATGCGTTCTTTTTCTTCTTTTGAAATCATTTGTGTCAATTCTCCTTAAATTATAAATAGACTCCGTAATCACAGTATTTCGTTGGAGTTTCGAAAAACCAAGAGAACGGGCTTAACGTAATAATGATACCATAACCGCAGGACGGTGTAAAGTTTTTTATCAGAGTTCCGGGATTATTTCTCCCGCTTCATATTCTGAAATCAGTTTTTTACAGAGCTCGATGGTTTTTTCCATCGAATGGTTTCTGGCTTCCTCAGACATATTTTCAGCCATCTGCTGAATAATGTATTTATTCTCAATAAGAAAATCAACCATGGAGGTCAGCTCCTTGATCTTGTCCACCTTGATGGCCATGCCGCTTTCCACCAAATAATCGGCGTTTTCTTCCTCCTGTCCCGGATAATAATAGGGGATGATCATCGGAATACACTTGACGATCGCCTCTGTGCTTGTCAGACCGCCTGGCTTGGAGATAATAGCGTCGGCCTCGTCCATGAGCTCGGGTATATTATCGACAAAGCCATGAATTTCCACAACCTTATCCTCTGTCTCATAGACCTTGTTTAAAAACTCAATGGAGCGCTCGACCTTTTTATTGTTGCCACAGACCACAATAATCTTAATTTTTTCCTGAGCCTTCATCAGCGCAACAAAGGCTTTTTCCATCTGTCTGGTACCCATACTGCCCGCCATAAGCAGTATTGTACCGCGGATCGTTGGATCTTCGATCTCAGCTTTCTTTCGGGTATCCTCCACAAACTCCTGTCTTATGGGAATGCCGAAAGGATAGATAATGTCCGGGTTTACCCCTTTTTCAATCATGGTTTCCTTTGTGTACTCACTGCCCACCACATAGGCGTTGATTTTTTTGTGCAGGTATACGCTGTGGATTTTATAATCGGTCACAAAAGAGAGCACTGGCAGGTCAAAGGCTCCGTGCTCTTTTAAGGTTCCTAAAATATTGGTGACAAAGGGATGGGTTGAAATCAGCAGATGCGGCTGTTCCTTATGAATCATGGGAACAATTTCCGGATTCATAACCTTTGTCATCATCTTAAAAATATTCTGCTGAAAAGGCGTCATGTGGTTGAACTGGTTATAAATCTGCTCATAAAGCTTTGGCACATTTTCAACCAGCTGCTTGTAGCCCTTTGTTACGATTTTGTCTAAAACGGCGCTGCTTTCCTTGAAGGCATCATAAACGTCTACCTCAAAACCATATTCGGATAAAGCCTGGGCAATGGATTTTGCTGCCAGGTTGTGTCCCGCACCGGTGGATGCTGTAAAAATAAAGATCTTAGACATTGACCCCTCCAAATTTTTCGTCTGTTTTATTTTATATATTGTCTGCTTTTAATCGTCAAAATCCTTGGTAAAACGGTACTGCACCTTCATTAATTTACCGCCGACTGCTTTTTCACGGCGTTTTTCTGCTACATAAAAAGCGCCCAATACGGTCAGCATACCAGCTGCTACTGCAGACAAACTAATCATTACTTTTTTTAACATTTTGGACCTCCTGTAAATCCTGTTTAATAAAAAATGTTCCTATTTCATTGCCTTCTAAAATATCATAAATCACTTTAACATCCTCACCGGATGCGATGATGGTGTTTATTCCCCGGTCGGTTGCGTATTTAGCCGCCCCGATTTTGGTCACCATACCGCCTGTTCCAAGGCCGGAGGTGGAACATCCCGCGCTGTTTAAAATATCGGAATCAATCGTCTCAACGGTCTGGAGAAGTATGGCATCCTCATTTTCATTGGGATTTGAATCGTACAGGCCATCCACATCCGAGAGAATAATCAAAAGGTCAGCGTCCACAATGTCGGCAGTCATGGCAGACAGGATATCATTATCCCCAAAGCACTCCTCCTGAATTTCATCCGTCGCGATACAGTCATTTTCATTGACGATCGGGATGATGCTGCGGTTTTTCAGTGCCTTGAAGGTATTGATGGCATTGCTTCTTTTAATGGAATGCTTGAATACATCCTTGGTCAGCAGAATCTGCCCCACATTCTGGTGGTATTCATCAAAAAACTTATGATAAATCTCCATCAAAAGCCCCTGCCCCACCGAAGCGGTGGCCTGCTTGGCCTCCAGTGTCTTCGGCCGTTCCTTTAAACCCAAACGGTTCATGCCACAGCCGATGGCACCCGAAGATACCAAAACCATCTTTCTCCCACTGTTTTCAAGATCAGTCAAAACCCTTGCAAGCTGGTCAAGCTTTTTTAAATTGAGGGTACCATTGGCATGGGTTACTGAGGTGGTGCCCATTTTGATGACAATGGTCTCTGCTTCCTTAATTGTCTGTCGCATTTAATGCGCCTCCATTTGTCTACTGTTGTCTTCCACTCAGGCAGCTTAGTCTGTCCATTTTTGATTAAAGACTATCGCCGTCGGTCTGGTGACTATTCTGAAATATTATCATATCAAACTTAACTTAATTTTGCAAGTTTGTTTTATCCTGACGCGCTGGGTATACCTTCTGTCTATTCTCTGCTTTTTCTTTTTCAAAACTAAAGCTTTCCTTAGGAATAGAAAGACGATTGTTTTCTTCACCTGTCTGGGGGTATATAAGAACTAACAATTCTTATTAAGGAGGCTTTATTATGAGCAAAGATACAGGATTTACCGATCAGGCAAAAGGCGAAGTAAAAGACCGAGTCGGCGGTGCAACAGGCGATAAGGGCTTACAGGCCGAAGGCATGATGGACAAGGCAGCCGGAAAAATCAAAGAAAAAGCAAATGACGTAAAAGAAAAAGCGAAAGATGTTGCAGATGATGTAAAGGATCGTATGAATAAATAAAACATTCACATAAAAAACCGGGATATTCCAAGCTGAATATCCCGGTTTATTTATTTTTCTGATTTTTAGCTTAATCAGCTGCAGCCCGTGGTGGTGCCGCAGTCCATACAAACCTTACAGGTACCATTGCGGACCATGCGGTCACTGCCACACTGGCTGCACACTTCCCCATAGAGTTTTTCACCCTCAATTTCCATTTCCATCTGAAGCGGCATAGTTTCCGGTGTCGGAGCTGCTGTGCTGGCGTCTACCTTTGCGAGGGGAGCTTTCGGCTTCACCTGGCATTTGGAATAATCACCGCATTCAATATCAATGACCTTGGAGATCAGGTCAGAAATAGAGGATGCGTATTTAATATACGGATGCCTCTGGACAAAGCCTGACGGCTCGTACTTCTGGCCCCTCAGCATGATGGATATTTTTTCCGGCGGAATATTGTACTGAAGCATATTGGAGATGGACTTGGACAATGAAGCCAGCAGTCCCTTAACCACTGTACCATCCTTATCGGTGGATACAAAAATTTCTGCAATTTTACCATCATCATAAAAACCGATGGTGATATAAAGCTCAATATCGCCGATTTTAGCCGCATGGGTACGGCTCATACGCATACCGTCTGGTTTACGCCGGTTGGGAACCCCCTGATTACAGTCTCTTGCAAATTCAAGAAGCTCCTTATAAGAACAATCCTCCAGATGCTTTTCGCCTTCCTCCTGCTTACCGGAGCTTAAAGGCTGTGATGCCTTACAGCCATCACGGTAAACGGCAATGGCTTTGGCGCCGGTAGTGTATGCCAGAAGATGAATTTTCTTAACATCCTCTATCTCCGCGTCTGACGGCAGGTTCACAGTCTTTGAAACCGAACCACTGATCATCGGCGTAATGGCCGAAACCATGAGCACATGGCCCTCTGGGCGGATGGTATTGGCTGTGTCAAAAACCGGAATATGCTCTGGCTTGATATGCGGCGCGCCGGACAGACTGTCGTGGCGCAGATAGCCTTTTTCATCCTTATCCAGCATGTAACCAAGTATATCGGAAATTTCCTTTGGCTTGTAACCCAGATTTTTAAGGGCAATCTCCATCACTGGATTCACGATTTCCATGGAGCCGCCGCCTACCAGTTTTTTGAATACCACATGGTTGTAGAAGGGTTCGACAGAGGTGGCGCCGCAGTCCATGGCAAAGGAAATGGTACCGGTCGGCGCGATAACGCTAACCTGCGCATTGCGGTAGCCGCTCAGCTCACCATAGTCAATGGCATCCTTCCACGCGTCTTTGATACGGCTGCTGATATTCAGGAAACCCATTTCTTCTAAAAGTTCATGATTGATTTTAAGCGGTTCATAAGTCATTTCCTCATAGTCATCGGTCAGATAGCCCGCGACACGGCTGTGGTTGCGGATAACGCGCTTCATATAAGGACTGTTGATCTCATATTTCGCAAAAGGCCCGACCTTTCCGGCCATCATGGCTGAAACATAGTAGGAATGTCCTGTCATAATGCCGCATAAAGCTGCGATCAGGTTTCGGGCTTCATCGGAATCATAAGGATAGCCCAGCGCCAGAATCAATGACGCAGCATTGGCAAGGCCCAGACCAGTGGTGCGGAACAGGTAGCTTTTTCTGGCAACATCTTCTGTTGGGAACTGTCCCCAATAGATCGAAGCCTCCAGCACCAGCTGGATCAGTCCTGCTAAATGTGAAAACCGTTCAATATCAATTTTGTTGGTTTCCGGGTCAAAGAAGCGGAAAATATTGATGGATGCCAGGTTACAGGCTGTATCATTTAGGAAAGCATACTCTGAGCATGGGTTTGTCGCGTTGATCCGGTTTTCTTTTTTGGAGGTATCGCCATCTTCACCGCCGGGACAGGTATGCCAGGCGTTAAACAGATCGTCGAACTGAAGTCCAGGATCGGCGCAGGCCCAGGAAGCTGTGTTGATTTTCTGCCACAGCTCCTTGACGGATACTTCACGGTTAACTGCGTCGTCTACGCGTCCCTTCAAAGTCATTTTGTGATCCGGTTCGTGCTCAAGATTGATGACAGCATCCATGAATTCTTTATTTAAACGGACGGAGTTATTTGAGTTCTGCCCTGCAACGGTGCGGTATGCCTCACCGTCCATGGAGGTATCATAGCCCATCTTTCCAAGAGCGCGGACTTTATCCTCTTCCCTAACCTTCCAGTCCACAAATTCTTCAATTTCGGGATGGTCCACATCTACAATGACCATTTTAGCCGCACGTCTTGTGGTGCCGCCGGATTTAATGGCGCCTGCGTTACGGTCAAGCCCTTGCAGGAAGCTCATCATTCCTGAGGACTGCCCGCCGCTCGATAGCTTTTCATTCACGCCGCGAAGCGATGAAAAGTTTGTGCCAACACCGGAACCGCCTTTAAACAGCTTTGTCTCACTGACATAATGCTCAGAAATGGAGTGATGGCCGAGCAGCTTGTCCTCGATGGACAAAATAAAGCAGGCGCTTGACTGAGTCCGGGTATAGCGGTCATCTGATTCTTTAACCTCACCGGCCGCCTCGTCGTAGTAATAAAGGTCGTCCTTGTCACCTTTGATGCCATAGCTTCTGGCCAGGCCAGTATTGAACCACTGCGGTGAATTTGGCGCCCACATCTGTTTCAACAGAGCGTAAACCATCTCGTCGTAAAAAATCTGCCACTCTTCAGCGGTCTCGATGATGCCTTCTTCTTTCAAAGCATCTGCCCAGAAGCCAACCATGCGGTCGGCAACTTCACGCATGCTGTGTTCATAGCCCAGACCGTTTGGGATTCCCCGTCGTCTGAAATACTTGCTGGCTATAATATTACAGGCATTTTGCGAATAATCAACTGGAAATTCAAGATCTTCCATGGACAAAATGGTCGCGCCCGTCTGATAATTTGTTAAATTGACGTCAACATTCTGCCACTCGAAAAGATCGTAGACAGTCTTATTACTGCCTTCCAGTTCTTTCGTAAAATGTCTTTTAAATAGATCTTTCAGCTCTTTCAATCTTAAACTCCTTATAAAATCGGTTTGTAAAGGCGTACACAAGATGTGCTGCGCCGATTTCTATTATAACATATATCTGGTATAATACGTGGAATAAATTCTTGTAATCCACATCAACTTTCTTGTAAAAAGAAAACAGAAACAGTAAAAAGAGACTCTCTGCTTTGAGAGTCTCCTTAAAACACCAGTCAGAATCAGGCTTCCCGGTTTTCTTCCTGTTCTTCTAAAACGTCTAAATCTACAGCGGCGTTGGTCGCCGCTTCTTCAGTTCCGATAACATCTTTTTCAAAGGTACCGGCCTCATGGGTTTCCTCCACCGATACAGATTCCATTACATCATCTGTCAGGGATTGACGTCTGACCTCAGGCTCTGCTTCGCGGATGTCTTTTTCCTGTCCAGCAACAACGACTTTTTTATCATTCGACATCTTCATGTCTCCTTTCAAAGTTTAGTTGCCTTTCTTATCATCTCCACCCATTTTAACCTTCTGCCCTACCTTGCTCTCGGTGCCAGCCATAATCCGCTTGATGTTGGCGCGGTGCTGGAACACTGTTGAGCAGCAGAGAAACAAGGCAAAAAACAGTTCGGGTGTAAAAACAGCCCCATGTGTAATAAAAATACTTTTAATAAGAACTGCAATCGGAAGGGATACCATCCCAATAATGGAAGTCAGCGACATCATTCTGAAAATGGCCAGGAAGATCAGTCCAACGGCAATACAGATCAGGGCAATCGGCCAGTCAAAGACGATAAAAACGCCGATGGAGGTGGCAGTACCCTTTCCGCCTCTAAAGCCAAGGCAGACCGGCCAGTTATGACCGCAGACCACTGCGATTCCCGCAGCCGCTACCCAGGCTTCACTGAAGCCAAGCAGTCTGGCTGCAAGAATCACGACAGAGCCCTTAAGCGCATCCAAAATAAAAACAGGAATAGCGTATTTCAGGCCCATCGTCCGGAGTACATTTGTCGTTCCGGCGTTACCGCTTCCGTAATTACGGACATCCTCACCCTTTACAGCGCGCACCATAATATAGGCAAAATCAAGATTACCGATAAAATAAGCCGCCACAACCAAAATCAAGCCAATAAGTATACTCATACTAAACTCTCCTCACACATAATCCTGAGCTACTGCTCTCTAACGCGCTCAATAAGAATCAGGAGTTTTTCGATGATCCGGTCATAGTTCTCTTTTTTATGGGGAACAAGGCAATTTGTACAGTTCTTTATACCCTTTTCCGTGTATTCAAAACCACCGCCGCAGTCCCTTCCCAGCGCATATAAAGGACAGTAACAAAACAAACAGTTAAACTCGTCCAGATTTTCCATTTTATGGCAAGGAAAATATTCACAATCCCTGTTTTGGAAAAATTTGAAGTTTTCTGTTTCAAATTCTTTTTTACACATAACCTTTTAGTTAACGGCGTCCATTCCGACAGCCATCGCTTTAATATTCAGATCAACAAATTTTGGTTTTACATTATTTCGGATAATTTCATCCCATTCAATATCCTGAAGTCCCATGGATTTGATGATGGCCCCAAGCAGAATCACATTCATAACCTTGAGATTCCCCATCTCCTCCGCCATGGCGGAGGCATTCATCACGCGGACATCGGCCTTTTCCTGCAATGTTTCCAGAATTTTTTCCGGATAAGTCGCTTTGCCGATAACGACCGGCAGCGGCCATATCTCTGCATCGTTGACAATAATCTTTCCGTCTTCCTTTAAGAAGTCAATATAACGCAGTGCTTCCATTTTTTCAAAAGCAACAATGATGTCCGCTGTTCCCATCTCGATAACTGGTGACTGGACGTCATCCCCATAGCGGACCTGAGATGAAACGGAGCCGCCACGCTGGCTCATACCATGGATTTCACTCATCTTTACGTCATAGCCGGCTTCCATCAGACCCGTGGTCAGCAGTTTTGCCGCTGTGATGGTTCCCTGGCCGCCAACACCAACCAATAATATATTTTTTGTTTTCATTCTACTTTTCCTCCTCTACATAAATGGCATGTTTCGGGCAGATCTGCAGGCAAACCTCACAGCCCAGACAGGATTCTTCCAGAATACCGGATTTTTTCGGTACGGTAGAGTTAAAGGCTAAAGCAGGACAGCCGGATTTCAGGCATTTCTTACAGCCGATACAGAGATCGGTATCGACCTTGCAGTGGCGCTTAAAGGCTTCTGGGAACTCTTCCTTATCGGCCTGAGAAAAACGCTTGAGCGCACATGGCCAGCGCGTGATAATGACAGAGGCTTCATCATTTGACAGACCCCAGTCAAGCGCCGCGTCAGTTTCT
The DNA here is from genome assembly GCF_002441855.2 of Eubacterium maltosivorans. Taxonomy (NCBI): domain Bacteria; kingdom Bacillati; phylum Bacillota; class Clostridia; order Eubacteriales; family Eubacteriaceae; genus Eubacterium; species Eubacterium maltosivorans. Next base: position 557,998 of record NZ_CP029487.1, on the reverse strand, counting down.
TCCAGATTGTTTGGATCAACCGTACGGACATTTTTAACGCCAAGTGCGCGGACAATGGTTTCGATATCCATAATTGGCGCCGGTTCGCCCTTTAAGTCAAAGCCGCTGCCCGGGTTTTCCTGATGGCCGGTCATGCCGGTAATACGGTTGTCCAAGATAACAGTCAGAACATTGCTCTTATTATAGGTAACATCCATAAGACTGGTCATTCCAGAGTGGAAGAAAGTTGAATCGCCGATGACAGAAACGACTTTCATATCGTTATTCTTAATATCCATGGCCTTTGCCACACCGTGTCCCCCGCTGATGCTGGCACCCATGCAGATCATCGCGTCTGTAGCGTTGTAGGGCGGTGTTAAGCCCAGGGAATAGCATCCGATATCACTGAAAATCATAATATTTTTACGGCGGCCCAGCTCGTAGAAAATACCGCGGTGCGGACAGCCTGCGCAGAATGCCGGCGGACGGCCGACAATTTTTTCAGGATCGGGCGCAAGGGTCACTTCGCTTTTACCATAGAGGGCTTCACGGATGCGTTCCGGTGTCAGCTCGCCCATGGTTGGGAACACATCTTTTCCAATAACGTCAATGCCCATGGCTTTAATTTCGGTTTCAAGAATCGGATCATTTTCTTCAAGAACATAGATCTTTTTAACTTTGCCTGCAAATTCAGCAATCAGCTTCTTGGGAAGTGGATAAGAAAATCCCAGTTTCAGATAAGAGGCCGTATCGCCAAAAACTTCCTTTGCATAACGGAAAGCCACGCCAGACGCGATAACGCCAATTTCCTTCTGATTATCTTCGATATAATTCCATTTAGAGGTTTCGGTATATTCTGCCAGCTTTTCAAAATTTTTGGCAAGCTTAACCTGCATAACACGGGCATGAGCCGGCAGCGGACAGTTTTTCATAATATCTTTTACATATTCTTTATCGTCCACTTCCACACGGTCCTCACATTCGACAATGGATTTTGAATGACAGACACGGGTAGTCATGCGGTAAAGCACTGGGCAGTCATAGGTTTCACTTACTTCATAGGCTTCCTTAAGCATATCCTTAGCTTCCTGGCTGTCAGACGGCTCAAACATCGGCATTTTTGCATGGCGCGCGTAGTTTCGATTATCCTGCTCATTCTGAGATGAGTGCATGCCTGGTTCGTCGGCTGTTACGATAACAGAGCCCCCGTTAACGCCAAGATAGGCAAAAGTAAAAATCGGGTCAGCCGCAACGTTTACCCCAACATGTTTCATTGCAGCAAGTGTACGGATACCGGCAATTGAAGCACCAGCAGCCGCTTCAACCGCTACTTTTTCATTTGGCGCCCATTCGGAAACAATGCCATCATAGGTCGCTACATTTTCAAGGATTTCTGTACTTGGTGTTCCCGGATAGGCGGTGGCGAACTTAACGCCGGCTTCCCAGGCACCACGGGCAATGGCTTCATTACCTGTTAATAATTTCTTCATATTCTCTCCTCTCCTGTAAGGGCGGGAACCGCCCGTCCTTGTGACAGAATAAAATTTTACTGTTTCATAACTTATTTTTATAATTATACACTAAACCATACACGAATTCAAAGAATCAATCTCTGTTTCATGTTTTTTATAAGGCACATTAAACGAGGCCATAGCCGTCAGGATGCCCCTGATGCCATTTCCAGGCGGTTTCGATGATATACTCGAGTGATGAGTTTGCCGGTGACCAGCCCAGTGCTTTCTGGGCTTTTTCTGAACTGGCAATTAAGACTCCCGGGTCGCCTGCCCGGCGGTCTGTGATTTCAACCTGAAAATCTTTTCCGGTAACAGTCTTAACCTTTTCAATCACTTCCAAAACTGAAAAACCATTGCCATTGCCTAGATTATAAACATCGCTGGTTTCAGATTTAACCAGATCCTCCATACCCAGAATGTGGGCTTCCGCGATGTCCATTACATGGATATAATCGCGGATACAACTTCCGTCAGGGGTATCATAATCATCACCAAAGACATAAATCTTATCACGGATGCCCTGTGCTGTTTTTAAAATCAATGGGATCAGATGGGTTTCGGGCGCGTGGTCCTCGCCAATCTCTCCGCTCGGGTGTGCACCGGAAGCATTGAAATAGCGGAACACCTTGTAATGAAGTCCGTAGGCAACTTCCATCCAATGCAGCATTTTTTCAACCGCCAGCTTTGTTTCGCCATAGGTGTTGGTAGGGTGCTTAGGCGTATCCTCATCAATGGGCAGACGCTCAGGCTCGCCGTAGGTTGCCGCGGTCGATGAGAAAATAAAATGCTTAATATCATTGTTGACCATGGAACGCAGCAGGCACAGCGTCCCGTAAACATTATTATCATAATACTCAATGGGCTTTTCCATGCTTTCACCCACCAGTGAGTTTGCACAGAAATGCATAACGCAGTCAACCTCATGACGTAAAAACAGTCTTTCAAGACAGGCTGCATCGCGAATATCGCCGACCTCCAGCACTGCGCCCTGCGGGACGGACTGGCGGTGCCCCGTGGATAAATTATCCAGCACCACCACCTCATAATCCTTGTCTAAAAGTGCCCTGACTACATGGGACCCGATATAGCCGGCCCCACCACAAACTAAAACTTTCATCTATCTGTCTCCTTAATACTCTGTCAACTCTGCTTAATAGTAGCGCATGAAATCTTCATTGTAATTTGAGCGGACATACTCGATCTCCTGATCGTCCACCTTTTCCCGGAGCAGGTTCTCAAGCAGACCCACGACCATTTTTTCCGTTCCGAAATGACCGGCGTCAATGACCCACAGGTTATTTTCGGCCGCCCGCTGGGCATCATGATATTTCAAATCCCCGGTAATGTACACATCTGCCTTTTTAACCTTTGCCAGTCCGATAAACTCTGCTCCGCTGCCTGTGCACAAAGCCACCTTTCTGACTTTTGCCGGCTCATTACCTGCTGCCCTCACATGGGAAAGGCTCAGCGCTTTTTTTACATACTCAATAAAGGCTTCCGGCGTCATGGTCTCTTTTAAGACGCCGATTTTTCCAAGGCCATTCTGGTTTAAAAGCACGCCGTTTTCAAGAGGGTATAAATCATAGGCCATCTCCTCATAGGGATGGACTTTTTTAAGCTTTTGAATGAGGGTTTTCATCATCTTACCGTCAATGATGGTTTCTACCCGGTCTTCTTTAACGGTTGCCACCTCACCCTCCTCACCGATGAAGGGCGAAGACCCCTCGAGCGGCTTAAAGGTTCCCTGGCCCACGGTACGGTAGGTACAGTGGCTGTAATTACCGATAAAGCCGGCGCCGCTATCTCCCATCACTTCAACAATTTTATCGGTGTAATCCACCGGCACATAAACCACGATCTTATAGAGCTTATCCTCATCGGAAGGGTCCAGCGGCTGGCGCTGTTCAATGCCGAGTGTTTTCGCGATATAATCGTTAAGGCCAAGCTCTGCCTTGTCCAGATTAGTGTGCGCTACATACAGGCTGATGTCATTGCGGATCAGCTCAGCCACAATCTTTCCCTTCAGCTCATCGGTACAAATGGATTTGATGCCGTTAAAGATAAAGGGGTGGTGCGCAATAATCATATCCGCATTTTCCATGACTGCTTCCCGCACGACAGCCTCGGTCACATCCAATGTCAGCAGTATTTTTTTCACTCTTTTCTGGAAAGAGCCGATCTGAAGGCCAACGTTGTCCCATGACTCCGCAAGGCTTCTCGGAGCCACAGCTTCGATCACTTTTGTTATTTCACTGCATTTTACAGCCATTTTTCACCTCCATCAGCGCAGCCGCAATGGCTGTGCTTTTTTTATACTGTTCTCTGGCCATTTTTGTATGCTTGTTTTCCGTGTTCTGGATTATTTTATTTTCAAGCTCCAGCTTACGGTCGATCAACTCCGGCAGAAGCGGATGCTTACGCCTTTTTGCCTCATAGCCAATCAGATAATCCAGATCGTTTTCAATGGACATTTCACCCTTTTCAGCAACGATAATTTCATAGACTCTGCGTTCTTCCTTTGCAAGATCCTCATTTACAATCACGAAGCCGTTATCCTCCAGAAAATGCCTGACAATAAAAGCGTTATTCATGGGCTGGAGCACCAAGCGTTTTGCCGAGACCGCCACCTCAAGGGATTCGGTCAGCAGATCCCTTATCAGGTAACCGCCCATCCCCGCCATGACAATGGTTCCAGCTTCTCCGGGGATTAATACGGAAAGACCTGAGCCCAAACGCGTTTCAATCTGCTTTTCATAGCCCGACCGGGCCACAAGCTGCTCTGCTTTTTTCAAGGGCTTTTCATTAATATCTGCCGCGACAGCGCGCGGTATAAAGCCCTGTTCCATTAGATAAACAGGCAGATATCCGTGGTCTGTACCGATATCTGCCATGCTTTCATTTTTCAATACATTATCTGCAATCACCTGCAAACGTGGTGTCATCATTTTAGGTCAAATAATCCTTTAATTTTTTACTTCTGCTCGGGTGTCTCAGCTTTCTGAGTGCCTTGGCTTCAATCTGGCGGATACGCTCTCTGGTAACGTTGAACTCCTTGCCGACTTCTTCCAGTGTGCGGGCACGTCCGTCATCCAGTCCAAAACGCAGGCGCAGCACTTTTTCTTCACGCTCAGTCAAGGTGTTGAGCACTTCCATGAGCTGTTCCTTCAAAAGCGCATAGGACGCTGCTTCCGAAGGTGCCGGGGCATTATCATCCTCAATGAAATCGCCCAGATGGCTGTCCTCTTCCTCACCAATGGGTGTCTCGAGGGATACAGGATCCTGCGCGATTTTCTGGATTTCGCGGACCTTTTCTTCCGAGAAGCCCATTTCTTTACCAATTTCTGCCGGCGTAGGTTCACGCCCAAGCTCTTGAAGCAGCTGTCTGGACACACGGATGAGCTTGTTAATGGTCTCAACCATATGCACAGGAATACGAATGGTTCTGGCCTGGTCCGCGATGGCGCGGGTGATGGCCTGACGAATCCACCAGGTCGCATAGGTACTGAACTTAAAGCCCTTGGTATAATCGAATTTTTCCACCGCCTTGATCAGGCCGAGATTTCCTTCCTGAATGAGGTCCAGAAAGGACATCCCACGGCCCACATAGCGTTTGGCAATGCTGACAACCAGACGCAGGTTGGCCTCAGCCAGCTCTTTCTTGGCTTCGTCATCGCCTGCTTCCATACGCTTGGCAATGCCCATTTCCTGCTCCGCGGTCAGGAGCGGCACCTTGCCGATTTCCTTTAAATACAAGCGCACTGGATCATTGACACTGACGCTGTCCCCCAGGTCTATATCCTTGACGGGATCCTCCTCAATCTCAATTTCTTCCAGCTCTGCCACATCGATGTCGATATCAAGATCAATATCATCGGTCTCAATATCCATATCCTGGAAGGTTAAATCAATGCCTTCCTTCTGTAAAAGCAGATAGATGGAATCAATCTCTTCCGGATCCAGATCGGTCTTCTCAAGCACTTCCTCAAAATCGGCGTTGTTTAAGGAGCCTTTTTCCTTACCGCGCTTGATCAGTGTCTGAACTTCCGGCATTGCCTCTAGGTCGGCGATTGCATCAACCTCGTCGAGCAATTCCTCCATATCTGGTTTCACTTTTTTCTTCTTTGCTTCAGCCATTTATATCCTCCTGACTTTCGATCATAACTTGTTACATTTCTTTTTTCAATGTAATCATTTTATTCATTAAAACAGCGGCTTCTTCCTCGCTCGCTTTACTGATTTCCTGTTTTATCCGCTCGATTTCGGTCAAACGGTAAAAATGCATGATGGTTTTGATACATTCCTCCAGTTTCGCGCTTTCGACAGGAGTATCATCCATCAAAATAGCGGATACTGGCTTTACCTGCTCCGCATCCTCAAAATGGTTCATAAGCGCTGCCGGTGACAGATGCTCACCCTTTTCCAGCAGCCCTGTAATAAGCACATAAAGCTCTCTGAAAAACCCCGGGCTAAAGTGCTCTGCCCTCAGTCTTCCGGATTTAAAGACCTCTGGCTCCATCATTCCCTTTCTGAGAAAAAGAATCTGGGCCTCCTCATAGGCTTTTGGCATTTTCTGCCAGTAGTCAATCTTTTCGCCAACATCCTCTTCCGTCAGTTCCATAGGCTTTTTGCGGTATACCTCCCGTCTTATAACCTTGAGGTCAATTCCGGTTTCTCTGGCAAGACGCTTGCTGTAAAGATCGATCTGAACCTCATCGGAGAGCTGTCTCAGCACTGCGATGGCCTGATTAATGTATTTAATCCGGCCGTCGGTTTGACTGAGATCAAATTTATTCCTCAGAAGGCCGATCTCATACTCGACAATGGTGATGGCCTCAGTCACTTTTTTCTCAAAGGCTTCTCTGCCGTGCTTCTGAATATAAGTGTCCGGGTCATCCTCAATGGGTAACCTTAATATTTTAACATTCAACGGTGTATTTTTCAAGATTGTAATGGCTTTTTGCGTAGCGCTTTCTCCAGCGGCGTCACCGTCGAAGCTGAGCACTACCTCCCCCACATAGCGCCCCAAAAGGGCTGCGTGATAAGCGGTAAAGGCTGTGCCGAGAGCGGCTACTGTGTTGCGTACGCCATGCTGATAAAGTGAGATCACATCCATATAGCCCTCGACGATGAGCATCTGCCCACCGACAATATTGCTTTTGGCATGATTCATATTAAAAAGCTCGGTTCCCTTTGAAAAAATCATGGTTTCCGGTGAGTTTAAATACTTTGGCCCGTGATCCTCCTCGCTGATCCGCCTGCCGCCAAAGCCAATAATCCGGCCTGTAGCGTTCAGAATCGGAAACATGATGCGGTTCCTGAAACGATCGTACATACGCCCATTTTCACTGCGCATCACCAGTCCGGAATCCAGCATCTCCTGATCAGTATACCCCCTTTGACGCAGGAACCCCAGAGCGTTCTGCCAGCCATCCGGCGCCAGTCCCAGGCCGTAAGCCCTGATGGTTTCCGGTGTGATCTTGCGGCCTGCCAGATAGTACTGTGCATTTCGGTTTTTTTTAAGACAAAGATAGTAATAGTTGGCCAGCTCACGGTGCAGTTCATAAAGGCGTTCTTTTTTCCGGTATCGTTCATTATCCTCGGCACTGCTGCCGTTCTCCGGCAGAATAATATGCGCCCGTCTGGCTAAAAACTTCAGCGCATCCACAAAAGGAAGATTTTCAATGGCCATGACAAAGCCAATAACATTTCCTCCTACGCCGCAGCCAAAGCAGTGATACAGCTGCTTATCCGGCGACACTGTAAAAGAAGCCGTCTTTTCGTTATGAAAAGGACACTTGCCCTTATAGGAGCTTCCGGCTTTTTTCAGTGTCACATACTCTGATACAACGTCGATAATATCGTTGGCCTGCAGCACCTGGTTAATAACCTCTTCACTATAACGAGGCGCCATCTTCTCACCACTTTCCCTGTAATATCTGATATTTGTACCAAAGGGTACTTTAATATTATTCTTTTTTTTATGTTAATATCCTTTAAAAAAGAACAACTTTTTTTAAAACATAAAAATGCAGACGCTTTTCTTAAGTTTTTTAAGATTCAACCGTTTTTTATTCCAGTCCGTTTTGCCATATTTATGCTATAATATAAACACTAAAGGAGGCTGACATGACCATACGTGAAGAACTGTTTTTACTTGCAGAAAATGATTATCGCAGATTTCAGCAAAAATTGCTGCCTGATCATTGCGAATTGATAGGAGTCCGACTTCCTATACTCAGAAAGATTGCGAAACGTATTGTGAAAGAAGATTATCCGCTTTTTCTGTCTCAGGGACCTGAAGATTATTTTGAAGAAAAAATGCTCAAAGGAATGGTGATCGGTTATCTGGACCCTGAAAAAGCCGGACTGGATACCATCATAGCATCCATTAATACTTTTATCCCCAAAATCGACAACTGGTCTGTATGCGACAGTTTCTGCAGTGGTTTAAAGCATGCTAGAGCCTACCCTGAGCTATTCTGGGGCTTTGTTTTATCCAAGCTTAAATCCTCAGACGCCTTTACTCTCCGCTTTGGCATCGTGATGCTTCTGTTTTATTATATTGATGAAGCCTATATTCATCAAACCATCGAGCTTCTGGACGCAGTCCGCCATGAGGACTACTATGTGAAGATGGCAGTAGCCTGGGCGTTATCCATGTGTTATGTACGCTTTCCGGATATTACCCTGTCATACCTTTTGGGCGAGACCGCGCTAGATATCTTTACTTATAATAAAACACTGCAGAAAATCATTGAATCCAGACAGGTCTCACCAGAAGAAAAGGCACGGATAAGACTGATGAAAAAAAGAAACTAACTCGTCCGCCCATCCTGTAAATACAGGGCTTTCCGCACTGCCGTTTCAACTGTTTGGCCAATTATCTCTCCGAGCTTAAAATGCTTCCCAGCGTCAGTCATGCGCAACTCTGAGCCGGGCCGCGCAATGATGACAACACCATCGGTACCGGTGCCGGTCGCTCCGCCTTGCGAAATCACGCTTTTGCAGCCCAGACGCTCAAGGGCGGCTGTCTTGGCTTCGGTACAGGTCATAAAAGCCTGAAGCATGGCGCCGTCCGGTAAATTGGCATCAATTGCCAGGATCACATTGATGGTGCCGCCGAGCACAAACGGCCGGCCTTCCTTCTGATCAAGCGTCGCCCGGTCGCCTGCCCGCAGAGCATTGCCCGAAACACCCGCTGTCACCAGCGCTGACACCGCCAGCGTGCCGTAAGCGGCCTCGCAGAACGCCGCGTTGCAGATCTGGGCTGCTGTGGTCAGCCCAGTCGTCTGTCCCGTCGGTAATTTTAAAATATCTGCCGCCACAATCTTTAAATGCTCCTCGTGGGTGGGCGCCAGCATTTCACACTGTCTGGTTTTATTCTCCAGCTCGTCATAATTAAAAACATATTTTAGGTCGCTGCGAATACCACCGTTTAAAAGGGATGTGCTGAGGATCCGCCGCTCATTCTCAAGGCTGATAATAGCAGACCGGCGGTCAAGACGCGCCGTATCACCAGTTGCCAGCTGATATTCTCTTATTTTCACGATCCTTTACCCCATCATCTGCCGGTACCAGAAAATAACGCATACCAGAAAGACGCCATTTAAAATATCTGCCAGCATCGCAGCCATATCCACCACATATGTATAAAAAAGCCCAAAGCAGATGCTGATAACCGAATAGATCATAACATTGGCAAAAGCAGCGGTTGTGACGGCCCTGAGGTCTTCCTCGTTCATCCATCCCTGAAAAACATGGAAACCGACGGGTACCACCAGCACAATGACCTGAATCGTATAGTATAGAAACAACCAGTCGCCATAGTCCTTGATGACCACTCCTGTCATTTTAGCATAAACTAAAAAAGCAGCGTAAAGAACACTTATCAAGCTGATAAAGAAAAAGATTTTCCCTGTTTTTGTCATTTTTTGTAGCATTGGTTCTGTCCTGATTTTCATAAAAGATTTTTTGTGATTATTATAGCACAAAAGATTGCAGTCGGGGAACAATTCTAAATGTTGACGTATACAACATCCTATTATAAAATATAAGAAAAATAAGCTTTAGAGCTTTAAAGGAGGATTCAGAATGGCAACACCAAAATTATGGTCTCTGCTTGCAGAACTAAAATCCCCGTCCTACAAATGGGTAGACCTGACCCATGCTTTTGATGATGACAGCCCGCATTGGCAGGGTTTCCCGGCCATGACCACCAAGCTGGTCTATGATTACAAAAACGGCGACATCTTTCAGACTCAGCAGTTTACGGTTGTCGGCCAGTATGGCACACATGTCGACGCGCCCATTCATTTTTACCCAGAAGGCAGAACCCTGGATGAAATCGAGGTGACCGAGTTCACCTATCCCTTATGTGTCATCGATGTGCACAACCAGGTCGCAGCCAATCCCGACTATGCGCTAAGCATCGCGGATATCAAAGCCTTTGAAGAAAGCTATGGCCCAATCCCGGACGGCGCCTTTGTCGCCATGCGCTCGGACTGGTGTAAACGCTGGCCCGATGAAAAAGGCTGCATGGAATTTGACGAAAAGGGAAATGTTCACTATCCGGGCTGGAGCCTCGAAGCCATTAAATTCCTCGTTGAAGAACGAAACGTCGGCGCCATTGGCCACGAAGCCTTTGACACTGCCCCGCCGGCCCTTGAAGAGGATAAGCCCATGGAAAGCGAAACCTATATTTTAAGCCAAAACCGCATTCAGATTGAGGTTATGGCAAACCTTGACAAGGTTCCGCCAGCCGGAGCGATCATCTTCTGCACCTTTCCTAAGGCAAAGAATGCTTCTGGCTTCCCGGCAAGATGCTTTGCCCTCTGTGAAGCCTGATCCATCCGAGATACGCCGTTTCGGCGTATCTCTTTTACTCTTCGATCTCCACCTGACCATACAGATACTTCGAGGTGTCCAGCAAATGACTGTAATCCCTGAACACCTTATCGACAATGGCGTTGGATTTTTTCACAATCTCTTTGATTTTCTGCTTCCCATAGTTTAAATCCAGAGCAAAGCTGTAGGTCTTTACCATATATTCAAAATAATCCTGATAGCTCAGGTCCATTCCATCATTAATATTCCACTGCAAAGCTCTCTGAACACCAAAAATCGTTCCGAGCGCCAGCTTAAGTTTCTTTTCATAAGAAATCTCTTCATCTATCAGTTCCATCAGCGCTGCATACTCATGTTTCTGATTTCCATCATAAATCGAGGCCTCCAGAATATCATCTTTCATGATCTCAGTGGTAAACCGCGCCATCTTATAGTCCTGTTCACGGATTCTCAGCGTCATGTTGGTAAAGCAGAGAACATAAAGCAGAATATCCTGATCTGGCGTTAAATAATTTTTGAGATGGGCTGACAAAATGGTATAATCCTCCTTCAGGATGGCGATGGCGATATTGCGCTTGCTGCTAAAGTGATAGGCGATCAGACCAAGGCTGACGTTGGCCTCTGTGGCAATGCGGCGGTTGCCAATGAGATAGCCCTCCTCCAAAAACAGCCGTTTGGCTGTTTCGTATATTTTCTGTTTGCTTTTCTTCCCCTTCATTCCCGGCAACCTCCTTCGGTGTCTTTGTGATTTAATTTAAACATATTTTTTATCCTTAATCAAGCCTTTATTCAAACAACTGGACGCGTTCAAAAACATTGACTTTAGTAAAAAATCATGTTATTATTATTTTATAAAAAACTGAACGCGTACAGTAAATAACTTAGGAGGGTTTTTCCATATGAGTGAAAATCAATTATCTGCTGGAGTACTGGAAAAAAACAAGCTTTTTGAAGATGTCTTTGACGGAAAGGTTCCTGAGCGTGTGCCACGTCTTGTTTTTGGTGATAACGCTTTCTGTCTCGAGTATGCCGGTTATGACCTGAGAAAAGAACAGTACAGTCTGGTAAAAAATCTGGACGCCATCGACCAGGCGACCAAAGACTTTGATTCAGATGTTGTTTTTGGCATGTTTTTGAGAATGCCGCATCTTTACAAAATGCTGGAAGCCATCAACTTTGTGATGGGCACAGACGGTTTTATCCAGCATCCTGAAGTGCAGGGCTTAAAAGATGATGAGTATGACGATTTTATCGCCGACCCCATCAAAACGCTTTGGGACAAGGTGCTGCCCAGACTGTATCCCGCTCTGGCAAAACCGGGCTTTGAGGGCCAGAAGGCTTTGTCCAAGGCGTTCTATACCTTCTTCACCTCTATGGGTGTCATGCAGCAGGGCTTTGGCAAAATCGCCGAAAAGTATGACAAGTCTGTCTATTCTATGGCCCCTGCTGCCTCCTGTACCCCGCTCGACATTCTCTCTGACCAGCTGCGCTCTTTCTCAGGCATCAGCACAGATATGCGCCGCCGTCCGGAAAAAGTAGAGGCCGCCTGCAACGCGCTGCTTCCTGTCGCCATCAAGGCCGGCTCCGGGCCAAACGCCAACCGCTATGTGCGTACCTTTATTCCGCTTCACATGGCGCCATACATGCGTGAAAAAGACTTTAAGCGCTTTTACTGGCCAACCTTTAAGGCCTATGTTGAGGCACTGGACGCAAGAGGTATCGGTGCAAACCTGTTTGTTGAGCATGACTGGATGCGCTATCTCGATTATCTTAACGAGCTGCCGCCGCTGACACACATGAGCTTTGAGTTCGGTGATCCTAAGCTGATCGCTGAAAAGGTGGGAAAACGCCATGTTATCTCTGGCCTGTACCCGCTCACTCTCTTAAAAACAGGAACCGAACAGCAATGTATTGACAAGGCAAAAGAATTGATCGACATTCTGGCTCCAGGCGGACAGTATATCTTTGCCCTTGACAAAAATCTGCTCAAAGCCCGGGATATTAACCCTGAAAATTTAAAGGCAGTCCTGAACTTTGTAAAAGAATATGGAAAATATTAAGGAGGCGTTATGATGGAAGATTTCAAATCTGAATACTACACAGACCTAAAGGAAACCATGGAAAAATACGATATTCCGCCGGAAGCAGTCGAATTTGCGGCTGAACCGATGCAGTCACTCGAGGAAATGTTCTTCTCTTTTGCGAACTATTTGATTTCATAAACGAAAAGCCAGGATTCTCATCGAGATATCCTGGCTCTTATTGATTATCTAAATAAAATTGCTTCTTAATCATCACATTTTGCGAGTGCTTTTGCGGCTAAATCAGCAGCGATAAAACTATAGAACATCATAATAAAATCTCTCCTTTCTCAAAGCACTGTTATTTATTTGCTTTATTAACTGATTCTAGTTTACACACTAATCCGCTTTTGGTCAAGCAACACTTTCATTTATTTACAGTTTGTTACAAATTTTTACAAAGATGCATAAAAAGGCGACTGCTGTTTTCTTCTTGATAATGCGTTTACAGTCCCTGTAACACTGGCTTTGCAATATTTTTTTATTAATTCTCTAAATTTTAAACATATTTTTCAACGTAACATTATTTAAGAATCTATTAAGTTTCTTTTTTAGATATTTATTTCTGTCAAAAATCATGTCAAGGGTAAATTTATGCTTATAAGAAAAATATTTTTTTAAATACGCTTATAAATTATTCTTTTTAAAAAATTATGTTTCTGCTGTTTCATAATTCTCTATTTTTCTCGGTCCATCATCGGTACAAATCTGTTTATCGTTTCCAGATAATGCGGCAGTTTTTTACTTTTTGCTCTTCCCTTAAGCTTAGCAATTGCCTGTGTAAACATATTCCAGATGGTTCCTTGCGATCTCGGCCAGCCGGTGAACTGTCTCGATCTCGGTCGGCCCTCTGTCAAGCATCTGATAACTTGGAAAAAGCGTGATACATGCAGCGGGATCTCAGGATTGATGCCGGCCAGCCACTCTGCCAACGCGTCCATTTCCTCATCACTGTCATTTTCTCCGGGAATGATCAGGGTTGTTACCTCAACATGGCAGTGCTCTGCCGCCAGAAGGATATTTGTCTTAACCGTTTTAAAATCACCGCTCACTACCTCATAAAAGGATTCATTAAAAGCCTTTAAATCAATATTCATAGCGTCAATCAGTGGCAAAAGCGTTTCAAAATAGTTTGAAGCAATATTTCCATTGGTCACCACCACATTTTTCATGCCTCTTTCACGGATCAGCACTGCGCAGTCCCGCACAAACTCATAACCTACCAGCGGCTCATTGTATGTATAGGCAATGCCGATGTTTCCTGCTTCTTTCAGGCTTTTCGCCTTATTCGCCAGCATTTCCGGCGTGACATGGATCGTCCGTGTATCCCGTCCACTCATGGAAATCGAGCTGTTCTGGCAAAATGAACAGCGGAGGTTACAGCCATAGCTGCCCACTGAAAGAATTGAGGTTCCTTTAAAAAAACGGTTCAGGGGCTTCTTTTCAATGGGGTCCATGGCGGCTGAGGTAAGCCTGCCATAATTTTCACAGACAATGCGCTCGCCGTTATTGCCCCTGGCCTGGCAAAAGCCTGTCCGGCCTTCCTCAATAACGCAGTGGTGCGGGCATAAATCACAGGTCAGTTTCATGAATGACGCACCACCTCAAACCGTTGCAGCTCACAGGCTTCATCGGCTGCGATTCCGGCTTTTTGTTTCGCGATGGCGATCTGCTGCTCCACACTGTCAACGCCATCAAGGTTTGGCAAAAGCAATCCCCGCTTGTGGCCCTTTGTGACGATCACGCCATAACGGCGGCTATCCAGCGCATTGGCCGAGCCGATGGCCTCCGGCGTACTCAGCACATCCACGCTGTAGACAAGCGCTTCCAGCTCAGAGACCTTAACCTGTGGAAACCGCGGGTCTGACATCCCTGCACTGACAGCGTTCCTTAAAATTTCTTCTGCCACACTACCTGTTACCGGAGCGATTGTTCCGATACAGCCACGGAGCTTTCCATGTTTTTTCAGGGAAACAAAGACGCCCACCTGCCGGCTTGTCAGCTCTCCTGGCAGTTCTTTTGGCAGTTTTGCCGGCACACCGGTCTTGACATAGGCCTCGAGTGCATAGCGCGCCAGACGGACATACTCATCCTCCTGGCTTTTCAACGCCTTTAACCGATCCTCCTCCAGCTTTATATACTGTTTTTCAAAATAGCGCTCTGTGGTCTTGCCCAACGGGCGAAAGGCCGCCACCGCATAGCCCACCCCAAAAGGGCCCTCATAGGACAAAAGCTCTGGTTCTACCGCCGTACCATCCAGAGTGCCAGCCATTATGGCAAAAGAGCCAAGCCCGCATTCAGCCGCCTTTTCACAAAAGCCGGGCTCGTAGGTCAAAAATCTCAGAAAATCTGCACGTTTCATGGCTGCTGTCACATCGGCATCGAACACCGGCCCTTCGGACGCAAAGCCGTAAGGCCCGTCCTCCTTTAATTTATGGGACAAATCGCCGCTGGCAACAATCACAATCCGGCGGTCCAGCTTGTCAGCCGCCTTTGCGATGCTCTCACCCAGACGGTAATGATCGATCATGGGCAGGCCGGACAGGCCGATGCGCACCACCTCGGAGGAAAGCTTAAAGGGCGCCAGAAACCAAAGCGGAATCAGCGTGCCGTGGTCCAGCGCTGGATCCTTTTCGCCGAGTGTCCCGGCGGGGATACCGTCCTCCTCGGCCTGAATACCAACGGCCTTGGCAAGCACTTCGTCATAGGAAGCTTTTACCAAAACACCGCTGACGCCAAAAGCACGCAGATCGCCCTCTGCCCCACTTCCCGGTGAAATATGGAAATAATCGGCATACATAACCGAATGCGGAGAGGTAATCACAATGGTATCCGGCTTTAGCTCTGCAATACGTTTGGCCACAGCCCTGTACGCCCGGGCTGTTTTTTCAATTTTTTTCTCCTCACCGCGCCCCACTTCCGGCAAAATAATAGGGGGATGCGGCACAATAAAAGTACCAACCACAGACATCTTAAACACCTCTTTTTTCTTTTTAATATATCACAGCAATAAAAAAATCTCCTTAAGTTTTAACAATTTCTTTAAACTTTAATTACCAAATAGCAATAAAGGGCACAGCTTTTTTGCGAGCTGTACCCTTCGAGGTGAACATTTATAATCTTTTAAAAGCTTCTAGACCATCGCAATAGGCCTTACATACATTCCTGTCGCGCATTTAACCTTTGCGGGCAGGCAGATAAAGCAAAATTCATAGCATTTATCCTTTGCCAGCTGATCCAGCTGCAAATATTCGATAATATGAACAGCCTGCTGAATCAGCAGATAATGGTGCACTGGCTGTGGGTGCTCTGGCACAGAGGATGAGCCGTCTGCGTTAAAGCCGTCAATACACGCCATATCATCGCCGACCAAAAAAGCGCCGTTGCCTTCTACCAGATATCTGGCAGCAGAAATACCCAGACCGGCATCACAGCAGGCTTCAGGTCCTGGCCAATTTTCACCGGTTCTCAGCATTACGGCGTCGCCTTTTTTCAGCTCAACACCTTCCCATTTCGCGCAGCCGTCGCAGTCCTCAGCGGTAATAATATAGTTGGGATCAAGACGGTCGACCCCTTTATAGCCGGCAATGTCCAAAAGCACGCCGCGCATAACCATTGGCGGAATTTTTGCAATATCGCATTTAACCGGGCCGTAGTTGGTGCTGTAACGGTCGGCGGAGTAGCCATTATACCAGTGGTTGTCATCGCCGGTTGTCCAGTGGCACAGCGCATCGATGTGAGTTCCTGCATGGAGCGGCGCAATGAGCATTTCCGTATTGAGCCCCATTTTATAAGCGTCCTTGCTGCTGTCCAGCATTCCTCCGTCCTCCGACCAGTTGAACTCTGGGCTCAGCCCGCTGCCCTTCATATTTTTACGGCCAGACGGTGAGGCATAAGCCAAAATATCAAAGCCGCAGTGCCCTGCCCAGACAGGCATACCCTTAAAACGCTCTGTTTCCAAATCATATATTTTTCCCTTTTTAATATACTGAACCGCCTTCAGAATAAGCTCCGGTGTCAGATCGTTCATGACGCCGACTTCATCTTCTTCGCCCCATTCACCCCAACGGTTATTTTCCATCCAGCTGTTATCATAGTAATCTTTCATTTTACTTCTCTCCTCTATCTCTGTTTAAAATAAATTTTTCATATACCCCTGTTTATCCCAGTTAAGCTGCACTTTTTCCATGATCTCTACCTTGCCCTCAAGCTCTGGCAAGAGTGCTTCTGAAACGATAAGCTCCTGCAGCTCCAATGTATTTTTAGCCATGACCATTCTGGCATTTTCGGCTGTGACATACCGGTTGCAGCAGTTCAATGCGGTTTCAATCGCCTCTCTGTCGCTCTCTGCGACAACAGGCATAAACCCACGCTCTAAAAATCCTGAAGTCATTGTGTTGACATAGGTAGGCTCAAAATTAATTTTTTCATACATTCTGCGGGTAATCAAATCCGCGATTCCTACACCGATGGCATTACGGTGGCTTTCTTCGGTCAGATCAAGACAGACAATACGGTAAATATCTGGAAGCTGATCCGGCATATTCCGAATAAGGTAGCGGCCGACAATGTTGGGATCAATCCCTGTCCCACTGATATTTTTACCCATTTCCTGCAAAACCAGCACGTCCAGCTTGTCGCATGGAAGGGCCGGCAGAAGCGCTTTGGCTTCCTTTAAAAGCTCACGCTCACGTGCTTCAATACGCTCCGCAGGCAGTACCTCAATTTTGGCTGTCCGGTCCTGCTGGTTTTCTAAAATGGCGACCCCCATCAATATGGGCATCTTATCCAAAATGACCCTGGCAGATTCTGGCATGAGCACACTCAGGCCATAGATTCCCCGGCGGTGGATCGTGGAAGCGCCGCGCTGTTTTCCAAGCCCGATGGCCATCTGTTTCATAATGCCGCTCTCAATTTCGCCATGAAAATCTGTGTGGGGCTTAATCCGGTTGACCATGATGATGCCATCCATCGAGCAGGCATTCTTATCAAAATGAACCGGCACGCCCTCTTTTGTATAACCGATCGTATTCGTTTCCATTGAGGACAGAAAGGGCACTCCCATGCTCTCCGGAGTAATACCATAGCCTTCTAGAACTTCCAGCTGGCCTTCTGCCGTCGCGCCGCCATGACTTCCCATTGCCGGAATGATAAAAGGCTCCGCCTTGCTTTCCTTTACAAAATCTACTACTGCTTTTATAATCCGGCTGTAATGATAAATTCCACGGCTCCCTGCCGCGATGCCGATCCGGCTGCCTGGCCTGATACGCTCCTTATAGAGGCTCATCTCACGGATAACTGTCTCCTCAGGATTCTCTAAAAAATCAGTCTTCCACTTTTGCCGAACGCGGTACAATACTGGTATTAATGACGGTCCAAATTCAATCAACGCATCCCCTCCTTTGCCTATACGTTGTTTTCAGGAGAAGATGTTTCATTTCAGAACACATTTGGTTCTCTGCTCTCCTTACTTTAGGTCACACGTATTCTATCACCATGATTTAGGGACTTCAAGAAAGTAAAAGGCCAAAAGTGTTTTATTATAAATCATTTTTCAGTTTTCGCCAGAGTGTGCTTCTGCTGATTCCCAGCATTTTCGCTACCTTTGACTGGTTATGATTTTCCCTTTGCAGCAGAACCGTAATGATGTCCCGTTCAATACTTTCCAAAGGCTGGTCAAGATTTAATCCTGTATCTGTCTCTTTCTTTTCCTCAGGATAGCGGTTTTGATTTTTCAAAAGATAGCCCAGTCTGTCTTTTGAAATATAAAGGGTGTTGGACTCTAAAACCAGCTCCTTGACAAGATTTCGCAGTTCCTTGATATTAAAATGCCACGGAAGCGTCTCTAAAAGGCTGTAGGCTTCCTCCTGAAACCCGACAATCTCTTTGCCGTATTCGCTGTTAAACTGTGTAATAAAAAGACTGCTGAGATTTCGGATATCTTCCTTTCGGTTTCGCAATGGCGGCAAAAATATCTGAATACCGCTGAAGAAAGTGTACATTTCGGAATGGAGAATGCCCTTCCGGATCATCTCCTCAAGAGATATTTCTGAGGACGCCAGAAGTTTCAGCCTCTTAATCGAAGAAGCCTGGTGCAAAAAAGACAGCAAAAGAAGCTGTACTGACAGATTCATGTGGTCAATGTCATTAAAAAAAATAATTTTGGATTTCTTATTATCAATGAGTGAAAACAGCGTGTCAAACACCTCATCACTCTCACTGCAGTTCAGAGCCATACAGTTTACCTGGATAAATTCTTTATTTTTTTGCTGTTTTTCCCGATGAATGGACAACGCGAAATCCTCACGCCCGGTGCCCTGCTCGCCATAAATTAAAATTGGCTTATAGTTTTCGCAATTTGCCTGCGCTGTCTGTATGGCCCTTTTCATCAAAGCATTGCTGCTCTCAAACCGCGACAGGATCATTGTATTTTTGCCAAAATCATTATCTAGCTTGATGATATTCTTTTCCTTAAGCCGCTGGCTCAGGTAACGTTTTCCATATAAGAAATAGCGTTTTACCTTCCCTTCTATCAAAGATCCCTCGACATGCCACAACTCATCATTCATTGTCAGATTAAAAACGACATGTCCTTTCAGATCAATCTGATCTTTATAGCGCTGAATGTCAGAATGGGCTTTGATTCCGTCAAACATCTCCGCATTGTCATTGGTAAAAAAGATATTCCCCTCCTCATCAAACACGTCGATACGGACTGCCTCATTGGCGATGAGCTTTTTATAAAAATTGCGCTCTTCCCTGAGATAGGAAAGCTGGCCGTACATTTTCTTTGCCTGCTCCAGCGCTTTAGAAACACTTTCTCTGCCGGAGGTGATCATGGCATGGTTCAGGCCGATACTGTCCGCTGCCTTTGCGGTGATCACATCGCCAGCGACAAAATTATATCCCTGGCTCTGCAGGTTTGAAAGCATGGGAAAAAGCTCGTTTTCGCTGTTGATCTCAAAACAGTCAATCTCATACTGAAGCAAATCACACAGCACATAAATACTTTTGATGATGGCAGAAAAGCCCACCACTGCCGTTTTACCCGTATAGGTCTGAAGCAGGCGGATCAGGCGCACCATATCGTAACCGGAAATATCAATATAAATAACCGGGATATGAGTCGCCTCCTCGATCAGCCCGGCGGTGCGGCCCCGGGAAAGCACAAAATCATAAGTGTCATCCTGATAATGCTCTTTAAAAATTTTCAGGCCCTCATACATGTCGCCGACAAAAAGGTCGGCCGAGATGTCCGGCTCCTGCTCGAGGACTTCTGCCACTGTTTTCATCAGGCCTTTGTAAGGCATAATTCCAAGTATTTTCATAAAACTGCTCCTGTATGGGCTAACATTCTCTCAACCACATCCTCTCTCCCCAGTCCGCCGGCCTTTGATATGACGCGGTAATCGCCAGTCTCTGACAATACCACCCCCGGCTCAATCTCATCAACTGGCCTCAGATCATTCAGCTTCAGATGATTAAGCACTGCCAAAAGCGTATCCCCGCCAAAAACAGCGAGATCCTTATAGCCAAACGCTTCGGCCACGTGCTTTGTAATATAGCCCAGCCGGTCCGCGACGTGCGCCCTTTCCCCGCTGCGCTCAGGTCTGAAGGGACTCCCGCTTTCAATATCCGAGCTCGCCAGGATCATTGTATGCCCAGCCTGCCCTTCCATATCTTTCAACAGCCGATTCAGCCCCTGACTCCCATTCCCACTCAGTTCAAGATAATCTGAGAGCTTAAAAAGAGGAATTCCCAGTGCTCGCGCTTTTTTAAGCTGGCATGTCGAAACCGGACAGACACTGCCGCACATTAACAATAAAGGCCGCTCTATCTTCAAAGCTTTCTGTGCCTGTGTCCTCATTTCCAAAAGTGACGGCAGAAATGACGCGAAGCCCGCGCAGCCTGAAAAAATACTGAGATGCCTGAACGCTTTTAAACAGCCAGCAATCTTTTTCATCTCGCTCTGGTTTTCTGCGTCAAAAACATAGATCCCCTTCGCTTCTGGATCAAGGCGCTCAAGCCCAGTGACTGGAATCTCATAAACCGGCACCGCGCACTGGCTGTGAACGATCTCTGAAATCCTGCTGGAAATAACCGGATTAAAAGGATCCTGCGCAAAGGTTGTCTCTGAAAGCGGCGTTTTATCAATATACTGCAGGCCTGCGCGCGTGTACCTTTTATTTTCGGGATAAGCCGGCACCAGCATCACCTGCTCTGCTTCCATCCCCTTCATACAGCCATACAGCTCCGCCCCGATGTTTCCTCTGAGAGTCGAGTCTATTTTTTTATAAAGAAAAGGAATGCCTGCTTTTTTGACATTGCCCGAGATTTCATAAAGTCTCTGCGCGGCCTTTTTCTCTGTTAGATGTCTGGATTCTGTATTGATGACCAGCACCTCACAGTCGCCGCCTGCTGCCATGCGGCCATTGGTCTGCTGTGTCACAACCGTACGGATTCCCAGCTTGCCGAACTGTATGCCTGTATCAAGCGCTCCGGTAAAATCATCCGCCAGCACCACAAGCCTGATCATTGCCGTTTCTCCCTGCCGCGCGCCATAATCGCTGCCATGTGCAGCGCGTCAAGCATTGATTCCTCATTTGCTTTTCCGGTCCCCGCCACCTCAAAGGCTGTTCCGTGGTCTACAGAGGTTCTTATGATCGGCAGGCCCACCGTACAGTTTACGCCGCTCATACTCGTGAATGCACCAGTCTCAGGATCCATTCTAAAACCACAGAGCTTAAGCGGAATATGTCCCTGGTCATGGTACATGGCAACGACCATATCAAAAGCCCCGCCGAGGGCTTTTACAAAAACAGTGTCCGGTGAAACCGGCCCGATGGCCTTTATGCCGGCTTTTTCAGCCGCCTCTATGGCCGGGATAATCTCGAGCGCTTCCTCATCGCCAAAAAGACCGCCCTCCGAGCAGTGTGGGTTAAAGCCTGCTACACCTATTCTTGGAGAATCAATCCCCATGAGCCGCAGTGTCTCATCTGCCAGACAGATTGTGTCATAAATCCGGTCTTTTTTGATCATGTCGCATACCCTTCGGATCGACGCATGGGTCGTCACATGAATCACGCGCAGCTTATCACTTGTCAAGACCATACGGTATGCTTTTGTGCCCGTATAATGGGCGAAGATTTCAGTGTGCCCTGAAAAATGATGCCCGGCAAGATTCAGCGCCTCCTTGTTGATCGGACCGGTTACAACACCGTCAAGAACACCGTCCATTGCCAATATAATACCCTTTTTTATAAATTGGAATCCCGCATCGCCGCAGCGGGCGTCAACCTTTCCGAACTGCCAGTCAGCAGTTTTAAAAAGCTCCATGTCAATATATGGAAGCGCGTCCTTCCCAAGGTGGTCAAGGGTTTCTCTCAGGCTGTTCTCTTTGACAGGAACCAGCTCTTTTTCAATTTTTATGATTTTCAGAGCCTTTTCCAGTACCTTCTTATCTCCCACGGCCACTGGGCTGCACATTTTCCAAATCTCCTGGCAGGCCATTGCTTTCAGTGTGATCTCCGGCCCAATACCCGCTGGATCACCAATTGTTATCCCTAAAATAGGCTTCATCTTTCTTCCCCCTTATAAAATCTGTTTAAATATCAAACAATCTCCGCTATATTCTTTCTGGTTTTTATACTATCGGATTCTATATCCTTTTTCAATCTGGCAGATGTTTCATAATAAAACAATCCAGAAAATGAAGCTGTTTAAGACAATAAAAAAACACAAATGCTCTCACACTTAAGCATTTGTGTTTCTGTATTACCCCTGAAATTTTAAAATACTAAAGACCGGTCCTTAAACCAAAAGGATTTTTTATCCCAGGTATATTCCAGCTCTGTGCCCATTTTCTCAAAAAAAGCGTCAATCACTTCGTACAGGGCTTTGTTCGCCTTGGGATCACCAGCATTGTTCAGGCTTTCAATCCACATGCTCTGGGAGCCGCAGGCATCGCTCAGATGAATTTTATAATCCAGGTGTTTTTCCTGTAAAAGCTGATTCAGCGCACCAATTTCTCTAAAAGTAACAATCATATGATAACCTTCTTTCCTGATTTTTATATCTTGACCTTTTATGATAAATTTTTACTCATACCTTATGCGTCAGCACCTGCCAGTTGAATGCTAAAGCAGCCGCCAATTTCAAATTTTAGGGTTTCCACGACTTTTCTGGACTTTCGCAGATTATCCTGAATCCGCTTTTTATCCAGCACTAAGAAGCGGTAATACTCTGTCAGAAAAATATCGATCGCGTCGCCATAGGCGATATCGATCTTTTTCCCAAGAATATCTCTAAAAAACTGAATCTCCATGCCAGACGTCAGAGAAGCGATGGCGTCAAAGTAGGTCTTATCCTTAATCATCACGCTGGTCTCAAACTTCAGTCCATTCTCGAAGCGTTTCTGTATAAAATAATCTTTTAGCTCAATGGTCATCTGTGCAAAGCTTTCAAGAATCGAAATATCCTTATAAAACCTTCTTATCTGCTCATTGGCGTTTATACACTCAAAATAAGCGCGGTACTCAATCATGTCCACCAGCAGATAATCATTTTTTGCCGTGTATTCCTTTAGAGGCTCCTCCAGCACTAAAGCAATATCATTGACAAAATCCTTAAAAATACTGATCGCCACAGATTCCTTGCTCTCAAAATAATAAGTGAACAAACCTAATTTTGATTCGGCGTCAGTAATAATATCCTTAATGGTTGTCGCACCATAGCCTTTTAAGTAAAAAAGCTTTTTCGCGCTGTTATACAACGAAGCCTTTGTCTCTGTTCCATTTTTATAGTTTGCCATAATTCACCTCATGTTCATTATAGCATGATTTTTAGTAAAAAAAAGAAGAATTTAAAAAAGACTTGACAAATTTGTACACATACTATATATTGTAATCATACAATATTGTATTCATACAATTCATGGAGGGAAATTTTGAGATGGAAGAAAGAATTGCGTGTATAAAAAACACAATGGCAGGAGAGCCTGCCGACCATGTGCCAGTGATACTGGATTTTGAAATCAGCTATGCCTGTGAGCTTGCAGGCATTGATTTTCTGGAAGCGACCTGGAATTATGAGAAAATCATCGAAGCTTATGAAAAAATTTTAAGCACTTTTGAAATGGATGCCAATCTGGGAATGGGATGGCTGCCACCTCAGCGCAGCGAAATTTTGGGCAGCAAAACGTGGATTCAAAACAGAAGGACCGGGACCATGCAGCACCCTGAGGTCATGAGCTTGAGTGAGAATGATTATCAAGCGCTGATCGAAGACCCGCTGCGCTGCATCGTTAACAAGGTGCTTCCCGGCATGTACAGCACGCTTGGAAAAGACAGCGTCAAGGATATTACAGCCATTTCCAAGGCTCTGCTGTTTGAAAAAAGTCAGGTTGCCGATTTTTATAATAAGCTTTATGATCTTACTTACGCTAAGGGCGTTCCGATTTACTATGGCACCATGTTTTATGCCCCCTTTGACCTGCTGGGCGACCATCTGCGCGGAATCACTCAGATTTCCATGGATCTCCGACGGAAAAAGCGAGAATTGGAGGCCGCCTGCGAAGCGCTCACGCCCGTGATGATCGACTATGTGGAAAATACTCTGCCAACTGATGCCGATGGGATTTCCTGTGCCTGCTCCTGGGTTCACCTGCCGCCAATGATCAGCCCCAGACATTTCGAGAAATTTTTCTGGCCTACTTTTAAAAAGGTTTGTGACGCGCTGGCCGCAAAGGGGCACACCCTCTATTTACAGTTCCAGGGCGATTACACAGACGGCCGCTATTTTGACTATTATTCCGAACTGCCTGAGGGAAAGGTTATTTTAGCTGTGGAGCATCAGAATTTTAAAAAGGCACTGGATATTCTCGGCTCTAAAAACATGGTCTGCTGCTCCTATCCTCTGGATTATCTGACGAATTATTCCACAGAGGAATGCCTGGATAAAGCCCGTGAGCTCATGGATATTGGCATGGAAAGCAAACGGTTTTACTTTGGTTTTAATAAGCCAGCCTTCAGCTTTAAGGACGCGCCGCCTGAAAAAATGAAAGCAGTGATTGATTTTGTCAATGAATACGGAAAATATTAAGGAGATAAATCTTATGCTTAAAGAAATAGAAAAAATTGAAGATCTGGCCAGCGAGTACGATGAAAAATATCAGGCGCTGATCCGCGATTGTATGACCGAAACGGAAAAAGAATTCGAAACCTTTATTCTAAGCTTAATCATGTAGGGGGAGTATAAAATGAACGAAGTAAACAAAAGTAATTTTACAAAAGGGATTATCTACGGCGGGATTGCCGGCGTTTTATGGGGAACCCTCGGCGTTTTCATCGCATTGCTCCAAAATCTTGGGCTAAGCGATGTGGCCGTCTCATCTATGGGGCCAATGATCGTTATCCTGTTTTATGGGATAAAAATCCTGATCAAAAATCCAAAGGCTTTTAATATTGGATGGAAACGCATACTCATCGTCCTGGTAGGCGGCGGAATTGCCAACGCGGTGCTCTATTACTCTTACGCGCGGGCGCTTAACTACCTGAGCACCGGTGTCTTTTCCATTCTTGAGTTTTCCCATGTCTTTATACTGATGCTTCTCTCTTCCTTTATTTTTAAATACAAAATAACCAAGGGCAAGGTCGCTTCTCTGGGGTTGGCCATTATCGGTCTGGCACTGGTTTTAAATGTCTTTTCGCCCGATGCTTTCATCGCGCCTTCAGGTATAATGTGGATGGCGCTAAACTGGCTGGCTAACTGCGCTGTTGCCCTGATCATCAAATGGGCTTTAAATAATGAGATTGACAATGATGTGGTCATCACTTATTATAACCTCGGAGCGGCTTTGATCTACTGGGTTGTCTGCCCTCCCTGGGCTGTCATTGGCCAGATCGGTTCCGCCCAGAATGTCCTGCTTCTTATTTTGATCATCGTTGCTTATGGGCTGCTGACACAGATTCTTTCATCCTATGTCTGGGTAAAGTCCTTTTCTCTGGTCGATCCTGCCATCACCAATATGATGAATGCATTCTCGCCCATCACAGCCTCAATCCTTGGCTATTTTATCTTTGGGCAGGTTGTTTCATTACCGCAGATTATTGGTATTGCAGTCGTCATTGCCGCGGTTATTATCCTGAATAAAACCGGAGCGGCTGAAGAGCTTTAGATTTTTATTCGATTTTTACAACGCCAATATAAAAAGGGCATTTTCCATCGGCTACAACTGGGAAAATGTCCTTTTTTATGCTGTTTTTAAGATTGTCTTTGCCGCTGGATAACCTCGCCAAGAGCCTGCACAACAGCTGGATCATAGAGGGTACCGCTTTCCTTACAGATGTTTTCGTACGCTTCATCCGGCTGTCTGCCCGACTCCTGCCATTGGTCAAAAGCATCGGCAACCGCACAGACTCTGGCAATGATGGGTATATCCTGTCCGCTTATCCTTTTGGGGTTATTTTTACCGTCATACCGGTAGTGATGGAACCGGCAGAGATCCGCAGCGATACTGCAGAAAATCTGTTCTGCAAAGCAGGTCGTTTTTGTTTCATAAAGATTCCTGAAAAACCGCGCGCCCGTTGTGCAATGGCCGAGAGTATCTTCTGTTTCCGCTTTTCCGATGTCGTGATAATCCACCGGAGACATTTCCTCCAACTGCCAGATTGAAAGCAGTTCTTCACGCCCCAATTCCTTTATTATTTTTCTTATCCAGCTGCCTGTTCGCAGGCAATGCTGCCGAACGCTTTCGGAACAGCGCCCAAACTGAGTCTTAATCAATGCTTGCATGCTCTCTACCTTTATTGTGATTCCTTAAAATACAGGGTATATTTTTTAAAGAAAGTTCGTAGAATACCATATTTCACGACAATTTATGCCGCTTTTCCATATATTGTTGAGTTTAGCTTATCCAGAAGCACCATCTCCTGTTTTTTATGATGGTCTGTGATGTGCAGATAAATGTTCATGGTGACAGATGTCTCTGAATGCCCAAGAATTTCACTGATGATCTGAATGTCCATTCCGCTTTCCTTCGCCCTGGTCGCAAAGGTGTGCCGAAGGTCGTGAAAACGGTAATTATCTAATTTAAGGGTGAAAATAGTCTTTTTAAAATAGCGCTGTATGGTTCTCACATCATAGGCTGAGCCACCTTTTTTTGCAATCACAAAAGCTTCCTGCTTTAACCCGTTTTTTTCATAGCACTGGAGTGATTTCATTAAAATAGAGGTAATGGGAATAGAGCGAAAGGCTTTTTGCGATTTTGGCGTGCCAATCTGGTTAATGGTTTTGCGCTGGCCCATTTCAGGATTTTTTACACGCTGAACATTTCTGCGAACATGAATGAACCCATTTTTCAGGTCAATGTCTTTCCATTGCAGCGCTGCGATCTCCCCGATGCGCATTCCCGCAAAGAGTCCGAGCTGTATAGCAAGGCTCAGGTTGTGCTCATGGGCTGAAAGCCAGTGCGCCAGAGTCTTTTGGTCCTCAATGGTCAGAATTTTTCCTGTCGTTGTCTGCCGCTTTTTCTGGATGACGATATGCCCGCAGGGATTTTTATCAATCAATCCGGTTTCCACGGCTCTTTCCATAATTGACGATAGCCTGCCGATAATGCCTTGAATCGTGGATGTCTTAAGCGCTTTCTTTTCCAGTGATTTCACAAAATTCTGTACCACTTCACCGGTTACAGCATCCAGCCGGAGATCACCTAATTCAGGCAACAAATAGCGTTCAATAATACGCTGATAATTGCTAAGTGTGGAAACCTTAATCTTTCCTTCATCGCTGCGTTCCCTTATCCACTCACGGCTGAACGCTCCCAGCGTTAGTGACCTTTTTGAAAAAAAACGACGAATTGACTGCGACCACATTGAAAATGTTTTTTTCATAATCATGCCTCCCTACTAAAAATTAATTAGAATTTTGCTAGTAATAGCAATTTATAAATGATATAATAGAATTTATAAAAAGTAAAAAAATGACGTAGAATATGGTATTCTACGATTTTTATTTTTCCGCTTACATACATTCCATATGGGTTATTTTATACTAAAAGATAAATCCGCATTATTTTTTATTTT
This sequence comes from Eubacterium maltosivorans, assembly GCF_002441855.2. Taxonomy (NCBI): domain Bacteria; kingdom Bacillati; phylum Bacillota; class Clostridia; order Eubacteriales; family Eubacteriaceae; genus Eubacterium; species Eubacterium maltosivorans. Next base: position 530,497 of record NZ_CP029487.1, on the reverse strand, counting down.
TATACTCTCACGTTGGGCGCTTCCCTATGCAAATTCTTCTGTTCTATGGTAAAATGAGGAAAACTCATGCAAATTGTGGAGGTTGGTTTTGGATCAATTCGCTTTTGCTGCGCTGCTTTCACTTATTCAACTTCTGCCGGCGCTCTTTCTATACCAGTCGGTTTTTAAAGGCAATTTCCGATTTGGCACCAGCATTAATATTATGATGGTTGCTGTACTCCTGATTTCAAGTACGGTCACCTATGCCGCTGTTTTCACGCTCAGCGCCATGCCTGATTCCGGCAATGCGCGGATCACTGTCAGTGTTTTGTTTAATATTACCATTGGTTTGATTTTTCTTTTAAGCGTTAAAGAAAATTTTTTCCTTAACTTTTTTGTGGTCTTTATTATTAAAAATTATCTGGATATCGTTGTGTTTTTCAGCCAGATATTCTGTGGGCCTTCTCTGCTTGCCAACCCGCTGCTGTCTGCCTTTATCCTGTTTTTAATTTTCACGCTCACACTGCCCTTTGTCGGATTTTTTACCATTAAGGTCATTAAACCAACTGTCTTTGAGACAGGCAGCATGCCATACTGGCGGTATTTATGGGTTGTGCCCGTTTGTTTTTTCCTGCTGTACCGGTTCTGCATCTATCCTGGCTCTTTAAATCTTTCCTCTGTACCGGCCCATGTTTTACCTTTCGTCTGGTTTGCCGGCACCTTTTTGACCTATTATGTTATTTTAAGACTGATTCAGGAAAACCAGCGGGCTGCCGAGCTTCAAAATAAACTGGAGCTATCTGATTATCAGGCCAGTATGCAGCATGAACAGTACAACCGCCTGAAAAATAATATTGAGGATACTGAAAAAGCCCGTCATAACCTGAAGCACCGCCTGCTCATGCTCAAAGGATATGCGGAAAACAGCGCCTTTGAACAAATCGACGCCTGCTTGAGCGACTGCCTGAAGTCTGCGGATATGAACAGGGCTCTGCCTCTCTGCGCCAACACTGCCATCGACGCCATCGCCCAGCATTACGCAGCTCTTGCACGCCAAAATGCCATTGACCTGCACATTGACATCGAGCTTCCCGAGCCGCTGTTTTTTTCTGAGGGCGATCTCTGCGTGGTTTTTGGCAATTTGTTTGAAAACGCGGTGGAGGCCTGCCAGCGTCAGAAAAAGGCAAACCGCTTTATTTCTGTAAAGCTCGGCGTTTCGGGCAAGGACTCCGTGGTGATTTCCGTCAAAAACAGCTATGATCATGCAATCTGTAAAAAGGATGATGGTGGCTTTATGTCCTCCAAGCGCGATGCGGAAGGAATCGGTATCCATTCGGTCTGCCGGATAACTGAAAAATACAGCGGCTTTGCAAAATTTAATGATGACCATCAGGTTTTTGAAGCCTCTGTTCTGCTGAACCCTGACGCGCTATCACGCAAAAACAGCACATCAAAAAAGAACGTCCCGTAAAGGACGTTCTTTTTTATCTAAATCTTTTCTTTTTCCATGAGCGTTTCCGGCGGATACTTCAGGCTGTCTGGCAAAACAAAGTAAAGCAGTGCGATGATACCGGCTGTGGCGATCACATCGAAAACCTTGATAACCATGGTGCCAATGAAGCAGGCCAGCACCCAGGGGACACCGGCGGATACGGCCAGGTTGTAAAAATAGACCTCCCAGGGATGGGTAAGCGCTCCGCCACTCTGCCAGATGCTGAGCAATGCGGACAGGACGCCAGTGACTAAAATCAGCAGCCCCATGGTTGGAACTGTTCGCTTCCAGTCGATCTGTCCGTTACAGCGCATATTCACGCCCACCACCAGCGCGGCGGCAGCGCTGACCGCGTAGAAAATCAGCGAGCTGCTGCTGTAGTTGAACACTGCCAGCCCGAAATTATTCACAAGCCCTACCAGAAGCCCAGCTGTCGGCTCCAGTATCAGCGCGGCCAGAACAGTGCCGGACATATCCAGCCAGAAGGGCAGATTAAAATGCATCGAGATAACATAGAGCAGCCGGTTCATTACAACGCCCAAAACCATGATGATTAAATAGCGCGTTTTGTTACTCATTCTGTTCCTCCAATTCCTCCTCAATGACTTCCTCGAGGTTCTTCCCTTCTTTTTTAGCCTTTTCAAGGCGTTCCAGTTCCTTCGCACGTCCGATTTCATCCATAAACCCAGCGGTCACGACACCGGCAGGCATTGCGATCACTGCGATACCAAAGAGTGATGAAATCATGCTGATCAAACGCCCTACCTCTGTGACCGGGTATACATCCCCATAGCCAACGGTGGTCAGGGCTGTTGTTGCCCAGTAGAGCGCTTCAAAGAAATTATCAAAGGTATCCGGCTCATAAGCAAACATGGCCAGCGCTGATACAAAGATATAGGCCAGCGCGATGATGAGCACATAGCCCAGGGTTTTGCGCTCGTTTTTGAAAACATTGGCCACATAGGAGAAGGTTTTTGAGTAGTACAGCACCTTAAACACACGCAGCACACGCAGAATTCGAAAGCCAGCGCCCAGCAGCCCAAGAGACGGCAAAATCGAAACCAGGTCGATCAAGGCCCAGGGTGAGAAGGGATAGGCCACAAACACCCAGGGTGAATGCTTTTTAAGCTTGTAATCATAGGTAATCCAGTTAAAAATATAATCGGTAAAAAGAATATAGACGGTGATGGTATCAATCATCACCAAAAGCGAATTGGATTCCTTAAACATCAGCGGGCAGATACTGATAAAGGCCACCACCATGATAAACACGTCATAGTATTTGCTGATGACATCTCCAGGCTCTGCTTTTTTAACAATTTTGTATATCTGTTCACGCATCGCTTAACGCCTCGGTCCCTAGAACATATACGCGGATATGGGCAGGATGATATTCCCGGCCACCACAAAGAACAGAATCGTATAGAACATGACACGCCCGTAAAAGCTTGCAAAATCACGATCCTCGTATTTGTTTCGAATCCGGTTGATATTGATAATGGACAGCGCCACAGCCATAATCGTCATAATACCAAAAATATTGACGTATTCCAAAAGTCCGAGCTGCAGGGCGTCAGGCAGCAGGTTCGCGCCGACCATAATATTGGTCACTGTGCCAAAAAGGGCGGCGGGGATCATACTGAGGGGATCGACCCGGTGATAGGTACAGATAAACAACGTGATCAAAACCCAGGTTGTGGTGCCGACCAGGGCAATAAAGCACTTGACGTACAGGCCCATGCTGTCTCTGTTAAGCTCAAGCGCTGTGATATGCTCTGCGTTAATGATACCGCCTGTCATTTCAGGATCGCCATGGTCATCTTTATACTCGATCATCGTGGTGCCTGTTGCGTTTCTTCTCAGGTCATAGCCTGAAATCCCGAGAGACTCATTGATCCCGCTGTCTTCATCATTTACAAAGACAACGTCATCCACGGGCAGTTCTGATTCCACATACATACGCAATTGATGAGACTCCAGCGGAAACCGGCGGTTCCAGTAATTTTTTGTGACGGTTACATCGCACCGGACGGCCTGGTAGTTGACGCCATTTTCATGGTAATTTTTTACGGTTTCCATCTTATTCATGGTTCCCTTATAAATGCGGAAATGTTTGGCCATATCCAGATTTTCATCCCCGTTCCATTTAAACCAGATCAACGCCACCACACGGTAGTTGGATGTTTTCAGGTTGATCTCTTTCAGGTTTTCGATATAGGTGCCAACCGTTACCTCTGTGGCGTTCTGGTTAAACTGTCTGGCCCTCTCTTCTACCTTCTCAGGCGTCTGCATCATAGATACCCAGTAATCATCTTCTGCTTTTTTGTCTGTGTACATGGTAACAACCGCATATCCCAGAAAAACAGCTGCGATGATGACATAGGTAAAAAAGCTCATCAGCAGACGTTTTTTCTGCCAGCTTTTTAATTCGCCGAATTTCATTTTCTCTCCTCTCGTCTTTTAAAGTCTATTTTGAATACCTGTTTGGGTATATCAAACATAAAAAGGGAGACAATCTTTCCACTCTGCCGCATCGCGGAAACGGAACACCATTGTCTCGCTGTTTTAAACTTCATGCAGCGCGGGCAGGGTTTACTGCATTACGATTGGATGAGAGGATATGTGTTCACACTGTGAAAACATATTGGTGTAATACAAAAACAAAGCGCCGCACTGCTATCTTAATGGATGATAAGCGTCTGCTTGTCATTTTCTTAAGATCCTGTTAAGGTACACTATAATCATACCTGTCAAAAAAATCAGAATCAACATTCTTACCGAAAACGTCTTTTTTTTACCAATTTTGTGTTCCGAATTTCCAGTCTTTTTTAACATAATATGATAAAATTTGATTGCAATAATTATGAAAGGGGGATGTCTTTATGAAAATCGCGATTATCGACGATCTAAGAACAGAATGTGAGCTGCTCTCCGAATACATCCACCGTTACAGCGCCGATCACCAGCTTGATGCGGAGATCACGCTCTTTGAAAGCGGCAGCCGTTTTCTTGAGTGCTTTACCCCGCAGACCTATGATCTTATTTTTTTGGATATTTATATGGATGGTTTGAATGGTATTGAAACGGCAGAGAAAATCCGTGAGAAAGACAGCGATTGCCTGCTCATTTTTTCGACCACCAGCCAGTTTCATGCGGTAAAGGGATTCAGAGTCCGGGCTTTCGACTATCTGGTTAAGCCTTACAGCTATGAGGTTTTTGAGGAAACCATGCGCTATTGTGATGAAACGCTGTTCAAGAAAAGCCGGTATATTGAGGTGAAGGAAGGGCGGACTTATGTAAAAATCTTTTTAAAGGATATCGTTTATACGGATTACTCCAACCATTACATTTACATCCATACTAAACGACGCACGGTCAAATGCTACATGCCTTTTTCTGATTTTTCCGCGCTGCTGCTGCCCTATCCTCAGTTTGTCAACTGCTACCGGAACTGTATCGTGAATATGGATGAGGTAGATATACTTGACGAAAAGGATTTTGTCATGCTCTCAGGCGAACGGGTACCCATTAACCGCGGGCTTCGCGCAGAAATCCGGCAGCGCTACGCTAACTATGAATTTGACAAATTAAACAGGAGGCTTTGATTTTGGACGCCCGAATCGCTGTTGTCATCTGTCTTGCCCAGCTTATCCCCTGTTTTTTTTGTTTTTTTGCTGTTTTTATTGAGCATTTAAAGGTTCCTAAGTGGGTTTGGTTTGTCGTCATTGTGTCTATCCTCGCCTTCAGCGTGTTTATCACAGACATTTATCTCACGCCAGACAGCGTCTTCTACAGTGTTCGCGGCGTCCTGAGCTTTGTATTCTTTCTTTTTGTCGTTACGGCTGCTCTTTTCTGTATAAGGGATAATTATTTTACAAATCTCTTTGTTTTGTGCTTTCTGACAAACTACAACGACTATATTCAGCTTCTGGCAAAAATTTTTAATATTGTCTGGAACAATCGGTTTGGCCTTTTTAATTATCCGCTTGATTTTACAATCACCCTTGTATTACTGGAGCTGGCTGCTTTTCCTTTCCTGTTCTGGTTTATGCAGAAAACTATTAAGCCTGTTATCGAACAGACCAGCGATATGCCCGCATGGCGCTACCTTTGGATTATCCCCATATCCTTTTACTTTATTTTCCGGATTGGGCTGTACCCCACCTTTTGCGACAGCAGCCTGGTCTGGCACAACAGTTTTTTCCTGCTGCCTGTGGCGTGGATTATCGGGACTATCCTGACCTACTATATCGTCATGCGCACCCTGCTGGAAAGCTTCGCCAACTCAAGGCTGCAGTCAAAGCTGAGCGTCATGGATCTTCAGATCGAGCTCCAGAAGGAGCAGTATGAGCAGCTTCAGAAAAATATCGAGGACACAAGGGCCGCAAGGCATGACCTCAGGCATAACCTGCTGGCCCTCAAGGGCTATGCCGACCAGAGAGATACCGCCGGCCTTCTGCGGTATATTAACCACTACCTGAAAATACTGGATACCGATGAGGCGCCTTCCTTTTGCGAAAACTACGCTGTCGATACCATCCTCCGCCATTACTATCTGCTGGCGCGCAAGGCTGGTATCGAGATGAATGTTACGGTCAATCTGCCAAAGGAGCTGCCCATAACCGAGATGGACGCATGCGTGGTGCTTGGAAATCTTTTGGAGAATGCACTGGATGCCTGCCTGCTTCAGACGAGGCTGCGCCGCTTTATTCATGTAAGTGTCGGTATTGCCGGACAGCGGATGGTGGCCGTTAACGTGAAAAACAGTTATGAAAATGAAATTCGACAGGTAAAGGACAGGTTTTACTCCACCAAACGCGCCGGTGAGGGTATCGGCCTCGCTTCTGTCCGCCATATCGCTGAAAAGCACCAGGGCTTTGCCCATTTCGATTACGCTGACCACATTTTCAAAGCCTCTGTTTTACTGATGCCGGAAAGGAAATAAAAAACTCCTGCGAAGCTGCAGGAGTTTTTTTGTTTATGGCTTCAGATAAAACCAGGTAAAGTGCAATGAGATAAAAGCATCGCTGCTCTTTCCATAAAAATTCCCCGTTTTATGGAAAAGGCAAAGCGTCAAAAATCAATGACCGGCGCTCTGGATAACACCGGCCTTCCAAAAGCATCATATATGGAGGCACGTTTTGGAATGTGATCAAAATGAATCGGACCAACGCTTTCGATCTGATTTATGCACCCGTCCCAGCTGCCAAAATCGGAATTTTAAAGTGAGTCTGTTCTTATTTTCTGATGCCGCCCCCCAGTTTGAGATTGTGATGTATGGCTAAGGGGGGCCGGTCCGCCGGCCGCAGTGGTGAAAATGATAATGTTAAAAGCGTGTTATTTTTTTGAACCTGTTCAATCGCCTCAAGGTAATGAAGCGATCTGGAGGAGTCCCAAAATCACAGCCCTGTTGGTTCGGCAGGGCTACTCCTCATGACTGTGTTCCATCGCACAGCCATTTTTACCGGCGCCATCAGAAAAATCAGAAACAGCTGATGTGTCGTGAGATCTCATGGCAAGAGCCTCATCTCCCCATCAAAAACAATTTGCTGCATTTTTTTACAAGAACACAGCGAAAAACTTGTTTTCATTATAAAAATGAAAATAAACAGCACAAATGGAGCGTCTACAGCCAGACCAGAGATTTGAATTGGTATGGATGAGAGGATTTTATACTTGCTTTCACAAATATAGTCAAACCTCTGGAATGGCAGGGTGTGCTTATCTCAAAAGGCGTGAGCATATGGGGCTCTTCCTTTTGTGATCCATCGGATGACTAAATTATAGCACTTCAAGTCACCTTATTGTAAAATATTACGGTAAAAAATTACCCTTTTCGGTAAAACTTGGGGCAACTATCCCTGTTTGGGTATATCCTGACGATATTTTAACGCTGTGCTGTACTTGCTTATCCATCCTTTTTCCATTATAATGAAACGGAATACAAAGACAGGAGATGACTTTTTGAACGCTTTCAGCCAAAAAATTTATTTAGAGCTGCCGGCACCTGGCCAGGGCGACATCACAGCAGACCGCGAACGCCTGCTGCAGGGCCTTGAAGCCACCTTTTCACCGCTGGCGCTATCCTATAAAACCTACAAAAAATACGCAGCTGTCTGCCGGAAAGCTGGTTTCAAGGTAACCTGCACCCTGGTTTACGCTGGAACCCACTGGGAACTGACGCGCATTGAAGCCAGCGACACCACCGCAGAAAACTACGGCCTGGCCGTGGATCTCGGCAGCACCACTGTGATCATGCAGTCCATCGACTTAAACACTGGACAGGTATTGGCAGAAAAAAGCCGCTTTAACAGACAGATCGACTACGGCGATGAGATATTAAGCCGCATTTTCTATACCAAGGGCCGGCCTGACCACCTGGACGAGCTTCAGGCCAGCACTGTCCAGACCTTCTGCGGTTTGTTTGACGACCTCACCGCCCAAACGGGCATCGCGCCCGAGGCTTACAGCATTATGATTGTGTCTGGCAACACGACCATGACGCATCTTTTCCTCGGTATTGATCCCTGGCCCATTTTTGAAGTTCCCTTTACCCCCATGTTCAACCACACAGACTTTATACCCGCCGCCGATCTGGGCCTGCCCACCAGCGGACTGGTTTACTGTATGCCCTCAGCAGCCAACTACCTGGGCGGCGACATCATCAGCGGCCTGCTGGCGGCCCGGCTCGACAGGCAGAAAAAGCCTTCCCTCTTTATCGACATTGGCACCAATGGCGAGATGGTGCTGGGCGATGAAAATTTCCTGATCGCCGGGGCTGGCGCGGCCGGTCCCGCGCTGGAGGGCGGTATCAGCAAGAGCGGCATGAAGGCCGGGCCGGGCGCCATTGACCATGTGCGTATCACAGACAGTGTTCTGCACTGCACCACCATTGAAAACGCGCCGCCCAAAGGTATCTGCGGCTCCGGCATTGTGGATCTGCTGTCGGAAATGCTCCTGAACGGCTGGATCGACTTTTCCGGGAAGTTTAACCCTGACGCCACAGACCGCATTGTGACCACCGATGACGGCTATGCCCTGCGGTATGCCGACGCGGATGTGACCGCTGACGGCGCCCCGCTTCTCTTCAATCAGACAGACATCACCCAGTATCTGGACACCAAGGCTGCCGCCAACACCATGGTGGCCTATCTTCTGGAAGCCGCGGGCATTGGGCCAGAGGACATTGACCAGGTCTTTATCGCCGGGGCGTTCTGCGCGCATATCAACCTTGAAGCCGCTGTCAACATCGGCCTCTACCCCGACCTTCCGGCCGAGCGCTTTACGGTTCTGGGCAACAGCTCCCTGACCGGCGCGCGGGCCCTGCTGCTGGACTATACCCTTTTCGATACGGTGGGCGCGCTTCAGGACAATATCCATTATCTGGAGTTTGGCGCAGCGCCGGACTTTCTGACCCGCATGTTTGCCGCGCGCTTTCTGCCCCACACCGATCTGAGCCTCTACCCCACTGTGCGGCAGCGCTTAAAAGAACGCGGTGTCCTGCGCTGAGCATAAAAAATCCCACGAGCCATCCGTGGGATTTTTTAATGCTTAATCCTATCTTTTTCCGGGCATTTCAAGACCTTCCAAAGCCTTGTTGATAAAGTCATTAAAGGGCTTTATCCGTCTGAACACATCCACTGCCTCGTCCAAAAAGGCTTCGCGGTCCAAAAACAGGTCTTTTTCGATGCCATACTCCACATACCAGGACTTATGCTTTAAAAGTTCGCCACAGGGGTGTTCTTTATCGTAACCGCGCGGCACATTTTTAAGCTTTTCACCCTGGAGCGTCAGTTTTTCGGCAAAATCTGGCGCCGCTAAAATAGCCTCGAAGCGACTGCCCTCCAACACAATCTGATCTCTTATGCGTCTGGTGATCTCTGGCATTTTGGCGTGAAAGACACCGCCGCCCAGAAAAATATGGCCTGGCGAGACAAACAGGTAGTCTCCCACTGGCACCATGCCTCTGCCCTGCGGTGAAATATGCGCGCGGAACGCCGGCGCGTAGGGGCTCTTATCCTTACTGAAGCGGGTGTCCCGGTTAAGCCTGAAAACAAGGTCTCCAGGGTTTATCAGGCCCAGGTCGGGCTCGTCGGGGAGCATCTTCTGCATTAAATCTGAGACAAGGCCGACAAAGGCGGCCCGGGCGGCCCTGTACTCTGGCTGATGACTGTGCATCCATTCCAGGGTGTTATTAGCCTGCAGCTGCGCCAGAAAATCCAGCATTTTTTCACTGTCGTTCATCTTATATTCTCCCCGCTTTCTGAATCGAAGCCATTGAATCTGAAGCTACCAGACGGTTGATAAAGGCCCGGGCATTTTCCGGCACACGGTACTCTGGCAGGCTTTCAAATACACCGGCCAGTGCATCCATGTTTTCCATTTCTTTTTTGCACACCTCTAAAACGCTGTACTCCAGACGTGCGGGGTTCAAACGCTTTTGGCCCACCGCGTAACCAAGGCGCTTTTGGCAGGCGCACATGCCACTCCCGCTGAGGCCGCAGTATTTTTTTAGGAAATCATTGACCTGTCTGCGGATGCGGGAGAGCTTCTGCCGGTAGTTTTCCGGCGTTGTATCAAAAATATTGGCCCCCATGGCGCTGTCGATTTTGAACATGGCGCCCAGCACATAAATACAGCGGCTTTCCGCGTCCAGGCACTGCAGCATGACATTGGTACAGGAAAGCTTCAGCTCCTCGGCCAAAAGCTCGGCGTCCACCCCAGCCTGAGGATCCGGGCAGCGCTCAGCCATGCCTTGCTCGATATCGCGGGCATAAAAATCAAAGGTGAGGGGCTGACGGTCGAACCGTGAGCGGCGGTAATCCACCAGATAGTTTTTGGCGATACGGTAAACCCAGGTGGAAAAAAGGCTCTCTCCCTTAAAGGACGAAAGGCTTGTCATGACACGGATCATGATCTCCTGGGTGGCGTCCTCGGCGTCCTCGATCATTCCCATCATGCGCAGCGACAGGTTAAAAACCATATCCTGAACCGATTCCAGCACAGTCCCCAGTGCTTCCTTATCCCCCTCCAGGGCTCGCCTGATAAAAGTACGCATCTCTTTTTCTGAAACCATTATGTTTCCTCCTTTATGCTTATACAGGATTAGACGACAGCCAAAGCCCACTGTGACAAAATTCAAGTATTTTTTTCGCCTTTTTGCGCCTAAACAAAAAGAGCGGACTCTAAGCCGCTCTTACTGCCGTTTATCCGGCGAATACATAGCCGTTTTTACTGTTTTTCTTGCGCTCGTACAGGGCCTGATCGGCTGAACGCACCAGCGCGCTGTAGGTGCTGCCGTTATCCGGCGCCAGGGCGATGCCAATGCTGACGGTAATGCTGCAGTCTGGAATATCCATGACAGGCTTTACCACACGCTCACAGAACTGCTGGGCAGTCTGGCCGATGCTGTCGCGGCCGGCTGTCTTTTGTGCAAAGACCACAAACTCGTCGCCGCCTACACGGCCCATGATGCTCTGGCCGCCAAAGCTGTCGCGGATCCGGTCGGACAAAACCTTTAGCACGGTATCGCCGGCCAGATGGCCGAACACATCGTTAATCCCCTTAAAATCATCGATGTCAATCATCAGCAGCACGCCCTCTGCGCCCTGCTCCAGAGAGGTGTTAATCTCCTGCTCGACACTGACTCGGTTTAAAAGGCCTGTCAGTGAGTCCAGCTGGGCCATCCGCCTGAGTTCGTTGGTTTTCTGCTCAAGGGCATGGCGGAATTCCTCGTTGCGCTTTTCCGTAATGGTCTTAGGGAAGAATTCCCCTTCCAGCTGCTCAAAATTGGGGACGGAGTGATGCAGGTGGACGACCTTAAAGGTATCGCCGCTGACCCGCAGTGTCAGAGAAAAGCGGGTGTGCATGGCCGCAACCAGTGGGTTATCGCTGGCCTCATGGGCGTCAAAGCCTCCAAAAACAACGACAAATTCATTGCTCATGACCCGAACCTCATACCACTGGTCATCAATGGTAAAATGGCCGTTCCACTCCTCTTCCTCACCCAGGAGCGCTGCGCGAACCTGTTCCAGACTATAACAGATTTCGCCGTCTCCGGTGCCAATATAGGAAGCGTTATCGTCAAACACCTTCGTCAGCTTCAGAAGATCACGATTGACCAGATAATCCTCCCATATGGATTTTGCAAAGGCAACTGCCTTTTCCTCAATCTTTTTCATATACAGGCTCCTCAGTTTCTCATTATATCTATTATACAGTGCTTTTATGCCTGGGGCAAGGCTTAATTACACCGCCCAGGCGGTCATCTGGGTCGATACGGCCTGTTTCAGGCCGGGGTGCGCCGTTTCGACGTATCCCAGCCCGCTTACAATATAAAAAGCAGGAAGGCTCTTGGAGGGGAGCATTCCTGCCGACTGTTAAATGTTTACTGCTAAATGTTAAAAATTTTAGTTTGGAAGGGTAATTTTCTTTAAATTATTTATTCATTTGATGAGCAGCCGGCGGTGATGTACCGCCGGCCATAGAGGGGTGATCATTTCACTTGGAGAATGAAATCATCGGGTTACGCATCAGACTATGCGTCCAGCTTGCCTTTGCGGTGCGCTTTGATATACTTGCCGCAGTAGTTGTCCTTGCCAAGGAGCGCGGTGGATGTGATGATATCAGCCATCATCTTGCCGTTGGTGGGGTCAAGTACATAGCCGTCCATCCCCAGGGTCATTGTCTGGACTACAAACAAACGGTTCAGTATACTGCGGTTCGGCAGGCCATAGGAAATGTTACTTAAACCGCACATGAAGTGTACATCGGGGTAATCCTGCTTGATCTGCCGGATGGTGTCGAGCACTTCCTCTCCAGCGCTGGTAACGCTGCTGATGGGCTTGACCAGCGGGTCAAAGTACATGTCGTCATCGGCGATGCCCTCGGCCTTGAGCTTGGCATAAAGGTTTTTCACAACCTTCATGCGGTCGGCCGCGGTTTCCGGCATACCGGTGGAATCCATGCACAGCACGACGATTTTGGCGTTATACTTTTTAATTAAGGGAAGAACAGATTCATAACGCTCATCCTCGTCAGAGATGGAATTGATCATGGGACGGCCATTTTTACACAGGGCCAGGCCCACGTCCAGTGCTTTGGCGTTGGGGCTGTCAATGCACAGGGGGGTGTCCACCTCGTCCTGAACAATATTCACAAGCCATTCCATTATTTCCAGTTCATTCTTGACCATATTGCCGCAGTTCACGTCGATATAGGTCGCGCCGGCGTCTGCCTGCTTTCTGGCAAGGTCCCGGATGAACGCTTCATCTTTGTTATTTACCGCCTCCTTAACCGCGGGGCGGCTGGTGTTTATGAGTTCACCAACAATTGTCAGCATTTGAAATGCCTCCTGTTCGTCAAATTTTATGTTTAACTAATCTTTATGCCAGTTTTCTGCCTGCTACATGGCCATCATGCGGTCACAGAGCTCAACGGCGGTAGAGGCGTCTTCGGAATAACCGTCCGCGCCGATATCATCGGCAAATTCCTGAGAGATGGGCGCGCCGCCTATAATGATCTTAACCTGGTCACGCAGACCGGATTCGTTAATTAATTTAACGGTGTCGTCAATCTTCATCATGGTGGTGGTCAACAGTGAGGACATGCCCACAATGTCTGGCTTGTGCTCTTTAATCCCTGCAACAAACTGTTCTTCTTTAACGTCAACCCCCATGTCTACCACGGTGTAGCCGCGGCTTTCCATCATTAAGACCACCAGATTTTTGCCGATGTCGTGCAGGTCACCGTTGACGGTGCCGATGATAACCTTGCCCTTGGTAGGCATGTCGGCGTCGGTGATTAAGGGCTTAACCACCTGCATGCCTTCGTTCATGGTATCCGCGGATTCCATGACTTCGGGCACAAACATTTCACCACTCTTAAACAGCGGCGCCACAATGTTCATACCGCCGATCAGGCCATCATTGATGATGGTGGTGGGGTCGATGCCTTCGTCCACTGCCTTCTGTACCAGATCCTTGATCTCATCCAGTTCGCCGTCTAACACACAGTTTTGAATATCTTCTAAAATTGCCATTTTTATATCCTCCGATTTTTGTTTTTATTCCTGATTAAAGCTGCTTACCTGAGCTTCCGGCGCGCAGTGTGTACTGGCTGCGCCGGAAGGTATTATCCAATTTTTAAAAATATTTTAATAGTGAATTTTCCGTTTTTTATTTTAGAATATTAATATCCGCTGCTTAAGCCTTTAAGCCGTAGCCTTCAGGGTGCCATTTGTCCATATCCAGCTCGGGTTTGATTTCTGCGTAGAACTGTTCCGGATCGTCTGGAATCTTGTCCACTGCTTTTTCCATCTTGTCGAGCCATTTCATGTCGCGGCGGTCAGCCTTGACCTTTTCGGCCTTGATGGCGTCGCGCAGCTCATTGATGGTCAGCTTGGCGGCCAGCTTGGTTCTCAGGAAGTTATCCTGTTCTTTAACCAGCTCGCCGGCGATCTTAAGCACAACATCTGGTCTCAGAACCCATGCCTGAACGTCCAGCGGCGCGTCGGACTCGGTGAGCAAGTCTCGCATCATGATCCCCTGGCCCTTTTCCTTGGCTGTGTTCATGAGACGGCAGTCGTACACGAGCTGTTCCATACCCACTACCGGCGCCATTTCGGATAAAAGCTTAACCTGCTGGATGGATTCATTACTCCAGGTATCGGCCACTGCTGCCGCGATGTTGCCAACCGGGCTTAAGTGGGCGCCCGCCGCGCTCTTTCCTTCCATGGCGATGGGACTGCCGGTAATGGCCTTGAGGTATGGGCCTTCGTAAGCGCAGTCCTTGCTTGGGCCAACGGCGCCCTGTTCAAAGGCAACCAGCGCTCTCGGCACTGCCACAACACGCATAACCGCCGCGAACACATGGGGGATAAAGCCTTTTTCGGCCAGCACCATGGCGGTGTTGGCAAAGCCGCAGGCAGAGTCGCCAGCGGCGAAGCAGCCATTAGCGTCGGATAATTTAACCAGGTTGCCCCAGAGATATTCCATATCGCGGCAGCCCAGAACACCCATGGCGAAGATGGCCTTGCGGATATCCGCCTTTACTAGGGCTTCGTCGTTGATTTCCTTACCGCCGGTCGATTCGATGGATAAGAAGTCCGAACCATCCTTGGCGCACTGTTCGTACAGCTCCAGCATGGTATCCCAGTATTTACCGCCGCGCATTACCGGAGGACGGCTCATTTCGCGCAGGTCGTTGGGGGTCGTCCGCAGCGCTGCCTTGAGGCCGTACTTGTCAGCCGCTTCCTTAATGCCGTTTAACAAAATGCGGTTGGCGTCGATGCCATATTTCGGGTGCTCGGTAAAGTCCGGCACGGTTTCAAATTCGACCAGTACGCCGGGCGCGTAGAGCTCTGCCGCGCGCTTGAGCACGCCGTCGATGATATTGGAATAAATGCTCAGCGCCTTATCGATGGTCTGATCGTTTACATCCATACCTGGAAGTGTAAAGTTAATTTCCGGATAGATGGTGCCGCCGCCGATGACCATGCCGCTCTTGGTGGTCACAGGGTTCGGGCAGGAGCCATAAATAAAATCATCCAGATGATTAATTGCCAATTTATCAAATTTCTTTGCCATTTTTGTATCCTCCACTTTTTAGTTCGTTGAATGCTGAAGGGAGCCTTTGCAACAAGGGTTGATGACGATGAACCCGGCCATTTCCACCAGGCGTCTGAAAATCTCATTTCCGTCCTCCTGTCCATCTCCATAAACAGGGCCCAGGGCAATGGCACCAGACTTCAGGTCATCCAGTCCGCTGCCGACTACTGGTTCCAGCCGCTTTTTCACTTCTCTGAAAAGCTGGCCTGCCAGTAATAAATCACCGGCAAAGTACTCACCAGCCTCAAAAAGTGTTCCGACCTTCTCCGTTCCCTGCCGGCAGGCTTCGATCACATATAATCCTTCTTCCCTCGATGGATTTAAAGCTAAAAATTCATCAATCGCCAGCATCAGATTTTCTTCTTCCAAATTTGCCATCAGATTTGTGATTACTTTAAATTCCATAAAAGCCTCTCTAATCCTAAAATATCCTTTTTAAAACATCCTTTAACGCTTTAATACACTCCTCTTTCCTTAAAATATACATCATGATCACCCCGCGGGACTTATTAAATAATTATTTATGTTATTATCATACACCCTGCGGGGCTGTCTGTCTTTGGACGATTTATATACTTTTCGGTAATATCTTGCTTTTTATAATTATTATGCTAAAATCATACTAAAAAAAGGCCTTATTCTTTTAAAATAAAGCCTTTTTACATGATTAATAAATTCAAAAGTCAGGAACAAAGATAAAACACGAGGCTGTTCAGGTTAAAGGTTGAAGGTTGAAAGTTGAAGGTTATGGAACGCTTTGCTAACGCAAAAGCGATTGAAATCACGGCCGCAGGCCGTATCCAATCAAATCTGTCAAAGGCAGATTTGTACCTGAACTTTCCACTTTCCATTTTCAACTTTCAACTAAACCGTTCTCTTTTTAATGCTTTGCCTCTTATTGTTAAAGTTTGTTGACATGATTAATGGTCGTGATGCTGGTGTTCATGCCCATGATCGTGATGCCCGTGACAGACAGGGCAAACTTCGCCGTCGTGATCGTGATGCTCATGGGCTTCCTCGGTGATGGCCTCTGTCACCCGCATAACCACCTGATGATAGTCCTTCTCAATAAACAGCCAGGAAAGGTTTAAAAGCTTCCGGCTCTCCTCGGCAGTAACACCGCTGACCAGGGAATTGATGATCATTTTCACCTGGCTCGACGCTTCGCTGCCGCCCGTATACTCGTGATGAACGCCGGCCAGGGCGTTGACACAGCTGAACTTGATAAAGGCGGCGTCCGAAAGTTCCGCCAGGCCCTTGATATGGCCGATAAAGGTCTTTTCTCTTTCTGATATGCGGTTGGCGTACACGCCCATGAGGCTGCCGATCATTTCCTCCCACTCCTCGGGCGTCATGGGGGCATCGGATTTAAACTGAAGCTTGAAAACCGCTGGTATAAACTCATTCTGATACATTGTTTTTTCTCCTGTCTAACGGACTAAGTATGTCTTGAATGCTGGTGTCAGCCCGGCGCTGACATCCATCTTAAAGACCGGAATCCTGCCGTCCAGATTCCGGATCATGCCCTCTGCCTCACGCACCGCGTGCTCGGGGGCCTCGTCAATCTTATTAATCACCACTGCCCGGGCCAGCTCCAGAGAGCTCTTTAGCAGGCTGTTCAGCCGCACCCGGTACAGATCCACCCGCAGCGGATCAAAGATAAACACATTGCGGATATCCTCTGGCGTGTAACCACAGTTTTCCATGGACGGGTACATGCCGGCCGGGTCGGCCATGCCAGATGGCTCAAACAGAATATAGTCGATGCCGTCGTATTCTGTAAGCAGATGGTTGATAGTGGCCTCCAGGGTCACTTTCAGCGTACAGCACACACAGCCGCCAAACAGATCCAGCACGTCATAACCCAGCTTGCGCATCTGCCGGTTATCGATGCCCACCTCGCCGATCTCATTGACGATGATGGCGCATTTTTTATTTCCCGCTGCCAGCAGCTCAATGGTTTTTAGCAGCATGGTCGTCTTTCCTGAGCCTAAAAATCCCGTAAACAGGATGATTTCTGGCTTTTTCTCACACATTTCTCACACCTCACTTGTCCCAAAATAGCCGCTGCCTCTGCCCAGAAGCTGGTTGACCACATCGATAGCCCCAAAGATATCTTTGCCGTAGCCGTTGGCGCCCACCTCGTCGGCAAAGTCCTGGGTCACAGGCCCGCCGCCCACAATGATCTTCACCTTGTCCCGGAGGCCTTCATCGGTCACCTCCTGGATCACATTGCGCATCTCGCCGATGGTGGTGGTCAGCAGGGCGGACATGGCTAAAATATCTGGCTGGCACTCCCGAATGGCAGCCACAAAGGTGGCGGGCGGCACATCGATGCCCAGATCGACAACCTCATAGCCCTCACCCTGAAGGCTCCAGGTGACCATATTCTTGCCAATGTCGTGCAGATCCCCGGCCACTGTGCCGATGACCACCCTGCCCTTGTGGCCGCTTACAGCCCTTGTGAGCAGTGGCTTGAGCACATAAAGGCTGGCATGCATGGCCCGGGACGACATGAGCACATCGGGGATATAGATATCCCCTTCCCTGAACTCCCGGCCGATTTTATCCATGGTCGGAATCAGCGCCTTTTTAATGATGGCCTCCGGGCTGATCTCACGCGCCAGGGCCGCCTCGGTTTTACCCTTCACATACTCCGCGTCGCCGTCCACCAGGCCCTGCTGTATTTCCATAATAATCTGGTCCATGCACTCCCCCCCTTTCCTCATGCTCTGCGCGCCTACCGGCTCTGCCTGAACTGTGTCGGCGTCATGCCTTCGTTTTTTTTGAACACCTTTGAGAAATAGCTCGCGTCGCTGTAGCCCAGCCGAATGGCAATCTCGTCAATTTTGTACCGCGTGTTGCCCAGCATCTTCTTGGCCTCGTCCAGCTTGACCCGGGTCACATAGTCCATGACTGTGATGCTCTGACTCTCCTTAAAGATGCGGCTGACATAGTACGGGCTCAGATAAACCGAATCCGCGATTTCCTCAAGGGTCAGGTTGCGGTCATAATTGTTGCGTATAAAGCCCTTGATGCCCTCGATGGCCAGGCGGTTCTTAGACTTGCTGTTGGTCTGTATCTCTTTAAAATAGCGCTCCAGCACCTTTAACGCCGCTGTGTTGATAGCCTCGGTCGAATAGCAGGCCCCAAGCTCCTGCATAAAGGCAGCATTGATGCCAATGGGTCTTTCTGAATTGACGCCAGCCTCCACCGAGGCCCGGGACACCACGACCACCAGCTCAAAGACCCGCGCTCTGACCACAGCCAGGTTATTCTGCCCTGCTTCGGCAAAGATATCGGCCAGCATGACCTTAAAAATTTTGCGGCATTCGTCAAGGCCGCCCAGCTTAATCTTGCCGATGAGGCTTTTTTCCTTTTCGATATAATAGTTCAGGCTCTGGCTGTTCAGCTTTTCCTCCAGGCTTTTGCGGGTAGCGATCTCATCGTTTAAGAGCGTCTGCTGAAGCTCAAGCTCTTTTTTGCGCTGCATGCTCTGCCAGGCCGCATTCACAATGTAGTTGGCCATGACCGACAGCAGCGAGGCGGCGCTCTGCACCTTTTCACCCGACACCACCTGAAGCTCCTTGGCGGCCTTAAACAGCGGGTCAAAATCATCGGTGAGCACCCGGTTCATCTCCTCCAGCTCGATCCAGAAAAACTCCTCGGGCTCCCACATGAGCACCTGCCCGCAGATCACGCTGCCCAGATGCTCACCATCCACGATGATGGGCGCTGCCCATTCCACCAGACCGCCCGGGCACCTGAAGATATAGGGCTCGTTAAACAGGGCTGCCTGCTTGCCCGCCCGGGCGTAGGCGCCCTTGCAGCGCTGGATGCCCTTCTGCTTTTCCAGCTTCCAGATCAGCTGGCAGAAGCTGCAGTTGATCTGGGCGTCGGCCTTTGAGAAAATGGAACGCCCCGCTGTGTCCACGATGTTGGCGGTCAGGCCTGTCACATTGGTAAAGGCGTCCAGGATCTCGACCAACAGATTTTTATCCACCAGCTGCAAAAGGTGCGCCCGTGTGTCCGGCCCGTTCCGGCTTTCCTTCCCCACGCTGTTTTTCATTTCTGCGCCTCCTTGTTTCTCGTTTTCATCTGCCGCTATCTTTCTATATATAGTTATATAACAAAAAACGCGCTGTGAATAGGAAATTTCTTGTCATTTTCTGTACTATTTTGTGCTTCTTTCATGGCATGGAAAAAGCGGTAAAAGACACTCCGATCCTTTACCGCTCGCTTTGTTAAAATTTCTATTTATTTTTGTCCATATTTTTCATGGTGAACCCGGTCGGCGTCATACCGTTCTTCCACCTCGTAGGGCCGTTTGGCATAGCCAAAGGGAATGATGGCGTAGGGACGGATGTTATCCGGCAGCTCAAAGACCTTTGTGATGTGGTCCATGCGCTCCTTAAGCGGGGCCACTCCCAGCCATACCGCACCCAGTTCCTGGCTCACGGCCTCCAGCAGGATGTTTTCGCAGGCTGCGCCCAGGTCCTGTTCCCAGTGTTCCGGAAACCGCATTTCATTGGTATTGCCGAGCACCACGATGGCTGCCGGTACCTTGGCCACAAATTTGGCATAGGCATCGGTTTCGGACAGCTGTTCCAGTGTTTTTTTGTCCTCGACCACGATGAATTCCCAGGGCTGCTGGTTTCCGGCGGATGGGGCCTGCATGGCTGCCTTTAACAGCATTTCTATTTTTTCCTTTTCGACCGGCGCGTCTTTAAAGACTCTGACGCTGGCACGATTAAAAATCGCGTTCATATCATATCCTCCTATGTGTTAAGCTATTATAACTATTATATACCCAAATTCAAAAAAGGAAATGAAAAATTTTAAATTTTAAGCCGTTTTTTTCAGATAAAATCGCAGGCGCGCTCAGCCAGGACACTGCTGCCTGCCGCGGGCTTCGTCTCGGCCAGGGTCTGAACGGCTGTCACCGCAGAGGCGGCGGCGCTTCCATGGCTCTGAATGAGCGACTGTGTGGATTGAAACAGCCCTACAAGGGCAGCGGTCATTAAAATCAACAGCGCGAGGACCATGACGGTCAGCTGGTCTGTCTTTTTTGTCTTTGTCATTTCGTACACCCCCAAGGTTTATTTCCTAAGTATGTATTTAGTATAACAAATCATTGTGATCTTTCTGTGAACAAATTCTGAAATATTTCTGAAGAATTAAATTTCCACATGAATGTAGCCACTGCTGTAGTAGGGCAGCACGTTCAGCCCGCAGTCCTTTGCTCCGGCGGCCAGATCGCCCACGCTCACTCCCGGGCAGTAGAGATCTGCCGCGCAGCCCCGCTTGTGAAAGGACCAGCTGACGCCTCCTACCTCCTCGTTGCGCGCTGCGCACCGCACGCCTGAGGTGATGATGACTGGACGCCCGAAAGAACAGCGCAGGGCTTCGATCTTCTCCAAAAGCTCGGGGGCCATGGCGCAGGGCCAGCCATCGCAATAGCCTGTGCAGTCACACTGGTATTCTGCCATGGCAAAGTGGGGTGTTGCCATGAGGGGCGCCTTCTCCTCTGTGCTGGCCGGTGCGCTGTCGCTGTCCTGAGGCGGTGGCATTGCGGGTTCTCCGGGCTTTTCTGGCGTGGCCGGTTCTGTTTCCTCGGCGGGTGATGTCTCTGGGATGATGGGATTCTCGGCTCTTTTGGGGCTAAGGCTTTTCAGGAACAGCATTTGTTGAGGTAAGATAACGATACCTTTTTTGCAGAGGGTGTTATCTTACCTCTTTTTGATGTATGTTAGATAGCATAACTCTTTACGTCGGCTCCTATCTGTCTGAAATAGGAGATACTTTCGGTAGGCTTGTCACCTGTATCAACTCTGCCGACAAAGCTATAAAAGATTTCGATTTTGCGGGTGTTCGTTTCCTTATCCAGTTCGTGAATAAGAATACGGTCAATAAATTCATGGACGTTTTCGTAGGTCAGTTCTTCAATCGCTGTGTATCTGCGTACCAGTGCGACAAACCTTTTTACGTCCGCGCTGCGCTCGGTGGCGTTGTCGATTTCCTGTGACAGCTCCGCAATCCTCCGGGTCAGCGTCTTTTTTTCTTCATCATAGCCGGAAGTCAGAAAAGCAAATTGTTCATCTGAAAGTTTCCCTAAAGCGTTGTCCTCGTAGAGCTTGCGGAATAAGATGTTCAGCTCGTTAATACGGTTCTGCGCCTTGTCAAGCTCTTTCCGCTGCTGTGTCAGCGTCTTTTGTACTGCCTTTGCGCTGCACTCGTTGGCTGTTTCGATAAACTCCTGTTCATGCTCTTTCACATAAGACGTTACTCGCTGCAAGTCTGCAAGGACAAGTTCTTTCAATACGCTTTTGCGGATATAATGCGTAGTGCAGAGCATATCATTTCTTGCCCGGTTGCGGTAGTTGCCGCAAGTGTAGGCGTGTTTCCGTTCAAGCGTCCCGGCTCCGCGTACTGCATACATTTTGTAGCCGCAGTCCCCGCAAAAGAGCAGCCCGGAAAACAGGTCAATTTCATCAACCTTTGTCGGGCGTTGCCGGGTGGCAATCCGCTTCTGTGCAAGTTCAAAGGTTTCTTCATCAATCAAAGGTTCGTGAGTGTTGGGGAAGAAATACCTTTTTTCCTCCGGGTTCTTTTTCGTCTTTTTCGACTTATAAGATACCTTGTAGGTTTTCCCGGTTATGGTATGCCCTAAATATTCTTTCCTTGTCAGAATGTCGTACAGCGTCTTATCCGGCCAGTTGTACCATGCGTTGAGCTGTGGGCGGGGGTGGCGTTTGCTCCCTGTCCTGCGGTAGCGCAGTTCCCCGACGGTCAGTATTTCATTGTCCCGCAGCCAGTTCTGGATTTCACACATACGGTCGCCCCGTACATACATTGCAAAAATCTGTTTTACGACGTGCGCCGTTTCCGGGTCGGGTATCAGATGATTGCGGTTATCCGGGTCGATAAGGTAGCCGTAAGGAGCTTCGCCGTTGACGCGCTCGCCTTTCTGCGCCTTTGCCTGTTTGACAGCCCGGATTTTCTTTGAGGTGTCGCGGGCGTAAAACTCGTTGAACCAGTTCCGCAGAGGGGTAAACTCGTTATCTTCCCTTGCTGTGTCTACACCGTCGTTAATGGCAATGTAGCGCACTTCATATTCGGGAAAGACAATCTCTATCAGCTCCCCGGTTTTCAGATAATTACGTCCCAGACGGGAAAGGTCTTTTGTTATGACGGTCGCCACGTTCCCGGCTTCAACCTCATGCAGCATGGCTTGAAGCCCCTCACGCTCAAAGCTCACGCCGGAAAATCCGTCGTCTACGAAAAAGCGCGTGTTGAAAAAGTGGTGTTCGTCAGCATACTTTTGTAAAATCAGTTTTTGGTTCTGTATGCTCTCGCTTTCCCCGGCTTGCATATCTTCCTGGCTCAATCTGCAATATAAAGCGGTAATCTTGTCTGTCTGTAACATTTTGTCCTCCTTTCCGACGACAGACAAGCATGGTATTTGTACTGTCTATATTATACCACATACCGCTGCCTGTGTCATGTATAAAATGTGAAGAAACGCCCTATTTCCGGGCGTTTGCGGGGTTCAGTTCCATGTCTTTGCGAATGAGTTTTTTTATCTTTTTATCCAGTGTGTCCGTTGCGCGTTCACTTGCGGACGAACATACAAGGTAAGTAACTTTTCCTATTTTATGCTCCGTTGTGGTAACGGGCGTTTGGTTTTGCGTCAAAGAAAATCCCCCTTTCTTTCGCAAACATATAATATAGTCTATGAATAGCAGCAAGTCCACTATTCAATAAAACAAAGGCTTTAATCGGACGGTTATTAGCATAACCTCATGGGAATTTCACCCCGGCATGGTTCTCATGCCGCCCTACCCATTGCCTGCGACGCTCTTAACGCTCGGACTGTGGCTGTAAGGAAGTATCATTGTATATTCTGCGTGTCGTCGCCCGCAAGCCGCTACACTTGCTTTCCGGCGCGGTGTTGGTCGCTCGGCTGTCCGGGCGGGGATAACCTCACCCGGATAGCGTCATGGCGCACCCGCCGTATGGCTCGGCGCAAAAGGAACGTATCCGATTTGCCCTATGCTGCGCCGCCGTTATCTTGCGCCGCTTTCTTTGTCAAGGTTCAGAATGGCTTTGCTGCCGCGTCAGCAGCGGAACGGAAAAGGGGGAGAGAGAAAGCGTCCCGCCGCCGCTGCGGTTTATTCCTCTGCCTTAAAGGTGAGGACAGCCATCATCAGTTTTGCTTGCAGCCGTTCCCGAATGTCGTGGTCTACGCCAAAATAGACGTTCCCGCGCTCGTCGTACAGCTTCCGCATGGAGAGGCGGGCTATGTAGCCGCTGAAATGCTGCAAGACAATCTTCATGGCGTCCGGGTCGCCCTTTGTCGCTGCCACAATGACAGGATAAGGAACAAGGGCATTTTCCGGGTAGCCGGGTTCGTTACCATTCGTCCCATTCATCAGCATTTTCCTCCAGATATTTTCTTAATTTCTCAAAAGAGCTTGTCCGCCTGTACTGTATCGTGCTTCTCGACGTGTTGAACAGCTCCGCAATCTCGGTATCGTTCATTCCCTCGAAGTAATACAGCAATATGGCTTTGCGCTTTTCTTCCGGCAAAGTACGGATTGCTTCAAGAAGCAGCTTTGGCGTGATTTTCTTCCCGGCTTTCTCAAAGACGGTTTCGGCGGCTTCACGTTTGAAATATTCATCAAACGTATGAAGCTGCCGCGCTTCGTCTAAGGTCATGTCGGAAAAGGTCACTTCCTTTGCCTTGTGTCTGCGAAGTTCTCTATGGGTGTCGCAAGCTTCATTGTGCAATACCGTATTACAAAACTTCTGAAAAGCACACTGTTTGTAAAACTCCCTGCTATTAGGTTCCACATTCTCACCTCCTTTCTCGTTGGAAAGTTGGTGGTGCTTCCCCCCTTTTCGCGGGGCAATACGGCGTTTTTCAAAAACGCCGAAGATTTTTTGAAATTTCTTCAAAAATTTTTTGAACGTACAAAATGCGCCCGTCCGAAAAGCCCGGACGGGCGCATAGGCATTGTAAGCAGTATCCAGATGATTAGACAGTTCATATATATAAGCGTAGTTTCCCCCGGTGGTGGGCGGGCTTTTTTTGATAAGTCAATAACTGTCGGATTTTGTCGATATGCTTTTTGCTTCATGGCGGCTACCTCCTTTAGCCGCCGATTTCAACAGTGATACCGCGTCATTTCATTAGAAGATAAAAAGAAACGGCGGCTTTGATTTTTCAAAGCTGCTGCGGAAATCAAAGAACGACAAGCAACAGTTCTGATTTTGCTCCAATATGGTTATTAGGGGCACAAATTAAAATCAAAAAAGAGCCGATAACAGCAGTATTTCAAACTGCATATTATCGGCTCTGCGTCTGTGCGTCTGGCTCTTTTAATTAAATTATTTCTGTTGTTTTTTGGCTTTATTATATGTATTAGCTAACTGTCCACAAGCTGCTTTAATCTCTCTACCATGAGAAACTCTCATGGTAACTTCAAGTCCTGTTTGCTCTAATTGATGTTTGAACGCAACCATTTCTTGTTTTTGTGGTGCTCTAATTTTTGAATTACTCGTCGGGTTGTATTGCAGCACGTTAATCATAACATTTTTGCCCTTAAACCATTTTGCAAGTTGCCTTATATCTGAGGAACGGTCATTTATACCTGGTAAAAGCAAATACGCAAATACCACTTTTCGATTATGCCTTTGAGAATAGGACAATGCTTGCTTAACAACATCTTCAATAGCGTACATGTGCATATGAGGAATGATACAGTTTCTCGCAGCCTGTGTTGCTGCATGTAAAGATATTGTCAACTGAATTTTTAGATGTTCTTCGCGCAATTTTTTTAATTGATTAACTGGACCAACTGTTGATACGGTAATGCCGTCGGTTGGAAAGTTAAGTCCATTTCTATCTCGAAGAATATGGATTGCTGCAATCAAGTTGTCGTAATTGAATAAAGGTTCTCCCATTCCCATAAAAACGATACGATTTACTTTTTGACGTATCAATACAACCTGCTGCACAATTTCAGACGGTGTTAGATTACGAACAAAACCATTGCGTCCGGACTCACAAAAAATACAGCCAACAGAACAACCAACTTGCGTACTTACGCAAACAGTCCCACCATCTCGCCGTTTAATAAAAACCGTTTCAATATACCTGTTATCTTTCAATTCATAAACATACTTTTCAGTATCGCTACTTTTATAGACTTTTTTTGTTGATATTGATAGATTTTCTTTGTGAAATGGCTGTTTATACAATTCCGTATATAAGGCTCTTGCTTTATCCTCTCCAATTACTTCCGACATTTCTTTGTAAGTAAATCCGTATGGGTCATTCAATATTTCCGTAGGTGTACTTTTAGGTAAGTGTTTCATTTAAATATCCTTCCTTTTCAAAATTAAAAAGTTTGTTTTTCAGAGTTTTTGATTATGATTTCTAGTTTTTCAACATCAACGATATGCGTTAATTTACATTTAGGGCAGAAAAGAGGAAAATTTCTTAATACCGTATTATAAAATACTTGAACCCTCGTCTTTCCGTTACAAATTGGACATTTTATCCAATATTTTTCAAGCATAATATTTCTCCTTTTGCGCAAAAAAATGCAGGTCAATTCTCAACATGAGCATTGACCTGCATTTATACATATAATACTACAACAAAATTAAGGCATAGTTTTTATACTATGTCTATACGTCGTTAGTTTTGTTGTATAGCATACGCAAAATAAGCATGACAAAAAAGCCCATATTGAAAATGGGAAAAATCTTTTTTGATTTCAATGCTTATCGAATACGCATGCTATGTAACATAAACATTCCCCCCCTTTTATATAATATTATATACAAAAGCAGCTTGTTGTCAACATATATATATATGAATTATTTTGGCTAACTGATAGAACTACGTAGACATATCCAAGAAGAAAGGGGAACAGTAAAATGTAATAGGGTGAATAACTATGGCAAAAAGACCAGTACCACGATACGACTTTAAGGCTTTTGGGGCAGCGATAAAGGCAGCGCGTGAGGGATGCAAGGAGAGCCGCAAGAAAGTAGGCGACGAAATGTTTATCTCGCCGCGCTACCTTGCGAACATTGAGAACAAGGGGCAGCACCCAAGTTTACAGATATTCTTTGAGCTGATACAGCGTTACCATATATCCGTAGACCAATTCCTTTTAGAAACGCCGCCGGAGAAGAACACGCAGCGGCGGCAGCTTGACGCGCTTCTTGACGGTATGAGCGATACAGGCATACGGATTGTAACCGCAACGGCAAAGGAGATTTCCGAAGTCGAAAAAGAGGGCGAATAGGAATGTCCGACTTAAAACTGAACAGGATTTAGAAAGCGTTGTAATCTTTTTTGAGGTTGCAGCGTTTTTCTTTTGCGTAAGTTTGGCAAAATCGCTTTTTCTCCGTAGTAGGTGATAAGAGCCTAAAGGATAAAAACATTCGTAGCAAGCATAGGAAGCGGGTACCACTTCCGTATTTTCGCCCTCCCGCGCTGCGGCGCGTCGGTTGAAAATTGCTTGTTGGGAAGTGTCCCAAACCCTCGGAACGGAAAGGAAAGGAGCGAACACATGGACGGACGCAAAAGGACAGTGCAAATCAAATTCAGAGTGACGGAAGCGGAACGGGATTTAATACTGGAAAAAATGAAGCTCGTACCCACCCGGAACATGGCGGCGTATCTGCGGAAGATTGCCATTGACGGGTATATCATTCAGATAGACCACGCCGATATAAAGGCTATGACCGCAGAGATACAGAAAATCGGTGTCAACGTCAACCAGATAGCACGCCGCGTAAACGCGACGGGGAACGCATACCAAGAGGACATAGAGGAAATAAAGGGGGTGCTTGCGGAGATATGGCGGTTACAAAGATTAAGCCTATTAAAAGCACTCTAAGCAAAGCCCTTGACTATATCGAAAACCCGGACAAGACGGACGGGAAAATGCTTGTGTCCTCTTTCGGTTGCTCCTATGAAACGGCAGATATTGAGTTTGAATATACCCTGTCGCAAGCACTCCAAAAGGGGAACAATTTAGCCTTTCATCTGATACAGTCCTTTGAGCCGGGGGAAGTCGATTATCAGAAAGCCCATGAAATCGGAAAGCAGCTTGCCGACGCGGTAACAAAGGGGCAGCATGAGTATGTACTCACGACGCACATTGACAAAGGACACGTCCATAACCATATCATTTTTTGCGCGGTGAACTTTGTAGACCACCATAAATACAATTCCAACAAAAGGAGCTATTACGGCATACGGAACATGAGCGACAAGCTGTGCCGGGAAAATGGCTTGTCCGTTGTCGTCCCCGGCAAGGGCAGCAAGGGAAAGAGCTATGCGGAGTACCAGGCAGAAAAGACGGGTACAAGTTGGAAAGGCAAGCTGAAAACCACTGTTGACGCGCTTATCCCCCAAGTTTCCAGTTTTGAGGAATTGCTAACGCGGTTACAGGCGGCGGGCTATGAGATAAAGCCGGGGAAATATGTATCATGCCGCGCCCCCGGACAGGAACGCTTCACCCGCCTTAAAACCCTCGGCGCAGACTATACAGAGGAAGCCGTAAGGGAACGGATAGCGGGCAGACGGACAAAGGTGGCGAAAGCTCCCAGAGAGCAGCGCGGCGTGTCGCTGCTTATCGACATTGAGAACAGTATCAAGGCAGCGCAGAGTAAGGGCTATGAACAGTGGGCGAAAATCCACAATCTGAAACAGGCAGCTAAAACAATGAATTTCTTGACGGAACATAAGATTGAGCAGTACGCGGATTTAGTCAGCCGGATTGAGGAAATGGCAGCGGAAAGCGGACAGGCGGCAGACGCATTGAAGAACGCCGAAAAGCGGCTTGCGGAAATGGCGGTGCTTATCAAGAATGTTTCCACCTATCAAAAGACAAAGCCTGTCTATGACGCATACCGCAAGGCAAGGAACAGGGAGAAGTACCGCGCCGGACAGGAACAGGCAATTATCCTCCATGAAGCCGCCGTAAGGTCACTGAAAGCGGCGGGCATTGCGAAGCTCCCGAACCTCGCCGCGCTGCAATCGGAGTATGAAGCCCTCCAAGCGCAGAAAGAAGCCCTTTACGCCGACTATGGAAAATTGAAAAAGAAAGTCCGGGAATATGATATTATCAAGCAGAACATTGACAGCATTTTACAGGCAGACAGACAGCCGGAACGGGAAAAGGAAACAGAACGCGGATAAGGATAGCAAAATCCCCGCCGCTGTGCTATGATAGGGCTATCAAAAAGCAGAGGAGCGTTGAGCATGGAAAACCAGAAAATGCCGGAATATGAAACCATACGCGCCGCCGTTGCCGGGGAGAAATGGGCGGTGGAGAAAGTCGTGGATTGCTACAAGGACGAAATCGACAGGCTATCGACGGTAGCGGTCAGACAGCCAGACGGAAGCACGAAACAGGAAATCAACGAAGATATGCGCCAGTCTATCACAAAGAAGCTGATAGAAGCCCTCCCGCAGTTCCCGCTTGAAGAAATGGAAAAGGGAAATGTCAGATAGGCAAAAAAAGAACAGGGCGCGGAAGCCAGTATATGACTTCCGCGCCCTGTCTTTTTATGGGTGCTGTTTTCGTGAATGTTACGCAGTAGAACGCCATTTTCGGGGGTAAAGGTATAAAGTATCGCCTATCCGATTTTCACGCCCGGAAAGCCCTGTAAATCAAGGGATTTTCCGCACCTACTGCGTAACAGGGGTGCGTCTTTTCCTCATGCGCTCGGCAGCTTGTCTGCGGGTGATACGCTTCCGGCAGACGGGGCAGTATTTGACACTGTTAGAGGTTGACGCAAAGAACGCGCCGCACTCGGTACACTTCTTCTTGTCCCCTGTCTGGTAAAGCTCCGCATAGAGTAGCCTGTCGGCGGGAAGCACCGCAGCCCGGAACCACTTGCAGAGAAGCGAATAGGAAATGAGCTGCGGACAAACGCACTCGTCCCCGTCGTCCAGTAAGATACAGTTCCCGTTATCATAATTGCAGCACGTCCGGCGCACAAGGGCGTTGACTTTCCGGCTCTGGGGCGGCGTCAGCCGCTTAACCCCGTTCATACTTCATCAGCGGCGTAAATGGGAAGCTCTGCAAATTCCGCTTCGGTCAAAGCGTCCACTTTGGAAAGGGTGCGCTTTGCAAGCTCCCGCATATCCGCGTCCATGTAGGGCAGCGCGGCGTTGACATTCTCAATCAAAGCCCGCTTGCCGCCCTCGTTGTAAATGCTCAAAAGGTTTGTTTCTTCAACAGTCAGTCTAATCATGCTCATACCTCCATATCGTGATTTTTTGTTTTTGCCGCCGCCTTTTTCGGGGCGGTCTTTGCCTTGTCTGCTTTAAGCTGCGCCCGGATAGAGGGGCGGGGCTTCCTTATCTTCCTGTCCCGGTTCTCCCCCTTGTCAATCAGCGCATACGTCCCATGTCTGCCCTCGATTTTGGAAAAGGCAAGGGTCTTGTAGGGCAGCATGGAGAAAAGGCGGTCAGTGTCCTTTGTGGCTGCAAGCTGCATGAACGCCGGGGAAAGCTCTACCATGAAATGGGTCTTGTTGGGGCTGTTCGGCGTGTCGTGCCGCTTCATTTCCCGTACAATGCGCCGCGCTTCCGTTTCAATCAGCCCGTCCCGCAATGCGGCGATATGCGCCTTGAAATCCCCCGGCGGAAGCTGCTCCCGGCTGCGCCGTTCTTCCTGTAAGAGCGATTGCAGCGCGTCCGGGTCGTTGGGTACGGCTTCAAAGCGTTCAAACTTTCCAAGCTCATAATCGGGATTGCCGTTGAAAAACTGTCCGGCGGGTATCTCCCGTTCCCCATGCTCATAAATCAGCTTCACCGTATCGGCGGGCAGCTCCTTTTCCTTGACGCGCTCATAATGTTTAGCGTAGTCCAGTTCGTACAGATTGCCCTTGATTTTCCCGCGCTCCGTCCCCGTTAGCTCGATTGCATAGGCAAGGACGCGGTCGCTCGTCTGCTCCATGTAGAAACGCCATGTGTTGTGGGGCGCGGTGTCTTTGAGGAAAACGTCGCGCTCCCGGAAGCAATGCGTCCCGGACGGGCGGCAGAACCACAAAAGGGTCTTGTCCTCCTTGCGGGGGCTTGCCGCCGCCTTTGCGATAATCTCCTTGTCAATCTCCAAGTCGCTCTGGTAAAAGCCTGTGTTCTGCTTCATAACCGCATTGAGGGAAGCGAACAAATCCACGTTCTCAAATTTACTCTGTTTCGGCATGGGTCAGCTCCTTTCCAAATCCTGTAATTTCTGCTTTGCGTTTTTCTTCTGCGCCTTTTCCTTGTCAGCCCTAAGCTGCGCCCGGATAGAGGGCTTCTTTTCCGGCTTCGCTTCCTTGCCGCGCTCTTTGTCGGCTTTGACCGCGTTAGCCAGGTCAACAAGGGAAATTGTTTCTCCCGCCTTAACCTTTGCTTCCAGTTCGTCAACGGTAGGGGTGTTGTTGATGATACCGTCAAAGTTGTTGTCGTTCTGCTCTACGGTGTCCTCGATATGCTTCAAGGGGTTTGCCTTTTCCGGCTGCTCTGCGGCAACAGCAAACGCCCGCGTCCCGTTCCCCATAATCAGATACTTTCCGTCGTCCGACTGGTGGTGAAAGCCATATCCGGCGGCTTCTATCTGCTCCCGGCTCATGGCGGTCACATGGAAAGTCCCCCTCGGTGTCTGGATTGTTTCGCCCGTTGTCAGCTCGTCCGGGGTAAGCTGCTTCTGCTCCTGTAAAAACTCCGGCACTTGCCGGAAGCCTACGCTGTCAACGTAATGCGCGGTGTCCTGTCCGTTCTGATGAAGCACTACCACGTCCGAAACGGAAAGGCTGTGTCCCTTAAAATCTTTTGGGTGGTCGATATTGAAGCGGGTATAAATATCTTCAAGGGAAGTTTCCGGCGCAAGGGGCGCGGAATAGACAAGCTCATAGTTCGCTTTATCAACCACATTTCCCGCCGCCTGCAGGCGGTCGTAAGGCTCAAAGCGGAAGTCCCTTGTTTCGTCCCCGCCCTTTATCTGGTAAATGGAAAAGGTGTCCTTGTCCTGTCCGGTGGTCTGCGCCGTTTCCTGTGCCTTTGCGTAAAGCTGCTTTACGTCGCCCTCGGTCAGCTCGCCGCTTTTGAGCTGCCCCATAAGCTCGCGGCATTTCTCCGGCGTTCCCGTATAAAGCACGTCGCCCATTTTCGCCCGCCCGTTCTCCTGTGTCACATAGGCTTGCAAGAGGTGGCTGTTTTCCCGGCTGTCGCTGTAAGGGTTCCGGCGCACTCTGTAAATCGTTTCCGGGGTAAAGGCTTCTTTCGGGGCTGCTTCCGGCTTTTCTTTCCCGGCTGTATCTGCTTTTTTCGGGGCTTCCGGCTGTGGCGCGGCTTCTTGTCCCTCTCTGGTGGGCTGCTCCTGTCCGGCGGTCTGCTCCTTGTCCTGTGCCTTTTGCAGCTCCGCAAAATTCGCGTCTATGGAATTGATAATCTCGGCGGCTGCGCTGCGTATCGTTTCAAGGGAGCTTTTCAGCTCGGACAGCTCCCGCCCGCTGCTCCACCCGGCGACATAGCCGAAAGAATAGTCCGACGTGTCAAGCCCGTAATGTTGGCAGACGGTATAGGCGACGCTTTCCGCTTCGACTTCGCGGGTGCGGCGGTCAACGCGGGGTTGCTCGTCCTTTGGCGCGTTGAGGTCAATGTCGTGCAGCTTCGCATGGGCGATTTCGTGAATGGCGGTCTTTAAGGTCTGTAATTCGCTCATGCCCTCGTTGATAGCAATGCGCTTGTCCTCCAAGTGGTAGTAGCCATGAGAGCCGCCCTCGATATTCTCAAAGGCGATAGGAACGGGGGAAGTCTTTTCAAGGGCTGCGAAAAAGTCCTTATAGCGGTCAACGTCGCCTGTCAGTTCGTCAACGGCAATGTCCGGCAGTTCCTTTCCCTCGGTCTGGGAAACGTCAAAGACGGATACCACCTTGTAGGCGGGTATGGTGATTTCCTTTTCCTCGGTGACGGGCTTTCCGTCCTTGCCGATTATGGGCTTCTGCGTGTGCGGGTCGATTTTCTGCATTTCCTGTTTGATTTTATAGGGCGACGGGGCAATGATTTTAATTCCCTTTTGCCCTCTCATCACATTTCGCTCAAAGTTGTTCTTCCAAGCGGAAAAGCCCGCCAAAAGGGAAGCGTCCGGCTTCTGCATGGCGATAAGGACGGTGTTTCGGAAGCTGTAATTATGGAATTTTGACATGACTTTCAGATATTCCTTGTAACGCTCGCTGTCAAAGAGTTCCGTAATGCCCTGTTCCAGACGGTCGGTAATCTCTTTTAATTTCTCGGCGGGCTTCCCGGCTGTCAGCACGATAGGGATAACCGGGTGCGGCTCCTGTGGCTGCTCTGCGGCGGTTCGGGCGGTCTGCTCTGTGGCGGCTGCGTCCATAAAGGTCTTGTCCTGTCCGCCGCGTTCCGGCTGTGGGAAGCTCATAACGCGGTATTCTTTGGGTATCTCGTTTTCCGTTCCCCGATACCATTCGGTAAAGGTGTTCTGATTGTTATAGATATAGCCCTGTTCGGTAAACTGCCCCTTATCCTTGCTAACTGCGTCCCGCCCGTATTCTTCATACTTGAAATATTTCTTTGCTTCTTCGGGAAGCTCCAGCTCGTCCAGTTCGTCGATAAGATAATAACCGTAATCTTCTTCGCTGCGGACAGTGGGATAGAGCCAGTAACAGTCAAGGTTTTGTGCAAGGTTGATAAGGTCTTTCATGCTTCCGGCATACTCGCCATGTGTAACCGCCGCCGCAAATTTATCCTTGTCCCCGTCACTCTGCATTTCCAGAAGTTTTCCAAAATAATTCAGCTCGTCCATGCTTGCGCTTTGGATAACGGAAAGCGGCAAGTCAAAGGGGCAGTCCTCCGTAGAAGAATACCCGTTGATGAAAAAATCCTGCGGATTGTCTGCGGTAATGCCGACGCTTTCCATAGCCGCATGAAGCTGCTCTGTTGTGGTCGGCATGGGAAGCCACACGCCGCCCGGTTTGCCTGTTTCAAAGCGGCTGCGGCTGTCGATAAGAATTGAAAACTGCTCGTTTATGGTTTCACGCTCCTTTCTCTGTTCGGTGTCCTGTGGCGGCTCTGCTGTGGTGGGGGCTGCTTTTTCAGCGGTAGGCTGCGCCCGTTCCTCGCCCTCGATAGCATAGCCCGGTAAAAGCTGCCCGTTTACTTTGAAATGCTCTGCATACTCTGGCGGGATAGGCGGCGATACCTCGGTGAATAAATGCTGATAGGCTTTGATACGCCCATTCAGATATTTTTCCATAGCTGCCTTGTCTGCAAAGACTTTCCTTTCCTGTCCGGCGATTTTTGCCTGTCCGTAATTGTGGGGGCTGTTGGTGTAAATACTCCATGAAAGCGTCCACGAATAGGGAATGGATTTCTCTTTTTCCCTGTCATACCGGGTATTCTCGGATATGTGGTAGCGCATTTGGTAGACGCGGTTGCTGATGTGCTTCCCGTAGTCCGTAGCTTCCCACTGGTTCGCGGTATGCGTAGCTTCGGGTGTCCTCACATACTCAATGGCTTTGTCAATGGCAAGGGTCTTTCCCGCCTGTTCGTCCCATGCCGCCGCCTGTTCTTGCAAGGCTTCAAAAGCTGCCTGTTCAGCCGCCGCGTATTCTTCCCGCAATGCCTGTAACTGTTCTAAGGGCAGGGCGGTAAGCCCGGAAAGGTCAGCGGTCTGTTCCTCAAAATAAATATTTCGCTCTATCCGCATACTGTCAGCCGGGTCTAACTTGTCACGCTCAAACATGGAGTAACCTTTTTTCTTTTCCATTCATTCGCTCCTTTCTGAAATGGCGGCGCACCGCCGCGCTTTTGGGGTTCGCCCCGTACTACGGTGGGCTGTGCGTTATGCCAACAATTTTTTCATTTTTTTAGAGGGTTTGGGAAACTTCCCAACAAGCAAAATCCCCGTCCGGCGCGTCAGCGGCAGGACAGGGATTTACGGAAGTGGGTACCCGCTTCCTATGCTTGCTATTCAAGTTTTTAGTTCTTCTGTACTTCGATACGGTAGTTGACGTATTTCCCGCCAGTGTCAGCCAGAACGATAGTTCCGTCATAGGTCTTGCCTGTTTTCGGGGAATAGAGCTTCTTCACATTCACTTTGCCGGATTTAAGGAGCGCGGCGGCAATCTTCGCGGAAAAAGCGGTCTTGCGTTCCTCGAAAAAGCGGTCATTCTTCCACATGACAAAGGCACATTCTTTGTTGCTGCAATAATAGTTTTTCTTCCCCTCATGGACGGGGGAACCGCAACGGGGGCATTTGCCGACAGAGGGCTTTTCCTCCCGGAACAAATCCTTTTTCCCGTCCAGTGCTGCGGCGTGTGTCTGCACAAGCTCCCGCGCCATAGCTTCAATGCCGGACAGAAATTCGCCGGGGTCTGCGGCTCCCTTTGCTATCTGCGTCAGATTGTTTTCCCATTCTGCGGTAAGCTGCGGGGAAGTGAGCATATCCGGCAAGACTGATATAAGGGCGGCTCCGTTCTGCGTGGGGATAAGCTGCTTCCCCTTGCGCTCTGCAAAGCCGCCCTTTACCAGTTTTTCAATGACGGCGGCGCGGGTGGCGGGAGTGCCAAGCCCCCGGCGTTCCGCGTCCGGGTCGGTGTCCCCGTTCCCGGCTCGCTCCATAGCAGAGAGAAGCGACGCTTCGCTGTGGGGCTTCGGCGGCGTTGTGGTATGCTCCGTTACTTTTGCGGCGGGGTTAGGAAAGTTCTGTCCCTCGGAAAGCTCCGGCAGCGTCACGCCCTCATTTTCCCCGTCCTCTGCTTCGGGCTTATCTTTCAGCGTCGCCCGGTATCTGCGTTCAAGCTCTTTCCAACCCTCCGCAAGTACGGTCTTTCCCCTTGCGGTGAAGTCTGTCCCGGCGCATGAGAAAACCGCCGTAACCGCTTCATAAATATGCGGCTCGGCGGTGGCAAAAAGCAGACGCGCCCCCGCAAGGGTAAGGATATTCTTCTCGCTTTCCGGCAGCGCGTCCGGGTCAGCCTTTGCAAGCTCCATAGTGGGAATGATTGCGTGGTGGTCTGATACTTTCTTGCTGTCTAATACCTTTGCAATCTCCGGCGTGAAGTCCGCGCCCGCCATAAAGGGGAGCTTTTCGCAGAGCAGCGCGATAATGTCCGCTGCGGTGCCGCCCATGTCGTCAGTAAGAAAGCTGCTGTCCGTCCTCGGATAAGTAAGGAGCCGCTTTTCATAAAGGGATTGTGCAAGGTCAAGGGTCTGCTTTGCGGTGTAACCGAAAATGCGGTTCGTTTCCCGCTGCAAAGAGGTAAGGTCAAAGAGCTTTGGCGGGGCTGCGGTTTTCTTCTCTCTGGTAAGGGAAACGCATACCGCCTTTCCCGCTTCGCAAGCCCCTTTCAGCGCGTCGGCTTCTGCCTTGTCCGAAATCCTTTCGCTTGCCGCGTCCGCGCCGGATAAATCAAGGCGAACATGATAATATTTTTCTTTCTGGAAATGGGAGATAGCCGCGTCCCGGTCGGTGAGCATTTTTAAGGTCGGGGTCTGGACGCGCCCCACGTTCAAGGTCTTTCCATACAGGCAGGAGAAAAGCCGGGTGGCGTTAATGCCGATAAGCCAGTCAGCCTTTGCGCGGCAGAGGGCGGACGCAAAGAGCGCGCCATAGTCCCGCCCGTCTTTGAGGGAAGCAAAGCCCGCCTTAATCGCCCCGTCCTCCATTGAAGAAATCCACAAGCGGCGCATGGGCTTCTTGCAGCCCGCCACTTCGTAGACAAAGCGGAAAATCAATTCACCCTCGCGCCCCGCGTCACACGCATTTACCACTTCGGAAACGTCGGCGCGGTGCATAAGCTCTTTAATGGTTTTGAATTGCTTCCCCTTGTCCGGGTCAACGGCGTACTGCCATTCCTCCGGCAGAATGGGTAAGCTGTCAAAACTCCATTTTTTATATTGCTCCCCGTAGGCGGCAGCTTCCGCAAGCTGTACCAAATGCCCGACGCACCATGAAATGAGGTAGCCGCCGCCCTCGATATACCCGTCCTGTTTCCCCTTAATGCCAAGCGCGGCGGCGATAGTCTGCGCCACGCTCGGCTTTTCTGCAATCACAAGTCTAAATGCCATGAAAAAATCCTCCTTTCAGCGTTCCGGCGCGGTGTGCTTCTTCTCCTGTGCCTGTTTCAGACAATAGCCGATACAGGGGGATTGCGCCTTATAAGGGCAACGCATACACGCCGGGGATTTTGGAACGGGCGGCGCACTGTCACGCCGCCCGGTGGGTCTTTGTACCATCATTTTTTCTAAAGGGTTTTCGGTAAAAAGCGTCATGCTTCCTCGTCCTCCTGTTCTTCATCAGAAAGCCCGTCCCCCTCGTCCTCGTCGTAATCGTCAAAATCGAAATCTTCAAGGTCGGTGTCGCCCTTGACGTTCTGCTTTGGCTTCATAAACTTAAAATAATAGAACGCGCCCCCGCCGCCAAGAAGTGCCACGACAAGGAAAAGCACAAGCCCGCCTGTATTGCCTTTCTCTTTGGGCTGCTCTGTTGGTTTCTCGGTTTCCGGCTCCGCTTCCTTGCCGCTGCAAGCGGTCATGTTGTCCTTGCAGACAGGGCAGCTCACATTTACCTTTCCGGCTTCGCATTTATCGGTGCAACTGCAAACGGCGGGCGGGGCTGCTTCGGTGCTTCCGTCCTCCATGAGTGCCATAAGGTCGGCTTCGTCCACTTGATTAAGGAAATGTACGGTGTCCTCGCCCTCGTCGTCCCGGTCGATAAGGATATAAAAGTAATTGCCGTTTTTGGTCGTCACTGTGATAAGCTGCTTGTTGCCGCCGAAATCGTCTACAAGGGTCGCGTTCCCGTCCGGGGTAAGGGGTTCTTCCTTTTCGGGTTCCTCATAGACAACGCCGCTGTCGTCGGTCGCGTCCTGTCCCTCCGGGGTCTGTGCAAAGGCGGTGACGGAAAAGCCGCCCGTCAGCATGAGGGCGGCGCAGAGTGCGGTCAAGGTTCTAAGGATTTTCTTATTCATTCTCGGTGTCCTCCATTTCTTCGGTGTCGTGGTCTGCGGGTTCTGCGGGGTAGCCCGGCGCGGCTTCCATGCCCGGAATACCGCCGCCGGAAAGCATAGCGGAAAGCTCATGCGGGGAAAGGCGCATGGAGCGCACAAGCTGTACGATTTGCAGGTTTTCCGCTTCGGTTTTCTGCGCTTCAAGCCCCCTTAATCTGTTCTGGTACTCGGTGATTTTCTCGCGGGTCTTTGCAATCTCTTTGTCGATACGTTCAATTTTGTTCATAGCCATCAATAAATTTCTCCTTTCTTTGCTCAAAAATATGTTAATTCCAGTTCATCAGCCCATAGCCTTTGATACAGGAGTAATTGACGGGGTAGCTCTTTATCTTGCAGGCGTCGCCGGAATTGCCCTCGACGGTATAGACGCGCTCCCCGTCCGTTCCGATAACAAGCCCCACATGGTCTGCGCTCCCGTCCCCGTCCCAGTCGAAAAAGATAGCGTCGCCGGGGGCGATATTCTCATAGCCCCTCGCGCCCCATTGCCCGCGTGACTGGAACCAGGGTACGCCCTGTGACTGGCACCCGGCAAAGCGCGGCTCGCTCTTTCCGGCTTGATTGTAGCACCATGAAACGAAACAGGCGCACCATTCCACGCGGCTGTTAAATCCGTACCAGCTCCAAAAGGGTCGCCCGCCCACGTTGCCGACTTGCCGCTTCGCAAGGTCTACAACGGCGGTGTTGCCGGGGCGTGTGCCGTTTACAAGCTGTACGCCGCTTAAATCCTCGGACGCGCCCATATCGGGGGAGCCGCCGCCGAAAATCAGCGGTTTGTTTCCGCTTGTTTCCAGATAGACGCGGTACATTTCAAGCTGCTGTGGCGTTAGAAGTTCCTCCGCAATCTCGGAAATGGGCTTGTTCGTCAGCTTCACGTTGAGGATATGGTACTCGTAGGGTACTTCCTCGGTGGTCGTTTCCCCTGTTTCCGGGTCTGTGCTTGTTTCTGTGCGGTAGCGGATTTCCGTTTCTTCTGTCAGCGTCAAAGTGTACTGCATGGCAAAGACGCGATTTAGCTCTGCCTGTGCGCTCTGCGGGGTGTAGGTCTGTAAAAGGGCGGTGAGGTAGGACGCTAACTCATGGGGGTTATGCCCGATACTGTCAAGGTCATAGCGGTATTCGTCATAGCCGGGGTGGGTGCTTTCGATATTGTCAATCTGCTGCTGAAGCTCGTTTTCCTTTGCGGCGTAATTGTTCTCCGTCGCCACAAGGTCGCTGTCCTCCGACGTGTAGGAAGTCCCAAGTATGCCGTTCATCAAGCCGGAGAACATGGAACCGCAAGAGGAAAGCCCCGCCGATACCATGATGAATAAGAGTAGCGCGGCAACGGCGATACATACGCCCGCCGGGTGCCGCCCTACAAAAGCGATTGCCTTTTTTGTTTCCTCGGCGGTCTTTTTTGCCGCCTTGCGGGTGTTCTCTGCGGCTTTCTGCGCCGTTTTTGCGCCGCCTTTCCTTGCCGACTTTGCATACTGCCGCTTGATTTGCTGCTTCTGCATGAAGCGGGAAAGGGGATTGCCCGCAATCTGCGGATTGTCATGCAGGGCTTTATGGTACTGAAAATCCACATTC
The DNA here is from genome assembly GCF_002441855.2 of Eubacterium maltosivorans. Lineage (NCBI taxonomy): Bacteria > Bacillati > Bacillota > Clostridia > Eubacteriales > Eubacteriaceae > Eubacterium > Eubacterium maltosivorans. The sequence goes on along the minus strand of NZ_CP029487.1, from coordinate 491,797 downwards.
GCCTTGAACGCCGCTTTCTCTGCCTTTGCCGCCGCCCGGTAGGGTTTGAGCTTGTGGCTGTGGTAGCCCTCCTTGACTTTCCGCGCCCCGTACTTTGCGCCGCGCTCTGCCAGTTCTTCGGATTTGTGCGCCCCCTCAACGCCGGAATTGTCCTTTTCAACGGAATGTATCTTGTTGTGGACGAAAATACCCGCTTCCTGTGCGGGGCGGGATAGCGGGTTATTGTGGGGCTTATTCTTTCCTATGGGCTTTTCCTGTTCCTCAAAATGTAGGCGGGTCTTGCCTTTCCCGGTGGCTTCATCAAAGGTGCGCTCCCGTACAAGTTTCTTTTCTTTGGGGATAGCCGCCTTTGCCGCGTCCAGACGGTCGGCTGCTTTGTCCGATTTTCGGATATACCTTTCAAGCTCCGGCGTTGCCCGTTCCTCGTCGGTAAACTGCAAGCGGGAAGATTTTTCTTTTGCTGTGGCTTCTGCCTGTGCTTTCCTCGCCGCCTTTTTGCTCGCCTTTCTGGTACGCGCCCCGTCGATACGTTCCAAGACGCGCTCGGCTGCTGCGGTGTCCTGTTCCCGTTCTGCCCCCGGCGCATGGGGAAGCGGCGGCGTGTCGGTTAAGGGCGGGGAAGTTGCGCCGCCCGGTAGGGGCTGCGCTGCCTGTTCCGGCTGCGGTGGGGCTTCGGTCTTTGCAAAGTCCGCGTCCCTTATCCGCTTGCTGATACGTTTCTTTTTCCCGGTAGCGGCGTTTACCTCGACAGCCCCCTCGCGGGTCATTTTCTGCGTGACTTTTTCACGCGCCTTATATTGTTTTATGTGTCTGTCCCTCCAATCCGCGCCCTTGCAAGGGCGCAATACTCGGCGTTTATCTCAATGCCTATATAATGCCTGTCAAGCTGCTTTGCGGCTGCCCCCGTCGTGCCGCTGCCGAAAAAGGGGTCAAGCACAACGCCGCCTTTCGGACAGCCCGCCTTGATACAGGTTTCGGCAAGTTTTGGCGGGAACGCGGCGAAATGCCCGCCCTTGTAGGGAACGGTATTGATAAGCCACACGTCCCGCCTGTTCCGCATGGTCGGCATGAGGGCTTCGTCGTAGTAGCTGCCGCTTCGCGCCCGGTTAAGCCCCTGTACGTTCCCCTGTCCGGGTACTTCGTCCGCATATTTCTGTCCCGCGCTGCGCCCGGTGCGGTACCGCGCCGCCGTTGTGGGGGCTAACGGCTCGGCTATGGCGGCTGCGTCATAAAAATACTTCTTTGACTTCGTAAGCAGAAAGATATGTTCATAGCAGCGGGTAGGGCGGTCTTTCACGCTCTCCGGCATGGGGTTTTCTTTCTGCCAGATAATGTCGCTCCGTAAATACCACCCGTCAGCGCGTAGGGCAAAGGCTAAAAGCCAAGGGATACCGATTAAGTCCTTTTGTTTGCAGCCGGAAACGCGGTTGTTTCTTGCAATCTGCTGTCCGTTTCTGCCTTTCGGGTTCTTCGGGTCTGCATGGTAGCCTTTATTTCCTGTGCCGCAGTAGGTGTCCGCGATATTCAGCCAGAGCGTACCGTCAGAACGCAGTACCCGGCGCAGCTCGCGGAAAACCTCGGTCAGCCTGTCAATGTACTGCTCCGGCGTGTCCTCCCGCCCAATCTGCATATCAAGCCCGTAATCCCTAAGCGCATAGTAGGGCGGGCTTGTGACGCAACAGTGTACGCTTTCCTCTGGAAGCTCCCGCAAGGCATAGAGCGCGTCCCGGTTGATGATTGTGTCAGTTTTCAGCCCGTTCATGCTTCGCCCACTTCCTCCGGCTTCGTCGTCATTACCCGGTAAAGCTCGGTGTCTTTCGGGAAGCGGTCTACAAAGGGCAGCACCACGTTCCCGTAGAAGATAAGCCCCTCGCCCGCTTCGGTGTGGGTGACATACTTCATCTGCTGCGGGGAGATGTTGAGCTGCTTTGCAAGGATAGCCCGGTCGCCCGCCGCCTGATTGAGCATGAGGACAAAATCAGAGTTTTCAAAGATATTCTCCACTTCGCGGGAAGCAAGCAAATCTTTGACGTTCTGCGTGATTGCTGTGGGTATGCCGCCCCATTTTCTGAAACGCTTCCAGATTTCAACGGAATAGGCGGCGGTCTGTTCCTCTTTCAAGAGAAGATGAAATTCGTCCATAAAATACCGGGTGGATTTCCTTTCTGCCCGGTTGACGGTGACGCGGTTCCATACCTGGTCCTGCACAATGAGCATACCTAATTTTTTGAGCTGCTTCCCAAGCTGCTTGATGTCAAAGCAGACAAGGCGGTTTGAAAGCTCTACATTCGTCCTGTGGTTAAAGACGTTAAGGCTCCCGGAAACATAAAGCTCCAACGCCGCCGCGATACGCGCCGCTTCCGGCTCCGGCTGCTTCAAAAGCTCGTTGTAGAGGTCGCCCAAGATAGGCATTTTCTCCGGGTCGGGGTCTGCAAGGAAAGGGCGGTACACGTTCCTAACAGCGCGGTCAATGACGGTCTTATCGACGGGCTGCAAGCCCTCCTTGCCGCCTATGACAAGCTCGCAGAGGGAGAGGATAAAGTCGGATTTCAGCGCAAGGGGGCTGTCGTCCTCGCTGTAATTGAGGTTAATATCCATAGGGTTCACATACTGGGGCTTCCCGTCAATGCCCTTGCCCGTAGGCGATAACCGTATCACTTGCCCGTCAAGCCGCTGCACAAGGGAAAAATACTCTGCTTCCGGGTCGCAGATAATTATGTCGTCGTCGGTAATGAGGAAAGCGTTTGTCATTTCCCGTTTGGCGGCAAAGGATTTCCCGCTTCCCGGCGTACCCAAGATTAAGCCGTTGGGGTTCTTTAGCTGCTTGCGGTCGCAGAGTATCATGTTGTTACTAAGGGCGTTTAAGCCATAGTACAAAGCCGCGCCCGTCTGAAAAAGCTCCTGCGTGATAAAGGGGATAAAGATAGCGGTGCTTGACGTGGTAAGCCCTCTTTGAATGGGGATAAGGTTCTCCCCAAGCGGTACAGAGGACATAAGCCCCGCTTCCTGTTGGTAGTCAAGGCGGGTTAAGGCGCAGTTGTTCTTCTGTGCAATGCCCGCCGCCGCGAATACGTCATTTTCCAGTTTCCTTTTTGTGTCTGCCATGTTCACCACAAGGAACGTCAAGAGGAACATTCTTTCATTCCGGCTCTGCAAGTCCTGTAAGAGGTTCTTCGCTTCGCTGCCGAAAGTGGCAAGGTCGGACGGGATTATATCCATGTCGTAGCCGCTGCGTACCGCTTTTTTCTGTTCTTCGATTTTCATTTTGTCAAGGTCGGTGATTTTCCGCTTGATTGTCTTTATGGCTTCGGTCTGGTCGATACTGTGGATATGCAGATTGACGATAACGCCCGTTTCCAAGTCCAGAATGTCAGATAAGATACGGTCGTTTAATTCCGGCGCAAGGATTTCAAGGAATGAAACCGCGCCGATTTTGCGCCCCATGCGGAAATACCGCCCCTCGCCAAAACGGAAAGAGGACGGGGCGATAAAGTCCTTTGTGGAAAGCCCGGACGGGGCAAGCCATGAAAAATCAAAGGCAAACTGCCCGCCCTCCGGGTGGAAAATGCCATGCAGCATTTTAAGGCGTTCATAGCCTGTCATGGGGCGGGCAGACACGCCCAAGAGCTTAAAGTTGTTGAGTACGTCCGTTTCGATACGGGCAAGGCGGGATTTCGCCGCGCCCAGACTGTCGGCTTCAATGGCAAAGGTGATATATTTTGCTTTGACAAGCCCGTTGTTGCCCTTTGCAAGCTGGTTTTTCAGCATATCCCGGTATTCTGTGCGGATAGAATTGAAAGCGTCCTCCTGTGCCGGGATATTGACCGCCTTTTCCGCTTCGCCGCGCTGCGTCCCCTGATTGATGAAAGAGAGCTGCACCGAAACGGAAGCGTCAAAGTAGTTGAGGAAGTCGCACCAGTTCTCAAAAATGGCGGTCTTGTCGTCTGCCTGTGCAAGCTGATAGTTAATATCTTCAAAGGCGACGGTCTTTGAGTATTTCCGTCCCGTAACCTTGCAGATACCGTCCGGGTACATCTGGATATAAGGGATTGTCTGCTGCGCGGTGTGCGCTTTCCCGTCGCCCTTTGCCTGTCTGATGATTTCCGCAATCTGCTTTTTCTCGGCGCGGGTGAGCTTGCGGGGCGGGTTAGGCTTTGCGCTTCCCGCCGCGCTGTTTCTTCGTGTTTCCTTTTGCAATCGCTGATACCTCCTTTTCAAGTTTTCTCTGCCGTTCTAAGACGGAATAAAAGTTGTCTGTCCTGTATGGTCGTTCTTTGGGGGCTATGAATTTCGTCTGAATGATGTTCTTCACCACCACTTCAAGGGGCTGTCCATGCTTCTCATACATGGCAAAGAGGAAACAGGGCAGCATGACGGCAATCATAGCCATAGACGCAAGGCTTGTGCCTGTGCTGTCTTTGAGCAGAAAGAAAAGCGGCAAGCCGAACAGGAGAGCCGCCGCAAAACATACAATCTGCCGTTTGGTAAGGTTGAACGCTACTTTTGTCTTGACTTTGGATAAGTCTTTGGGTACGGGTACATACGCCAAGTGAAAACCTCCTTTCTCTGGGTTTGGTGTTGCTGTAACTTCCCATAAGGGTAATCAAGGCAAAGGTCAATCTATGCCCTTTGCCCGCCCGTATTATATGGGGGTTATCCGCGTCAAGGTCGGGTCGTATTTTCGCCGCTTCGCTCTGAAAATCTCCACCCTGCCCTTGACACGCCGCTAATGCGCGGAGAATATCGACTTCGCCAGTGCGCCGGATTTGAACAGGGAGAAACAGAGGATAACGGTATAGGCTGCAAGGGAGAATATCGCGCTGTGCAGATTGTCCGCTATTATCATGTTGTTTACCAGAACCGCGTAAATGCCGACGCATATCATAATGAGGAAGCCTTGAAAACCGATAGCGAACAGGGATTTGAGGTAGTTGTTTCCTATCTGCCCCCATTCCCGGTTCGTCATTGTTGCAAACGGGATAGGCGATACCGAACAGTAAAGGTAAATCTCTATCATGCGCCCGTAGAGGATAACGGTTATCAGTACGGACATGATTTTCATGCACAAGCTCACAAGGCTTGTTTCCATGACAAGTAAGAGCAGTTCGGGGATTTCCATAGCGTCAAGCCCGTCCTGCATGGAAGCAAGGGCGGCGGCAACATCAATCTCTGTGCTGCCGCCGATTACCCCCGCCGCGCCGGAAACAACGTGCTGCGCCATATCGAACACCGCCATAGTGATGTCAAAGGTGTGCGTCACAAGGTAGACTGCCACAAACGCCTTGAACACCCACTTGAAGAACATGGAAGTGTCAACGTCGTGCATATTGTTCTTTTCCGTTACCATGCTGATAAGCTCATAGCATAGGACGTAGGTAATGACAAGCCCCGCAATGGGTACGATTACATTCTCACTAAGGGTCTGTATCATGGAGAATATATTTGCGTTCCACCCTTGCGGGGTCTGCCCTACCTCTGCGGCGATAGTGCCGACTTTCTCGTTTACGTCCCCGAACATAGTTGACAGATTACCGTTTATGGCTCCTATGAGGATTTCCTTTATCCATTCGTTAATCGCGTCAAGTATGCTCTGCATAAGCCTTTACCCGCGCTTCTTAACCGAACAAGCCGGAAAGCAGCGGTACAAGGGTCATGCCGATAAGGGCAACGCCGCCGCCCGCCATAAGCTGCTTCATGCCCTGGCTCTTTACTGATGTGCGATAAAGAAGTAATAGAAGTGTAAAAAATTTTGCCGTTCCTATCCGGCACTTGCGCATTGTGTCGGATAGGTCGGGCGGTTATTCGGGCAAGTCCACCTTGCCAACAAAAGAATAATAAATCTCAATGTCCTGTCTGCGGGTCTTGTTCTCGTCATAGCTGCACTCATGCACAACGATTTTCTCTACAAACTCCCGCAGCAGAGTAGGGGTAAGTTCTTCAAAGCTGGTATGCCGCCGGACAACATTCATAAACTTTTCTGCGTTCACGGTGGCTTCCTGTGCTTTGGAAAGCTCCGCTTGAATAGCAGCGGCTCTTTCTTTCAGCTCCCGTTGCTCTGCTTCATAGTCTGCCGACAGCTCTGTGAAACGCTCGTCTGATATGCGCCCGGTCACGCTGTCCTCATACAGCCGCTTGAAGATAGCGGATAACTCGGCTATGCGTTTCTCGGAGGCTTCCAGTTCCTTTTTCTTGGCGGCGTTCCTGCGTTTGCCCCCGTCCTCGTTCTGCTCAATCAAGAGTTTCATAAACCGGGCTTCATGCTTTGCCGCATAGCTGGTCACTTTCCGCAGATTGGAGAGTACACCAGCGGTCAAGAGGTCGGTGCGGATAAAGTGCGCCGTACAGTCATGGGTGCGTTTCTTGTAGTTGCCGCAGATATAACAGTCCTGCTTGCGCTTGTCCGTCTGGTATCGCTGCTGATACATCACGCTGCCGCAGTCCGCACAGAACAGTATGCCGGAGAACAAACCCACTTCATCATAGCGGTTTGGGCGTTTGCGCTGTTTGCGAAGCTCCTGCACCCGTTCCCATGTTTGGGTGTCTATGATAGGCTCGTGGTGGTTCTCGAAAATCACTTGCTTTTCCGGGGGATTTTCTACACTGTGCTTGACTTTGTAAGAAAGTTTTTCTGTCTTGAAATTTACCAGACAGCCTGTGTATTCCCGGTTTTCAAGGATATGCACTACGGTATTGGTCGCCCACTTGCACTCATAGCCGGGGTGGTAGCGGCGGGTGCTGCCCGTCCTGCGGTATTCAAGCGTTCCCGGCGTGGGGATTTGCTGCTCTGTGAGCATACGGGCTATCTTGGTCGGACCATTCCCGGCAAGACAGAGGTTGTATATCTGCTTGACTACGGGTGCAGCTTCCTCGTCAATAATGAAATTTTCATCCTCGTCCATGAGGTAGCCATACACAGGCTTGCTTGTGATGGGCTTGCCATTCATGCCTTTTGAGCGTTTTACTGCTTTGATTTTCTTGCTCGTATCTCTCACCAGCCATTCGTTAAAGATATTCCGCAGCGGGGCAAAGTCATTGTCGCCCTGTGCGCTGTCCACTCCGTCATTGATAGCGATGAAGCGGACACCTTTCTGTGGGAAAATCATTTCCGTGTACATTCCCACTTGCAGGTAGTTTCGCCCTAACCTCGACATATCCTTTACGATAACTGTCCCGACTTTTCCGGCTTCAATGTCCGCAAGCATGGCTTGAAAACCGGGTCTTTGAAAGTTCGCACCAGAATAACCGTCGTCCGTGTACCAGCGCAGATTGGAAAAGCCGTTCTGCTTTGCATAGGTTTCAAGGATACGCTTCTGATTGGAAATGGAATTGCTTTCGCCTTGCAGCTCGTCCTCATGGGATAGTCTTGGGTAAAGGGCGGTAATTGGTTGTTGGTTGGTCTGTCTTAACATAAAATCCTCCGTTTCCGACAGCCAGCCCCACTATTCCGTACCTTGATTGTACCACATGGGGCGGCGGTCTGTATAGCGGCAAAAGCGTCAAATCTGCTTCTTTATGGTCGGTCAAATCGCCGTTTTTTGTGTAGCAGCTTCCGCTTCCAGCACTTTCATCATCTTGTCGGCTGCGGTGTCGGTTGCGCCCTGCTTGAAGAAGCCGGAAACGGTAAGGACGGAGTTGCCCATGCGGATTTCCGTCACACAGTCCGGGCGGCGGTCTGTTTTGGTGGTGCTTGTCTGTTTCGTTTCTGTCATAGGCTCTCCTTTCGCTGCTTCATCAGTTGCTTTAAGCGTTCCAGCTTTTCCTGTGCGGTTTCCTTTCGGAAGTTGCTGCCCGTGAAGCGGACGGGGGCGCACATGGAAGTCAGCCTGTCATAGATACGGGCGTGGGGCGTGTCCTGCGGGTGCTGCAATTCCTCCAGCGTGAGGTTGGTCGTGGCGATCAGCGGCTTGCCGCTTCGGTAACGGCTGTCAATCACGCTGTAAACCTGTTCCAGCCCGTATTCTGTTCCTCGCTCCATACCGAAATCATCAAGTATCAGCAGAGGGTAGCTGCAAAGGCGGGAAATATATTCGTTCCTGCCCTCAAAGCTGGCGGCAAGGTCACCCAGTATCGTTGCAAAGTTTGTCATGCAGACGGCAACCTCTTTTTCCATAAGGGCGTTGGCGATACAGGCGGCAAGGTAGCTTTTTCCCGTCCCCACGCCGCCCCAAAACAGGTAGCCGATATTTTCAGCCTGCATGGTTTCCCAGCTCTCCACATAAAAGCGGGCGGTTTCGGTCTGCGGGTTTCTGCCGTTGTCATGCTCAAATGTCCAGTTCCGCATAGCAGGGTCGGTAAAGCCCCGGCGTTTCAAGTCCTCCACTTTTTCAAGGTGCTTCTGTCGGCTTTCGGCGGCTTGCTGCTTTTCACGGGCTGCCCGCTGGCAGTCGCACTCTGCCGGGTGGCGGTCACGCCCGAAACAAGTCTTTCCCTCTGCAAAATAGGCTTCTTTGGGCGTATGGCACTTACCGCAGTATAAAAGCCCGTCCTCGCCTGTGTAGTCCTCCGCTTCGGCGGTAGTGGCTGTAATGTCCGTAATCATAGCTTCAATTCCGTTTTTCATAAGCTCTCGCCCTCCTTGCATGAATAATCGGGTATGCCCTGTTTCGGGGCAGCCTTGCCTTTGGCAGCGTCCTCCTGCGCCCACTTGTAAATGGTGGCTGCATGGCTGTGGTACTGTTTCCCGGTGGAAGCGATATGGCAGGAAAGCCGGTCAATATAATACTCCCACTTGTCGGGCAACTCTGTTTTTAGCCCGGAAAGCTCTGTATCGGTCAGTATCACATTGTTGTATCTGCCATAAGCGGCGGGGGCGGGGTGTCCCGTTTCTCCCTCTCTCTCTTTTTCTATCTCTATCTCTTTCTCTAACTCTATCTCTATCTCTGGTGGACGAATGTCGGACAAATGTCCGCCTTTTGTCCGGGGCGGTAAAAGTGCCTTGTTTTCCAGTCTTGCAGCCCGTTTCCGCTCGGCTTCGGTAGAGGACTGTCCTATCATCAGCTCAATGTCGGTCATATAGAAAGCCCCGCTGTCAAGCTGCTCCACAAGCCCCAACTGCCGGAAAATCTCTAAAGCCCTCTCAACCGTCCCTATCTGGTGGCGGGTCAGTGTCGCTATCATCTGCGCTGTGTAGGGGATATGCTCGTCAAGCTGCAATTTCCCGCCGTTTTTCAGCGATTTTAAGTACAGCTTCAAGAGGATATTGGAGTATAAAATCCCGTCTTTCATATCTTCCAGCAGCACAATGGAGTCGCTGTCAAAAAAGTTCTCTTTCAGCTTGAGGTAGTAATACTTGCGGTTATCTGCCATTGTCCCTGTCCTCCTTTTTCCGGCGTTTGGAGTAGTAGTGGGGGCAGAGTATGATAACCGCCCGGAAGCTCTGCTTGCAGCTATGGGTACAGCCCCGGCAGAGGTCATTGTATGTGATACGATCGCAGGTGGAATTCCCGACTTTCACTTGCCGCAGGAAAAAAGACCATTCCAGCCGCCGTTTCTTGCTCATTCTTGGCATGGGTGCGCTCCTTTCTGCCGTTTCCGCTGGTGTGGCGGTATCGGCGGTAATTCTGTATCATCTCGGTATCATTTTCGGGTTTTTTCTGCCCTATAAGCCCGTTAAAAAATCCTTTGGTATTTGCGGATAGGGTACGGGGCAGCCCCCTTGTTCTGTATAGGTTCGGGTACATTTTGGGGCGGTTTTTATCGTTCCTGTTCCTGCCTTTTCACAGGCTTGCGCTCCCGGTGTAAAATCTGGTCGATATTGCCCTTGACAGTCTGTAAGCGGCGGTATTCCTCCCGTTTTGCCCGGTAATCGTTGTAGCCGCTGTTTTTCTCTTGGATAAGGGTTTCAATCTCTGCTTGCAGGGCTTTATAGCTCGGCAGCTTGGAAATGCCGTTTTCCCTGAAATAGCGGGCGGCTGCGTCTGCTATGATAAAGTCGCTTTCGTACTTCTGACGGTAGGCTGCTTTTGCTTTGGCGTTTTTCTGCTGTTTCAGCCCGTCCCGGACAGGGCGGGTCTTGGAATAGGCAAGCACCTGCCGTTGCAGCTCCTTTTTCCCGTTCAGCGTCTTTTCCATCTGCTTCAGCTCTGTAAGGCTTTCCCGCATGGCGGTATAGGCGGCAGAACAGGCTTCGTCCAGTTCCTCCGGGGAAGAAAAGCCGTACTGCTGATAGGCGGTAACGGTAGCTGCCATTTGCTTTAGGTTGTGCTTTGCCGCCCAGCGGTCATAGCCCACGCCCTTGCCCTCGGCTCGCTTGGCTTCCCGGTCAACCATGCGCTGCAAGGTGTTGTCTGCCGGGGTGGTTTTTGTGGTTTTTTCCCCTTGTGACAGCTTTTTAACCGCGGCAGGGTATTCGAGTATGGCTTTGCTCTGTTCGGCGGCTCTGTGGGCGTTCTGCGTAAGCAGGACAAGGACAGCAGCCTTGTCAAAATCGTCCCCCAGCTTCCGGGCTGTGATAGGCTTTGTCCTGTCCGGCGTGAGGTAGGAAAGCCGCCCCCGGCTCTCCTTGACGGTCACACCCTCCCGCAGCAAAAGGGAAGAAAATTCGTCAAAGCTGCCAGCTTGGGAAAGTGCCTGCCGTATCGTCCGGCGCAGCTTCGCCTTGTCCGTTTCAAACTTGGTGGGCTTGGTCGGCTGTCCTGCGGCTTCTCTGACAGCGTTCTCTTTATCAAGGGCAAGCTGTCCTTTCTTTGCCGCCCAGTATTCCCGTTCGGTTATCCGTTCCTTGCTGCCGCTTAGGAGGTCGATTTGGTAAAGCCCCTCCCGGTGGCACATCTCCATGACTTCACTCTTGAAATATTCCATAGCGGCGTTGGTGCAGCGGTGCTTGCAGCCCTCCCGTGTGTCGGCTGGTCTGTCCATGTAGGGCAGAAGCGGGACTTCATAAATCCGCAGGGAGTTGATGACGATATGCACATGGATATTGCCGCTGTGGTTATGCCCGTCCGGGTGGGTGCAGACTAAGGCTTGGTGTCCGGGGAAATGCTCTTTACAGAACTGCTCGCCCAGCTCCTGCGCCCGGTCTACGGTCAAGCCGTTGTCTGTCCCGTCCCGTGGGTCAAAGCTGATGATATAGTGGTGGCTTTTCACATCTTCCCGTTTTTGGTTTTTCTCATAGCGGAGATTAGCCCGCATACAGGCAACAGCGAAATCCTCGCCCCCACAGTTGAGGGAAGAAATGCGGTAATCCTCCCTCGGTATCAGCCGCCCGTTTTCATCAAGGGTGGGCTTCATGGTAAACTCGTCATGCTCAAATGTGAGATAGGCTTCCGCTGCGCCATAGTCCGCATTTTTAGAGCTGATATGTTTGAATGTTGCCAACAGCGTCACCCACTTTCTGCAAGACTTCAAACTTTAGGGCAGCAAGGTCGGAAACCGCCGCCCGTACCTCCCCGGCAAGCTGCGGGTAGGGGCTGTGCCACTCGTTCAGCGTCCGGGCTATCTGGTTTAAGTTGCCGCCGATCCTGCCGTATTCGGCGGTCAGCTTCCCGACAGCGGCAAGCAACTCGTCATTGACGGGGGAAACGGTTATGATGGGGCGTATGGCTGCCCCGGTTATGGCTTGCCGGATAAACTCGGCTTGGCTCATGTTGTAAGCAGAAAGCCTTTCCGCAAACTCGGCGTATTCTTCCTCGGTCATGCGTGTCTTGACTACCCGGCTGCGGTGCGGCGTGTTATATCGTTTTCGCATGGTAAAACCTCCTTCGGCTGTGCGTGGTGTCCTCTCACTAATAGGAGAAAAACAGGGTGTAAAGCGGAACTGTTTTTGAAAAATCCGAAAAATTATTTTGAGGGATTTTCCAGCGGCGTAAGCCGCATAAGCAGGGTTTGGGGAAGGCACTCCCCAACAAGATTCCCGCAGGGGCAAAATGAGCGATAAGCGAATTTTGGTACTGCGGTAGAATCTTGCTCTGAAAAACTCCGGCGTTCCCCGGCTTCCGTACTTTCCGCTAACAAGACGTTTCAAAAGGGCTTTGCTACCCGCTATTCCGGCATATCTTGAAAATTTTCCTTTCACTACCTACAACACCACGCAAAGCAAAATGGACGGAGATTTTTAGAATTTCCCCTTATTCCCTACAACACCACGCAAGCCGAAAAAGGCGGACAATGGCAGTATTTTTTTCTTTGATACCCTCCACGGATAAGTAAGGGATTTTGCCAACTGCGGCGGCAATTTTCCCTTTTGTTTTTTCATACTGGGGATTTTCAAAAATGCCAAACAGGAACGAAAAAAAGCAGCAAATCTGTTGAATAGATTTACTGCTTTCTGGTTGCCGGCGAAGCGGCGGTTATTCAGTTGTAGGCGGTAGGGCTATCTCCCAAAGCGGAACTTGAAAATAGCTGTGAGAAGCGTCTGGGTGATGTAGTCCTCTGTATCTTGGTCTACCCGTCCATTCACACGGGCGGCACATTGTATGCGGCGGCGGTAATACTGCAATACAGTTCCCACCGCTTCCGGCTCCCCGCTGGTGGCTTGGACGATTGTTTCATAGGGGAGAAGCCTATTATTTCTCATATGCCATTCCCTCCATTTCCGCTTGGAGCTGCCGTAGGACTTTTCGGATATGGTAGCCCGCTGTGCTGCGGCTGCGCCCGTACTGTCTGCCAATTTCGTGCTGTGGAATACGCTTGAAAAAGGACAGGTAAATCATTTCCCGCTCCCGTTCGTCCAGCCGTGACAGGGCTTCCGCAAGTAAGCCGCTGCTGAAAATGACCGTATCGCCGCAAAGGGTAAGTATGTATTCCTCGTCCGGCTCCGGGGCTTGGAAATATTCATCTGTCGTGCCTAAAGGGTAGTGCTTTTCGTCTGTGAGGTATTCAAGGGATATTTCTCTTTTGTGCTTCCTGCTCCGTGTCCTCGCTGCGTTGATCGTTGCATTTCGGATAACGACTTTGCAAAAGGCATGGAAAGTGTACTCGATATGTTCCCGATATTCTTCTGTACAGGTCATGGAAAATCCCCCTTTCCTCCCAAAAGGGCTGTGGCTGGTTAGTAGTTGCTTTTTATGATAGTAAGGGGCGGCAGCACTTTAGGCTGTCGCTCCTTGACTGCCTAACTGCAAAACCGGGCGGGGCTGTCAACGGCGGGCGAAGCCCGTTCATCTTGACCGTTGACTGGCTCGGCCAGGTTTGCTATTTATCCGGCAAACTTGAATTTATTTTAAGCTATCACGTTTTACCTTTTTAAGCCTTACTATCATTACCATAGGAATTTCTTTGTTGTTTTTGAAACATTCTTCATAAAATCCATCAATGACAAATCCAGCTCTAAAACAAAGGTTAAAAATATCTTGTATGGAACGATGATAATAAATCTGCTCTTTCGGTTGCCCTTCAATCGCTATATCATAGTAACTGTGCGGTGTCATATATTTTTCAGTCAACGTGACAAAACAAGGGTGTTGCGTTGCAAAGACAAAAATTCCGCTTTCCTGCAACAGTTCATAAACAGCCATAAGAAGTGGTTCAATATCCGTAATATCCATAATTGCCATATTAGAAACTGCTTTCGTAAAGGCTCGATTTCTTTTTAATTCTAATATACTTTTTCTATCGGTCGCATCCGCCACACAAAATTCAATTTGTTTTGCATATTGTGATTGCCGTCTTTTAGCCAATTCTATCATTTTTTTGCTGTAATCAAAAGCGACAACCGAAGCGCCTCTTTGTGCAAGATACGAAGAATAATTTCCATTGCCACACGCAATATCCAAAATGTAATCCGCAGGATTAGGAGATAGAAGTTCCGTTACTTTGGGACGCACTACCTCTCTGTGAAATTCATTAGATTCGTCACCCATTGCATTATCCCAAAATTGTGCGTTCTCCTCCCAGATTTTTTTACTTTCCTCTGTTCCCATGTTCTCTCCCACTCCCCAAATTTGCTTTTTTGCTTCCATTAAATCTTCCTTACTATATTCCATTGTTACCCTCCATAACTTCTGATTGTTGCCGTCTTGACGATTATGTATCTTTACATTACCTTCTGAAACATATGGCGCACCTTGTCCAGGCGGCTGTTTGGACGGCGGGGCTGGATGACCGGCTGACCGACAGCGGCCTGATATCCTTTCAGCTCTGTAAGGCATACGCTCCGCCCGTTGGTGTAAAAGGCCAGATCAGTACGGTATGCCTGTATACAGCGGGCGGGAATCTCGCCAGTAAAGACAACTTCATCCTTTTTTACCTGGGCCGTTTCGATGGTGGCACAGTATTTCGGTGCATCATGATAAGCCCTGGAAAGGTATTCCTGGGGCGCATAGAGGATGAAGGAGAGATAAGGTTCCAGCAGCTGCGTCCCCGATTCCTTCAATGCCTGTTCCAATACAATCGGGGCCAATGAGCGGAAGTCCGCCGGCGTGCTGACCGGACTGTAATAAAGCCCGTATTCAAAGCAAATCTTACAGTCCGTTACGTTCCAGCCGAACAAGCCCTGCTCCAGCCCGTAACGGATACCATCCCTGACAGCGTTTTGAAAACTCTGGTTCAAGTATCCCAGCGAAACCCGGCTCTCGTATTGTACACCGGAGCCAAGCGAGAGTGGTGTAACAGACAGTCCTATGGATGCCCAAAACGGGTTGGGCGGCACCTCGATATGGATGGTGTGGCTGGCTGCTTTGAGCGGCCGCTCCATATAAATGACGGAGGGTTCCTTTACCACTGTTTCAAGCTTGTATTTTTCCGACAGCAAAGCGGAAACAACCTCCAACTGCACCCGGCCCAAAAAAGAAAGAATGATCTCATGGGTGATGGAATCCACTTCGCAACGCAAAAGCGGGTCAGTATCCGCAAGTTGCGTAAGAGCGTCCAGCAGCCGTTCTCTTTGCGCTGCCGTTTTCGGCGCAATCGTCGTCCGCAGCATGGGGAGGGGGTCCTCGCGCCACCTTTTACGAGGGAGCCGGGTTTGGTCCCCTAATACATCGTTTAACCTCACGCTGTCGCTGGGAAGGATAACAATTTCACCCTGATAAGCGGTGTCTGTCCGAACAATTTCCCCTTTGGATGGAATACGCATCTCTGTGATTTTCAGCTTTTCTCTCCCGGCCAGGGCCACCGTATCCCGCAGGCGCAGCGTTCCGCTGTATAACCGTAGATAGACACGCCGCTGGCCGCAATCGGTGTACTCAACCTTGAAAACGCTGCCGCATAGGGCGGCGCCCCCCTGTTCCCCAATCGGTTGGAACAGCCCTGTCACCGCATCCATCAACGGTTGAATGCCAAGGCCATTTTTGGCGCTGCCATGATAGACTGGGAACAGGGAGGCGTCTTGAACCCGCTGCTGTTCCTCCCGCGCAAGTTTTTCCCGGCTGATTGGTTCTCCTGCGATATACTTTTCCAATAATTCATCGTTATTTTCGATGACCGCATCCCATGCTTCTATGTCGGTATTTTCCTCCAGGACTATTTCCGGGGACAGCGACACCGTCTGCTTGATGATAATATCGGCGGAGAGCTTATCCCGAACAGACTGAACCACGCTCTGCAAATCAACGCCAGCCTGGTCGATCTTGTTGATAAAGATAACGGTGGGAATGTTCATTTTCCGCAGGGCATGGAACAGAATACGGGTCTGGGCCTGCACGCCATCTTTAGCGGAGATCACCAAGATGGCCCCATCTAAAACAGCCAAAGAGCGGTACACCTCCGCCAAAAAATCCATGTGGCCGGGCGTATCCACAATGTTAACTTTACATCTGTGCCACTGGAAGGAAGTGACTGCCGCTTGAATGGTAATCCCACGCTGCCGCTCCAAAAACATGGTGTCCGTCCTCGTTGTCCCTTTTTCGACGCTCCCCGGTTCTGAAATGGCTCCGCTGGCATATAGCAGACTTTCTGTCAATGTAGTTTTTCCTGCGTCTACATGGGCCAGAATGCCGATATTGATTATTTTCATGTGATTGTCCTCCCTTTACAGCCCCAAAGGGCATAAAAATCCCCAGCAGTAAAATACTTTTACCACTGGGGATTCTAATTTGCGGACATACACATATACAGCATACACCTATTTGTGATTGCTGTTTTTTGAATATGTCAAAATTGATAAGGCAAAAGTATTCTTAAATTGGGTACAAAAAACCAAGCCCCCACAAAAGGAGCTATCATAATTCTTTGTTCCCACTATTTGATTATAGTTTTATTTAAGAATACCTTGCCGCATATTTTTTACTCCTTTTCTGGAATGAAGCTATTATATCACATCAGTTTTAGGAAAGCAAGTACTTAAAAGAAATTTTTCTTCCCCTTATATGTAACAATCATACCGGCTTCCTGGTGTTCAGAATGGTTTCTGCTGTCTGCTGTGGTGTTTGATTGGAATTGTCCAGCCAAAAGCCGATCCGTGGTGTTGTCTGCATAAATGTATCGTATAAGGTTTCAACCGTAAAGCCGGAATAGCCTGTTTTCTCCCTGTATCGTTCCCTTTCTTTTATTGTTTCCACATCTGGACAAAGAACGACAACCTCAACAGGGTATTTATGCAGATAATTTATCATTCGGTTTAATTCATCACCGTAGTAGTTATCTTGGATCACTACAGAAAAGCCGTTGTCAAAGTATGACCTTGCCGCATCAGCAGTCAATTTGTATCGAAGGTACAGCTGGCGGACTGCTTCCGCTGATGGGGTAGCTGACATATTTTCTCTGCCTGAAATAATCATTTTTCGGAACACATCACCACGAAGATGGACGCATTTTTCTATTGATTTTGCCAGTAAATCGGAAACTGTAGATTTTCCAGAAGCCATTAAGCCTGTAATGAGATAAATTTTTTGTTTCATTTCACTTCCTCCGGCACAAAAAATATGTACATGTAACTAATTCAACACATTTATAATTTGAATAGGGACATTATAGCATTTACTAAATACAAATTCAATGTATACGGAAAGAAAGATATAAGGAGTGGGAGGGATTCCGCCGTAGTCGGCATTGTAGGAAAATCCAAAAGTTTAGATTTTCCCACAATGCTTATCTTTTGGTCTTTGGTTCGGAATAGTGTAGTGCTGGCGGTCTATCTCTTGTTTTCGGTTGCTTGCTTCCTTACCGTACATGAGCATTCGCGCCCGGATTGTCGTTGCCGTAGCCCTCCATGAGATTGATAACGCCCCAGATACCAAGCCCGGCTCCAAGTGCTACAACAAGGGTCTGCAAAACGTCTACTGCGCTATTGAAAAATGCCATAAATAAATCCTTTCTGCCGCGTCTGCGGCTGTCCGGCAAGCGGACAAAAGGCGGTCAGCGTATGCCGCCGCATAAAAAAACCGCCCTCTGGTAAAGGCGGCTGTCCCCGCGCTGCGTAAGTTCTGCGGCGCGGCGGTATTCAGTTGTAGGGGGGTGCGGCTCCTGCCGCTGTGTGCTGCGCCGGAAAGTAGGGGCGCGTATCATGTAGCCGATATTGATATATGTGATTGCTTCGATTCCTCCTTTCGGTGTCCCGCTGTGCTGCCGGACGGGTATTATTCAGACTTGCGGGAAGTGAATAGCTTGCATAGCAAGGTGTTCGCTTCCCGCAAGTTCACAAAGGGGTAGCTGCCGCAAGGCAGCGTAGGGGAAGTGTAGCTTCCCCTGTCCCCCCCTCCCCGGCGGTCTGCCATGCTGTCACTGTTGAGGGATAAGCCCCCGGCGCGTGACATACTCCGTTGCAAAACGGCGGTGTTCCGCTTCCTTTTCCCGCCAATACTCCCATAATGCAGCGTCGGCGGCTTCCGCAACATTCATTAAAAACCGTTCAAGCTGCTTTTGTTTTTCCTCTGCGCTACGTTTCCTCATGGTCTGCGTCCTCCTGTAAGTCTGCTGCGTCAATCTCGTAATAGTCAAAAACCTCGTCGGGCTTGACAATGGCGGGGCGGCGTTTAAGGTGCTTTTCCATGTCAAAGGCGTTCTTCGGGTCTGCGTCGGATAGGTACTTGTATTTCGGGTGTTTCGTTATGTCGAATTTGTCCGAAAAGAACGGGCGCACCCCGCGTAGCTGCAAGATACATTTCCCTCCGTCCATGACTGCGATTTCATCTTCCGTCATAAGCTGCTTTCCCAATTTCTGATAGTTCAGCCCATGCGAAAGCTCCCGCCCCCTTGTTTCGGAAGTGTTGAAGCTGTCTATCGTTTCCTTGCCTAAAATCTCCGATATTTCTTTGAGCGTGGTTTTTTCCTTGCCGCCCAAGAAAAGCGTGGTGTCGCAGTTGCCGACTATGGTATCGGCGTTGTCCTTGTAGATTGCCTTTAGCTGTGACTGGCTCTGCAAGATGATTGACGCGGAGATTTCCCGGCTCCGTATGGTTGCGATTAGTTTCTCAAATTTGGGGATTTGCCCGATATTCGCAAATTCATCAAGTAAGCACCGTACATGGACGGGAAGCCGCCCGCCGTATTCATCATCTGCTTTGTCGCACAAGAGGTTGAATAGCTGTGTGTAGAGAATACTCACGACAAAGTTAAAGGTGTCGTCGGTGTCGCTGATAATCACGAAAAGGGCGGTCTTTCTGTCACCTATGGTGTCAAGCTCCATTTCGTCGGTTTCCATAAGCTCCCGCAGCTCCTTAATGTCGAATGGGGCTAACCTCGCGCCGCATGAGATAAGTATGCTTTTTGCGGTCTTGCCCGCCGCCAGTTTGTATTTTTTGTACTGCTTGACTGCAAAATGTTCCGGGTCTTTTTCTTCCAGACGTTCAAACATGAGGTCAACCGGGTTCTGGAAATCCTCGTCGTCCTCGCGGGCTTCCGACGCATTTATCATTTCAAGCAGCGTCGTGAAGTTCTTCTCGTCCTCTGGGGCTTCATACCAGATATAGCCGATTAGTGCGGTGTAGTAGAGCTTTTCCGCTTTCACCCAGAAATCCTCGCCGGATTTTTCCCCGTCGCCTTTGGTGTTGGCGATAATGGTATTGACTAATTTCAAAATGTCCTTTTCGCTCCGCAGATAGGCAAAGGGATTGTATTTCATGGATTTTTTGAAGTTAATCGTATTTAGCACTTTGATACGGTATTTGTACCGCTGCAACATTTTCCCGGTTTCCAAAATCAGTGTTCCTTTCGGGTCAGTGACGATATACGACGTTGGAAAATCCTTTGACGTACATTGCATGAGCGACGGTTTCACAAAGAACCGGGTCTTGCCGCTGCCGGAACCGCCGATTACAAGAATATTTTTGTTTCTTGCGTATTTCGGCTGCTTCGGGCGGCTGTTCATGGTGAGCCGTTCCGTCTGCGTTAAGGGGATATTGTTCTCAAATACCGGGTCTGTGTACGGCTTTATGTCGTCAGCCCCGCCCCAACGCGCCGAACCGTATTCTGTCCCGCGGCGGTATTTCTTCGCGTTCTTGCCTTTGGTGTAGATAATCAGCCGGACAATGACCGCCCCCGCAATGCCGATAAGTAAGTCTGCCGGGTGGAAGCTCGGCGCGATACTGGAAAAGGCGGTGGTAAAACCGTCCCCAAGATGTAGCAGCTTTGCGCTTGCGTCCGCGCCGGGGGATAGACGGACAGCCGCGCCCACTTTATCAAAGAGCCAGACAAAGAGCAGATACGGGAGATTTAGGATAAGCAGCTTCTTGATTTCCGGCTTCATAGCGATACCTCCCTGTCCTTGTTCTTGACCTTTGCCCGTTCCGCGTTCTTGCCCTGTGCGGCTTCTTTGAGCGTAGAGAGCAGCTTTCGGATAGAGGGCTTTTTCTCCTGTGTCAGCTTCTTTGCGGAAAACTCCTTAAAGGCTGCGGTCAGCACGTCCGCGTCCCGCCCCTTGAAAAAAACCAGATAGCGGGGCGGGCTTTCCGTTGCGTCCTTTTTCAGCGCAAAGTCGATACCGTACTTTTTCGCCGTACTCTCAAAGGCTTTGATATTGCCCTCGGTAATCTCAATGTTGGAAACGCCCGCGTTCTGCTTCATAAGCTGCTTTAAGCTCTGCTTTCCCTGTGGCGGTTTTGCAAGCTGCTTTTTGCCCTTTGACAGTATGGCTTTCATTGCCTTTTGGAGCGTCTGGGCGGTCAGCTTCCCGGTCTTGATGTAAAGGGCTATGGTCTTTTCGTTTACTTCGTCCTGCAATTCCTCGCGTCCTCCTTTCGCGTTTCTTTATGGGGCGGCGGTCAGATACGCACCCGCAGCCCGTTCAAGTCCTCGGCTCTGATACCCACAAGATACCAGTTGTCGCCGTACTCAATCCGGGTCGGCTTCCACTTGCCCCGCACGAATACGTCAAAGCACTCACCGCAATGCAAGCCCCCGTAGTAGCTGTTTAAGTCAAAGCGAATGTCGTAACGGTCGGTGCGCTCGTCAAATACCAATGCTCCTGTCATTTTCTGTGCCATAATAAAATCCTCCTTTTGTTGTTTTACAGGCTTTCGCCCGGTTTGAATGAATAATAGTCCGGGTCGCCGTACTGCGGCTTCTTCGGTGACAGTGCGCCGCTTGCCATGTCATGGGCGACAAGGGAAGTGTAATAATTGCCGATAGTGGACGGGGCGTTGAAAAGGGCTGCTTTCAGATATTGCTTGATGTTGCGGATTTTCGTTGTGTTCTCCCGCATACAGTCAAGCACAAAGCGGATATGCTCGCCGTCCAGTTTCATAAACTTAGATTTCACAAGCTCTGCCGGGTAGTCGTCCCCCGCAATCCGTACCCGCTTTCTGGCGGTGCATACGGTTTCAAGCATGAGGTCTACAATCTCGTCCAGCCTGTCCCCGTCAAACTTCATGTCCTGTTTGAGAATGTGGTAGTCGATATTGTCCTTGATGATTTCCCGGTATATATCAACTGCGCTCTGTGCTGCCGCTTCCGTTCCTTTCCGTTCCGGCGGCGTAGCCGCTTCTCTGCAAGGAGAGGGGTTAGGGGAAAGGATAGGAATGGAATGGGTACTTGATAAATCTGTATTTGATTTTTCTTTTTTTGGTAAGTCAGTTCTTTGTATATCTTTATTTAATTGCGTTGGATTTTCCAACGTAGGTTTTTCCAATGTTGGTTTTTCCTGCGTTGGATTATCCAATGTTGGATTTTCCAATGTAGGTAAATCCGGCGTAGGCGGCTGCGGCTGCTCGAATATCACATAGTCCGCGCCCCGCAAGCGTCCTTTCTCGTCGCGCTCCCTTGACCGAACGATATACCCGGCGCGTTCAAGCTCCTTAATGGCTTCGCGGATAGCGTCTATCTTCTCCCGGTTGATAAGGGATAAGCCTTTCAAGGTGTAGTCCCAATCTTCGGGGAGTGACAGCATTTGCGACAACAGCCCTTTTGCCTTTAAGGAAAGCTCCTTGTTGCGTAGGTGGTGGTTGCTCATTACGGTGTAGCCCTTGTTCCGTTCCACTCTGAAAACTGCCATAGTAAATCACTCCTTTTGCTGTGGATTTGTTACGCAGTAGAAGCGCGGTTTCGGGGGATAAGGTATAAATCCCTTGCCGCGCCAGATACGCGCCCGCAAAATCGCTTGTAGCAAGGCTTTTTCTGCCCCTACTGCGTAACAAAGGGCATAAAAAAGCGGCGTTCCTGTTCTCCCATGTAGAGAGTAAGAAACGCCGCTTCTGCGTCGTATTCAGTTTTTAGTACAATACCCTGCTTGTCCGTCGCTCGAAAAACCTTGATTTTCCAGTGTTTTCAAAAGTATCGTTATCTAACGTCAGCTTTGTGACCACCGCGCAAATCACAATCAGCCCGATTATCACTGTTTTTTTCGTTCTTTTCATGTTTTCCTCCCTTTAGAGTTTGGATAAAGGTGTTCATATGATACGAAGCGATTGCTTGAAGCTCTTTGAGTTGATCGTGGATAGTGGATGGTTGTCGTACGCTTTCGCCTGTGGCTCAAGCGATTAATATGCAGCTGCAGGCCGCACCCAATCAAATCTGACTGTGGCAGATTTGCACCGAAACTTTCCACTATCCACTTTCAACCTTCAACTAAACACTCCTCTTTTTAACACTTTATCTCTTACTGATCTCCTTTATCAATACTTTAAAAAGGGGCTTTCGCCCCTTTCTTATGCTGCTTCCTCGATGACCACGTCGGTTTTGGTGGTGTCGACTTTCACGGCTCCGGTCACCTTGATTAGCCCAAAGCCGTCGGGCAGAAAGGCGCCCTGGTCCACAATGGCCTGGGCCCCTGCCTTGATTTCGGCATCGGTGATGCCTTCCTTGTAATCGGGAATGGTGATCTTAAACTCTTTCCCGTCTGCTCGCTGAAAATGGATGGTTAAATCTTTGTTGGTTGTTGGCATTTTAAAATTTCCTCCTGTTTTTTAATTTTAGTACCTGTCTGCGGCACGACGGGGGCGTCGTGCCCTACTTTTTTAGTGGAAGGTTGAAAGTTGAAGGTGGAAGGTTAAGGGCCAAATTCGCATAGCGAATTTGATCTAAATCAAATCAGCAAAGCTGATTTGCACCAGAACTTTCCACTTTCCACCTTCAACCTTCCACCCCACTAATTGCCACTATTTTCCCATTACGCCACTTCGATTAATTCTTCCGCAGTCACCTTCACCTGCTTTTCCCGGATGGGCTCCTGCATGCCGGTGATGGCCTTGGCGGTGCCCATAAAGGCGGCGTCGGTGACCGCGGGATCAACGTCGCCGTAGGTCTTTGAGGATTTGACGATTTTCCCTTCTCTTTCGCCGTGGTTCACGGTGATCTTCATGCCGACGGATTCAACACTTTTTTCAATGGTTGCCATTTGTTTACCTCCTGAATTGTTTTTTGTGTTTGGCGTTTTGCCTTACACTTATACAATCCGTTTTAGAGGTACAAAAAGAGCATCCTCCTTTTTAAAAAATAAAGATTAAGCTTTTACTAAGCTTTCAGGGTGCAGATAACCTTTAACATCAGGAGACAGAGCGTTAAAAAGAGGCTTTTTAAGTGGAAAGTTGAAAGTGGATAGTGGAAAGTTCAGGTACAAATCAGCCTTTGGCAGATTTGACCAGGCGCGGCCTGCGGCCGCTATTAATCGCTTGAGCCACAGGCGAAAGCGTACGACAACTTTCAACTCTCAACCATCAACTATCAACTCATACAAACTGCCTAAGCTTTTTAAGGGCGCTCCGGCACGCTCTGGTCATCACAGAGGGGCTCACACCCTCTGCCTTTGCCAGCTCGGCAAGTGTCCCCTTTTGCAGAAAAAAGTGTTGAAATGCGGCTTTTTGGCGCGGCGGCAGCTTTTCATAGGCCTGAATCAGCCGTCTGTTTTTCTCCTTGTAAAGACAGAGCGCCTCCACATCGGTTTTTTCATCTAAAATCAGCTCGATAAGGGCAATGGCCCCGCCCTCGCTTTTTATCTCCTGGTCCAACGATTCCTCTGGTGTGACGGATCGGTCAAACCGCCCCTCGCGCCGTTTTTTAAAGTAGTTGGTAAGTCTTGACCGGATAAACACCTGAAAATAAACCTGGGCGTCCAGCTCAAAATCCCGGACTGCCTCCAGAAAAACGCAGGCTGCGTCCTGGTATGCGTCCTCGTAGTCTGCCGGATCATACACATACTGGTTGATGAGCGTTAAAATCAGCGGCTTAAAGCTCATGAGCAGCATTTCTCTGGCGGTCTGGTCGCCCTCGCCGGCCTTGCGCACCCATTCGTTTAGGGCGCGGTATTTGTCATCCTTCAAGTAATTCCCCCTTTCGGGCTGTCTTTTTAAAACAGCGCGTCATCCTCGCGGATATCCTGTATATCAAGCACCACCTCGGGGTGGGCGCCCTGCAGGTCGGCCAGATAGTCGTTAAACTGATCCTCCGCGTCCTCCGCATCCCTTGCGTGAAAGCCTATCCGGACACGGCATTCTGCCGTGACCACATAATCTCTTTTCCGCCTCACCAGGCTTCCTCCGATACCGTAACGATTTGTGGACAAACTGCACCTCCTGAATCATAAAAGATTAATATATAATATTATTTAATATATTATTAATGGCGGACACGGGCGTCCGTGATTCTGCCGCCACTTTTGCCATTTTGCCAATATTGCGGACATCAATGTCCCCGAATCCGGATTGGTGAAATTTTCAGTCCGACTTATCCACATACCCGTAGACAAGGTTTTTTTCACCGGAAAGATTGTTAAGCACGACAGGTGCCACATTGTCGGCAAAGGGCACCAGGGTATAAAAGCCAACCTGTTTGTTTTTAATGGCCCGTTTGTACTTCAGACGGCCCGAGGCCACAAGCTCGCTGCGGTAGCGGCGAATATGGCGTTCTGAGCATTTGAGTACCTGCTCAAGCTGCTGGGGACGCACCCAGAATTCTACCCGCCACAGCCACCGCCCGTCTAAGGACGGCAGTGCGCAGGCGTTGCACCGGTACAGCAGGTAATGCCACAGGGCGATGGCCCCGGGCGACAGCTTTTCCTCATCTGTGAGACCAGCGTGCCATTCATAAAAGCCGTCGAGCTCCGCAAAATAATTTATGCCTTTTCCTCCTTATCCCAGGTTAAAAACCAGTCGACCAGGCAGGCCTGGCCTTTTGGCGTGACACGGGTCACCGACCAGAGGGTCTTTTTCTCCCCGCCCAGGGGCTTTTCAAAAAAGCCCTCCTCGATTTCAAAATAGCCCAGCTCCATGGTCCACTGCAGGGGCTTGTTCCAGCTGCCCTTCTGAGCGCTTAGGAAGCCGCCCTGGCGCAGCCTGGTGAACAGGCGGTTCCGCCCGATGTTCAGGCCGTTCTGGCGCAAAAGCTTTGCCATATCCCCCATGGAGATGGTCCCCACGGAGGCGGTGATGGCCTCGCCAAAGGCCGCGGCGGGCTTTAGCTCCCGGACGCGGGTTTCCAGCTTATTGAGCTTGGCGCTCAATACCCTGTTTTTGGCGGTCTCGGCCCTCAGCATGGCCATCAGCTCCCGCATGGCCTCGGGATCGTCCTGCACCCGGTCCATCACGTCGTCTTCCATATAGGCGCCATGTCTGCGGATGCTGGGCAGGATGACCGCGGTCACATAACGCTTAAAGCTCTGGGCCTCCGGGCGTGTGCTGCCAAAGATCAAGGCGTACAGCCCGCTCTCGTTAACGACCAGCATCCCCTGGGGGTGCCCGTTGGCGTCTAAGATACGCCGTTTCGACGTATCTGCCGGGCTCACGTGGCGCCTGACAATGCTCGAAGCGTCTTTACTGTATCCAAGGGCAGCGCACACATCCGCGGCCACCAGCCATTCTCGGGTCACCTGGCCGTCTGCGGCCTCCTGCTCCACCAGCGTGCGGATCCTTCCGAAAAGAGCGCTCTCAAAGGTCTGGGTAAAAATTGTCGCGGCCATTTTACACTTCCTCTCTTTCGATCATGACAAAATACTGTTCCTCGTGGTCAAGTGTTGTTTTAAACACCATGCGCCCCATTTCGACGCTGTCCAGCAGCAGCTCCACGTCGGTGGTGGCCCGCAGAGCAGGGTTTCGAAGCGCCTCCCAGTCCCCTTCAAAAAGATGATCTGTCTCTGTGCCTGGCACCTCGGTGACCGTACAGCACTCCCGGCTGCCGTCTGGCTTTATGGTTTCCAAAACACACCCGCCGCCTGGGGCCGTCACATAAAAATCCAATGGATTGCTGCTCACAAACATGCGAACCTTTGAGAGGTCCCGCACCAGGTTCATGCCCTCTAAAAACGCCGGCGTCGCCTCAGGCTTCCAGCCCTCGGGACGGCAGGCCCTGGGGTTGTCCACTGAAAAGACCGGCGGGATAAAGCCTGGCACTTCCTCCGTACCCGAAAGACCCAGGTACTTTAAAAAGTTCGGAAGCGGCATAAGCTCTCTTGCCGGCACATGGGTCTTTTTCGCTTCGCTCACAGCTTCCGTGGTGGATGATGGTTTATTTTGGTTCATATCAGAACCTCCTTAAAAATTTTTCCTAAGCGATCACCGCTGAGGTTGAGATCATTATACGAAATTACTCCGCCGCGGTCACCTTTCATTCCGCCACCAAAAAGGGCACTAAAACGCAAAAAAGCCCCGTTTCTGAGACTTTTTTGTTTTAAAAAGATATTATTTTGTCTAGAAAGCGGTCTTTTTGAGCTTTTTCTCTTCCTGAAGGCAAACATTAAAATACGCGCACCGCAGACACTCTCCGTCCCGCGCAACGGAAAACCCACTGCCTGTCAGCAGGACCTGAGCCGGCAGAAGCGCCCTGCACAGCGCAGAACCCTGCTCGATCTTCCGCTCCATGGCCATGCTGGTGCCAGCATAACAGACCGCCATTCCGCTCTCAGCCACAACACACCTACTCTCTCGATCGTGCTCTTTAATTAAAAAAAATCCGGTCGACGTAACTGTTTCCCGTTCCGTCACCGGGCAGGCTCGTGTGAGCAGGCATGACCTGAAG
Organism: Eubacterium maltosivorans; assembly: GCF_002441855.2. NCBI lineage: Bacteria > Bacillati > Bacillota > Clostridia > Eubacteriales > Eubacteriaceae > Eubacterium > Eubacterium maltosivorans. Next base: position 465,541 of record NZ_CP029487.1, on the reverse strand, counting down.
ATTCTTGCCAATATAAAAGCAGAGGTTCCGCTTTGTTTTAAAGCGCTTGGCGTTAGCCCGCGCGCAGGCAGCCACATCCTTTTTAAACAAACGTCCAATCCTGTTGATCAGATGTTTGGGCGTGCAGGGCCAGAGGGTGACCGATCCGTCCCGGTACACAATGCCGGTCATGGGGTCGGTGACACTGCTGAGGTTGATATACGCCACGGGCAGCCCAAGTTCCGGGTCGCAGAGGAGCCACTCCAGACACGCATCCGTGAGATAGGCAAAGCCCATATCCGGTCCAAAAATTAAGTTCTCGAAATCAATGCCGATGAAATGCGCCAGATTATCATCAGCATTAAAAAATGTGTTCTTCATTTTTTCTCCTTTGTGGGGGGTGATATTTATGTTGTGCACGACTACCCCTGTGGGGTAGTCGTTTACAAACCTAGGGTTAAGGAGACAGACGCGTAGCGTCTGCCGGGGTGGGTGGTTATTTATTGAATTGTTATTTTTCAAACAGCTTTTTCACTTATTCTTTAATGCCTAATTTGCTGACAACACGACCCACCGCTGCCCGAACTTTGGCTTTAAAGGTTGGCTTGGTCAAATCATGGATAATCTTGCCAAAGGGTTCCTTACCAAAGCGATTGTAGAAAGCTTCTCTGTTTTTGGGTATCGGCGCGGGACGACTGGCCGCGGGATTGTATTTTAACGCTTCGTCCAAATCAACACCTTGACAGACCAGATTTTTTTCAATGCTTTTAAAAAGCGCTTTTCCTTTTTCAGACTGTATTAACACCAGCGATGTCCCCTTATCGTCAAACATTTCCGGCACCACATTTTCTCTGCCACAGAAATCGGCTAGGGCCATGTCGCTCTCAAACTTCATATTTTTTAGCTAAGTTCTTTTAATACTTTTTAATCTCTGCATAATGAGTTTAAAACCTTCTGTTTTTCTATATACTAATAAAAACATTAGACTTACTATGACACTTGAGCAGGCCATTTTTAAACAAAAACTATATATATCAATCGTATGTACTTTACCAATTAATTGATTCATTCCCATATAAATTACTAAAACAAGACAGAAGTTTTTTAATATTCCAGCATAAAAGCTCCCAACTTTTCTCTTAAAAAATATATTAAACAATAACTTTGGTTCATACCAAATATATGTGGATAATCGCGCAATGGCAGAAGCAAAAAGAATTCCAGCTAACCCCATAATTTTTCCAAGAATGATTGACAAAAGTATATTTATTATTGCTGCTAAGAGCATAATAAATTTTGTCCGCATATAAAGACCAGTGGCTTCTCTATATACCCACAACGGCTGCAAAATGCAGCTAAGATATAGATTCAAAGCTGTCGCCATTACAATTATATTATCAAAAACGAACTCTTTACCTAACCAAATTGTAATAAAATCATTTACTAATACTGCATAACATGTAACAATTATTCCGCATAAAATGAAACTAATAGATTGCATACTTTCAAAGACTAAGTATCGCCTTTCATACGTTTCTTTTATGACTAAATTACCAATGCTAGCTGTTAATGACGAGAAAAAAATGGTTATAATTGCAACTATCTGCGTGTTTAACATCAAGTAATTTGAATAATAACCAACAATACTAGTTCCTAAAAGAATCGAAATAATGGTATTATCCGATGCAGTCAACAGCAAGCTAGATACTTTATAAATAAAAATGGATTTAATATTATTGAAAATTAGTCTTTTTTCTTTCTTCGGAAGTATCTCTTTGTTCTGAATGTATGGATACATTTTTTTAGCTTTATTTGACGCCCAAAAATTACATATAAAATTTGATAAAATTCCTAACAACAAATATACTGTATAACTCTTAAAAAGCACTAAAAAAATAATTTGTAAAATAGTTTTTAATGTACTAATTATTGATGTAATATTTAGTACAATATAATTTTTTTGATCGGCCGTCAAAATAGAAGTTTTGTATACAAACAAATAAGAAATAACAACATTTGCTAGCGAAAGTAAATAATATAGTTCTAAATTCGGAATTGCTTTATCTACATTGACAATATAGTCTAAAAATGGCACCAAGCAGATGCCAATTATCGCTACGGAAATAGCGATAATATTATAAATGTTCTTATAAAATTGCATAAGTGCAGCAATATTTTTTTTGTCATTATTAGCTAATGGTTTATATAAACTAAATACAATCGCTGTATTAAATCCTAGATCAACCATCGAGAGCATACTTAGTATATCCGTAAAAAGACTATTAATCCCTAAATAATCTACACTTAATATCTGAATAAAAATTGTTCTTGCAAGGAACCCTAACACAATGGTTAAAATCTTATTCCCAATACCAGATACAATGTTTTTAAATGATTTTTTTGATCTGCTCTCTTCCATATTGTCTCATCTCTTTGAATTACTTTCATAAAATTCGGCTAAATTCTTTTATTATATCAGCCATTTCATCAAACTTTTTTTGAAGCGGTTTAGATGAATACTGACAATTATCTTTCTCTAAAAGTTTGGGCATGGTCTCCATCGCTTCTTCAATTGTCTGAACACACTTTACATAATCAAGATACTTGATCCATTCATAAACGCCTTCGACCTTTTTACTGCTATTGTTAAACGCGATGCAAGGGGTTCCTGTAATGGCTGCAAATAACATACCATGAAGCCGGTCGGTAATCACCAGTTTTGAGCTTTGAAATTCTGAAAAAATATTTTCTAATTCTTTGTCTCTTTGCTTTATGCTGACTGATCTTGGTACAACAGTATCTATTTGTTTCATTTCAAAGCTAAATTGTCTGATCTTTTTGTATAATTCTTCTTTATCTTCTTGCTGTATACACCGCTCTTTATCTTTACGCAAACACATTAGAATTCTATTCTCACGCGGTGTATTTGGGACTTCTAAATCTAAATAAGTCACAATGTCGGGAACATAAAAACACTTTTCATTATTCTCAAAAATTTCTTTACAGAAAAAATCATAAGAGTTTCGATCACGCGCAAACACATATAAAGCGTCATGGCTTCTATAAACCGATTTTGAAATTTTAAACTGATTTCTCCCATCTTCCGTATCTTCAAAAAATATCGTTTGTGGAAGAATAAATATCTTGTTTTTGGGAAAATCCTTAATTATTTGACGTACCATTTCTTCTTCGTTTAACCATAGACTTCCTAGGAAGCCACCACCTGTGATGAAAAGTATGTCATTACTTTTAATCTGTTTTTTTATATATTTTATGTTACTTCTGTATACATCTCCACTTATTTCGATAACATTTTTATTAGCAAAGTAATCATTAAAAAATAAACATTCTGCCACCGAGATAGCATGATCACCCAAATTACCGTGTTCCGGCGAACCAATTAAGACAACAAAAGAATTAGCGGTATCAAAATTTAAAGATCGAGCACTCTTTTTTTTACTTATAAGTTCACACATACTGTATATATTGTTTTTAATTTTCATGTTTGTATTTTTTTATTACTAATCTATATAGGCGCTTATTTACTAAAAAAATCAATAAACGTATTCGAGTACTATTTTTAGTATCTTTAGAAAAAAATAAATTTAGTAACATCTTTCTATATTTTTTCAAAGTAGTTTTAATAAAATTATCATTTAGATCATCATAATGATAAATAAAAATATTCTCAATACTATTACAATATAAATTCATTGTCTTTAAAGCAAGTCCTAAAAATCCTGCATTCTTATAATCTTTTATTCGACTTTCCAGCGCAAGCAAGTAATCTTCTTTTCCTTTTATATTAAATCCTTTACCAATTATGCTATCTTCCCGCTGAAAATAATTGTATAGGGGCAAGTCACAGAAACCTATTTTATCCGATTCAAGTATCAAACGATGAGTTGTAAATTCATCTTCATGAATTTTTGCTTTCGGGAAGCAAATATTTTTAAACAAATGTTTTTTGTATATTTTCCCCCATGCTACAACAATTGGTACATAAAACTCAGAAAAATACTGTTCCAAAGCTTCTTTATTTGAATATCGATAAATTTTAGCTGCGGCATAATCAATACTTATCTTTTCAGACGCTGTTGTTTTATAAAAATTACAAATAGAAATATCTAAATCATATTTAATTAAGTTAGACATCAAAATTTCAAAATAATACGGATCAATCCAATCATCACTATCAATAAAAGCAATGTACTCACCTGATGCAATTTCTAATCCTCTGTTTCTTGCATCAGATAGACCACTGTTTTTCTGATGTAAAACTTTTATTCTCTTATCCTTTTGAACATATTTATCACAAATTAACCCCGAATTGTCAGGTGAACCATCATCAATTAAAATAATCTCAAAATCTTGGTATGTTTGCTGCAAAATACTCTCTAAACAGCGTACTAAATATTTTTCGACTTTATATACTGGTACAATTACACTTATCATCTTCAAATTAAAAACAAAATTCGTATAACATTTTACTAATTTTGAATCCTTCCTCTAGTAAAAAACTATTATATGCAAGCAGACATCCAAACAAAGCACTGTAGGCAAAAAACCACCATTTTTTAAATTCAGAAAAAACTTTAGGAATCAATATGACCAAAATGATCTGGAAATAAAAGTTCATTCGATCAAGCAATACAATTTTAGTACTCAAATATAATGTACCTATCCCTAGAAAAAAATAGATCACATTAAAATAGATTTGTTTTCTTTCCTCTAATGATATTTTAGAAAAATACTTTTTATTATTGTTTAACATATATAAGACTAAAAACAAAAATAAAATTTGAGTAATAAAAATCATAATATCTGACGTTCCCCATCCTCTATAAGCAAAATCATATTTGCTTGCATAAACACTATATTTAGGGACGATTAAAAGAATTTTTTCAAATAATACATTAAAATTAATAGTACCAATTACAAAGATAACAGTAATAATCACTAAAAATTTTTCTAGCTTTTCTAGACTATTCAATTTTGGTATCAAAAGCAGCAGCAAAAAAAAGATTGCAGAGCTATGAATGGTTGATGCAAACAAAACTAATATCACAAATGGTGTTTTTTTATTTTTATATAAATAGTAAATTGCATTACAGATCAACATAATGGCTAATGCCTGTCTCATAACACGCATCGTAAAATAAAAAAAACCAAGTGTTATAAAAAGAAACACTGATAAGTATACATTGTCACTGCATCGATATATAAAAATAGCATAGCCTAGTAAAGTTACAAAACTCATAATTATCAGCAACCATTGATAATCACTGGTAAATAGTGCTATTATCTTATTCATAATTGCATATCCTGGTTCTATATAAAGTGTACTGGCTTGCTGAAACAACTGGCTAAAATCGGTATTACTTAATATATAAAAATAATTCACATATTGTTCTGTATCATATCCTACATTAATTGATCGAAAGCCTGCTAAAAAAAACATTTGTAAAAATACAATTGTTAAATAAATAATCTTTTTCCTTTTTAGCGATCCTTTAACTAAAAAAATCCAACCCCAAAACAAACTCAATACAAGATTTATAATATATATGTTTTTTTCCATACTATTTTTCACAAATCCTTTTCAAAAAAACAAACCCATTGTAAACGCGACAAAATAAATTGGCACTGATGAAAAGTAGTGGGCTATATAATTTTACTCTTAAACTTATTTCACTATTGCGCAACCATTTTTTATATTTTTTCAATCTACAAACTATTTTTTTTATTTCATTTTTATATTTATTTTTATCTTCTTTTGTCATAATAATGATTAAGTCTATTGCCCTGTTTAAAAAAATATTAACCAGATATCCACTTATTTCCGGTAATGTCTCTTGCACCATTTGTGCAATCTTTTCCCGTGCATCAAGCTCACTTATTTTATTTTTGTTAAATGGTGACCAATATGCACTTTCATTTCTTATCAGATAATAATATTTTTTTCTGCTATCATACACTATTTTTTTGCTTTGTAAAATACAATAGCTGCTCCATAGCAAATCTTCACAAATCGAAATCTCAGTGTCAAAATACTGCATTGAATCACATTTATTAAAAAATTTATTCGAAAATAATTTATTCCATAAAAACCCTTGAAAGCTTTCATTGCTATTACACAAAATCAATGCTTTATATGGACTCAGCACTTGCTTTTCTGTTACTGTCTCTGTTTCATTTTCTATTTTTATACTTTGTGCATATACTTTTTGATAGTTTATGATTGAAATATCTGCTTTAGATAAAATTATATTCCGATAAAGCGTAAAGAAAAAATCATGTTCAATCCAATCATCTGAATCAATAAATCCAATATACGCTCCTCTCGCTTTTGAAATCCCTAAATTTCTGGCTGAAGAAACACCACAGTTTTTTTGACTAAAAACTTTTATCCGTTTATCCAACTTTTTAAAATTTTGACATACTTTTAAAGAATTATCTGTTGAACCATCGTCTATTAAAATAATTTCAAGATTTCTATATGTCTGCTTTATTACAGATTGCAAGCACTTTTCAATATATTTTTCAACATTATATACAGGAATTATTACACTTATAAGTTGTTGCTTAAAATAAAATCTTTTTTTTGTTTTTATTTTTTTTATCATATTTAAGTTAGTCCGTTGTGCTATTTTATTTCTAAATATATTTTTTCAAGTTCTTTGATGATTGTTTTAATATCATATCCAGCGTTTCTTATCGTTTCTGTTTGGTCTTTTCGTTTATGATCATTTTTTGTCCGTAAAATTTGTTCAGCCCAAAAGCCAGCTGTTTTTTGAATAGAAATATAATTTACTAAATTAGTAATCTTTGCTTCTTTAATAATATTTCCTGAAAAAAAACATGGCAGGCCGGATGCTTGCGCCTCTATTCCAACAACTGGTAGTCCCTCAAACCGAGACGGTAATAAAAAGACATCCATTGTCTGATAAATCTCATTGACATCTTTCCTCATCCCAAACAGTTTTACATTTTGGTTTAAACCGTATTCCATTATTTTCTGTTCGATCTGAGGTCTTAAGTCCCCATCACCGACCCATAATAAAACGGCATTTTTTTCTTTTTCATAGATTTTTTTAAAAATTTCTACGATGAATTCCGGATTCTTCTGATACTGTATTCTTCCAACTACGCCAATGACGAAATGTTCTGGTTTTAAACCTAATTCTAACCTTTTCTGTTCCCTTATGGATGGATTATAGGCGTATTTGGAAATATCTATTCCATTATTGATTACTTTAAATTCCCGTTCTCCAAACATCCATTTTCCTGCTACTGATGAACAGGCTAAATAGTCTGTAACATATGTTTCGGATCTTTTTTTATTCCAATCAATCAGTTTTTCTGTATATTTAGGAACTCTTTCCAAAAAATCACTGTTGTGAGAATGAACAATCCTTTTATTAATACCAAGTTGATTTCCAATTTTTAATATATCAATATCATTAAAAAAACATAAATTCATATGGATTGCACAAAAATTATTTTCTGTAAGTAATGATTTTATCTGGCGATAATGTTTCCATATATTTTCTTTTCTTCCATAATATACCGGAAAAATTCGTCCGCCTAATTTCGTTACTTCTTCTTCATAAGCAATTTGTGTTCCATGTTTAATTAAAAAATCAAATTGTATTTTCTTTCTATCTATATGCCTGTAAACATTCATTATAAAGGATTCAACACCTCCAGGGTTTGAAGTCAAACCCGTTTGTAAAACTCTCATTGGTTTATTATCCATTTTTATTTATCCTTTGATTGTATAAAAATTTTCCAAATCGTTTTTTACTGCTTCGATATCATATCCGGCATTCTTTATTGCTTCTGTTTGGTCTTTTCGTTCATGATCATTTTTTGTCCGTAAAATCTGTTCAGCCCAAAAGTCAGATGATTTTTGCAAAGAAATATAATTTACTAAATTAGTAATCTTTGCTTCATTTGGTACTTTTTCAGCACTTGTAAAACACTTTAAACCTGCTGCTTGAGCTTCAATAAGAACTATACCTAATCCCTCAAATCGAGATGGTAATAAAAAGACATCCATTGTCTGATAAATCTCATTGACATCTTTCCTCATCCCAAGCAGTTTTACATTTTGGTTTAAACCGTACTCCGTTATTTTCTGTTCGATCTGAGGTCTTAAGTCCCCATCACCGACCCATAATAAAACGGCATTCTTTTCTTTTTCATAGATTTTTTTAAAAATTTCTACGATGAATTCCGGATTCTTCTGATACTGTATTCTTCCAACTACGCCAATGACGAAATGTTCTGGTTTTAAACCTAATTCTAACCTTTTCTGTTCCCTTATGGATGGATTATAGGCGTATTTGGAAATATCTATTCCATTATTGATTACTTTAAATTCCCGTTCTCCAAACATCCATTTTCCTGCTACTGATGAACAGGCTAAATAGTCTGTTATAAAATGATCGATACGATGCTGATTAACATTTTCTAGTACTTTTCTTGGTAAAGAGGGTTTACCGTTGATATGATTACTGTTATGGGAATGAAGAATTCTTTTAGGTATTCCATATTTTTTTGCATATCTTCCCGGTTCAACATAAGATAAAGAGTTAACATGATGATGTATAGCTGAAAACTCTGGATGCTTTTTAAAAAACAAATCCAAATTACAAAAATACATTAAAGGGTTTTTTTTTGCCCGATAAATTTCTTTATAAATATTTCCTCCTAAGTCCTTTATTTCCTCCTCATGAGCGATTGGCAAATCTTTCAAGCATAAAAAATCAAACTGAAGCTTTTCTCTGTTGATATGACGGTAAATATTCATTACAAAACTTTCTACACCACCAGGATTAGATGACATTCCGACTTGTAATACTCTAATAGGCATATTCATTTTTTCGCCCTTCTTCGTATAATTGATATAAATCTTCATACTTTTTAATCATTTTCTCAATAGTAAATGATTCTAAATAAAATTTTCTTGCAGCTTTACCTTTGCTTATAACAAGTGCTTTATCTTTTACTAATTCTTTAATTACTTTCACTGCGTCGTACATATTATGAACAATATAGCCCGTCTCTTCCTTCATGATTTCATGCATAACTGGAATATCATATGCAATTATAGGCAGTTCCATCATCTCTGCTTCAACAACTGCTAAACCAAATCCTTCGCTTTTTGAAGCAAAGATAAACGCATCAGAATAATATAATTCTTCAAAAACTTTCTTTCTCTCTATTTGCTTCATAAAAAAAATATAGGATTCCAAATTATTTTTTTGAACATACTCTTTTAAACAATCATATTCTTTTCCATCTCCAATAATAACTAATTCAATGTTTAAATCTTGATTGATACATTCATTAAGTATTTTCAGCAATTCTATCACATTCTTAATCTCATTAAGAATAGACACCGTTATTAGTCGGAATCGAACTTTTTTTTCGATATGCTTAGTTTTATAATAATCTTCAATTCCATTATAGATTACAGTTGACGCTATTTGATATCTTTCATATATATTATTAATATATTTTGATATAGCAATGACATTATCATATCCATTAAGCTTTTTAGTGAACATATTACTCATTAAACTACCAATAATTTTTCCATATTCATAAAAATAATCTTCAAATGGGTTATTATGAACTGTTGTAATTTTAATGATTTTTTTATTTTTTATATTTGAAGCTAAAACTGTCGGCCAAAATGCATGAGTATGCACAATATCTATTTCTTCTTCTTCTATAAGTTTTTCAATTTCTTTAACGGTTTTAAACGAAGGTATTTTCTTCATCCCTAATTCAACGATCTTACAGGACGTATTATTAAACTCTTTTATTATATTCTTATAAATTTCGGGTGGATTTTTTCTTAACGAACAAAAGCAATATCTTATTTTCTTGTTTTCCGAATATCTACAAATATTTTCAGCTACAATAACTGGCCCTTTTTCTTCAAAACTTGGTACAAGCATCAATATTTTCATTTTTGTCGTAAAACTCTTTGGTATAAGTATGTCCGTATATTTACCGGCATCAAAACTTGTCCAATATACCTTTCTATTATATTTTTCAGATAATGGGGATAAGAAATAATATTTTCTTTTTTCATATACTCAAACAATTTCGCTTGGCTTTTAAAATACTTTTTACCACCTCTACGATTGTACATTCCTTCGCCAATGCGCATATGTACTAAAACCTGATCAATATTTTTAAATCGACATCCACTTTCATACATCCTTACCCACAAATAATAATCTTCACTATAATGCCACTCTTGGTATCCACCAGCATTCAGCACCTCTTGTTTTTTGAACATAACTGTTTGGTGATTAAAGGGACATCGATGTTTCATAAATTTTTTTATTTGAACATCTTCAGTTGGTAATACTCTTTTGCAAACCGGTTTGTCAGGATCATTTTCAAATTCATCAATCATTCCCCCTACAATGCTTAATTCTGAATGATTGACAAAAGCCTGTAGCTGCTTTTCAAATCGATCGTGTACACTAATATCATCACTGTCCATTCTTGCAATAAGATCATAGTTGCAATGCTGCATTCCAATTTTCAAAGCATTTCCAAGGCCAACATTTTCTTTTAGGAAAACAGGCCTCACAATATTATTTTTATATTTAGAAATAATATTTTTTATTTCAACTGGTATAGGGCCATCTACAACTAAGATAATTTCAGATGGGATGATCGTTTGATTTATAACGCTATCTAAAGCTTGTTTAAAATACTCTGGTATATCGTTTTTGTAAACTGACATCAAAACAGAAAATTGTTGGTCACTCATACTTTTTCTCTTACTGCTCTTTCTCGAAATCTATACTACCTTCAACAACATCTTTATACCTAAAAACATAAATAATGGTCTTAAAAAACACCTTACAATCCACCAAAAAACTCATCCGTTTAACATACCGTCCATCAAGTTCAGCCTTTTCCTCTGTCCCCACCAAATCTCTCCCATTGATCTGCGCCCAGCCGGTTAGCCCTGGGCGTACATCATTGGCGCCTACTTTCTCTCTGGCTTCGATGAGCTTTTTCTCTTTGAGCACAACGGGGCGTGGGCCGATCAGGCTCATTTCACCTTTGAAGATGTTAAAAAGCTGGGGCAGTTCGTCCATACTGGTTTTTCTAAGGAATTTGCCCACGGGTGTAATATGTGCTTCGGGATTTTCCAGCTTCCAGGTGGGCATATCCTTTGGGGCTGTAATGTACATACTTCTGAATTTATAACAGACAAAGGGCTTTTGGTGTCTGCCGTAGCGTTGCTGTTTAAACAGAACCGGCCCTTTGGAGGTGGTTTTTATAATGAGTGCAATAACGCCGAGAAAAGGCGAGGTGATGATAATACCAACACCGGATATTGTTATATCGAGTAATCGCTTGATGTATTTTTGATAGATCACTTCTTTTCCCTTTCCTCTTTGCTTAATTATTGATTTTTATTTTATGGTTACATTCTGCGCAAAGCTGGCCAACGCCTTCGATATATCCCTGTCTTGTGGTAATGGGTGTATCGACAGGAATATGGGTTTTCTTTCCGCAGAGTACGCAGGTTTCAAAGGCTTGATAACTGCTTGTACTATCGGGATGCTCTGGATTTTCTTGTTTTTCCATGTTGCTTCCTTTTTGCGGAACGACGTGCGCGTCGTTCCCTACATTACAATTTTTTATTACATTTAATTATTTAAAACTCGTAGCACGCTCATCATTGGATTAGGGTTTATCTGATCTATTTGAATGATGCTTTGTTTTTTACTGTCATCGCATTGCGGTTATCTTCTATAGATAAAGAAAATAATCACAATGCGACGCGAAGCAAAAGCAGGCGGTGCTATGCCTGTGGCCATCGCCCTATAGACAATAGCAACACCTGTAGATTTCTCCACAGGATTTAAACAACAACTAAATTTTCATTATTAAAAAATTACTCATCTATTTTATATAGACAAGACCATCAACCAGCCTTTTCATAAAAAGTGCCATAAAAACTTTTTCCGATATTTCTGGCGGTGTTCAGGGCGGTACTACCTTTATGGCCTTCCTTACATCGGAAGTTTTTACCGCCGTAGAAGTTCTGGCTGGGCGGCTGGTATTCGGTATTGTATTTATAGATCACGCTGCCGCAGTGGCTGCATTCTTTTTTGGCGTTCCCCACGCTGTTAAAGGTGACGACAATGCCAGCCTGCCATGCTTTATAGCTGGTGTAGCGGATGATCCGGCGGCCGATGAAGTCCATGACCTTTGTTTTAAGGTATGGCAGTGTGCCTTTGGCAAAGCTATTACCATAGGCGGGCATAACAATGATTTTGGCGCCCTGACGGGCAGCGTAGTCAACGATTTTCCTTGAGACTTCATGGGCGTAGTGGTCGGTGACGCGGGTGATTTTTTCGTAGTATTTGGCGTTTGGTCGATGCTCTTGCAAAGCGCTACCCGCTTCGGCTTGTCCATAAGACGACAAGCCTCGGGGGCAGACCCCGAGGGCGTCGTTCTCTATGATGTGTGTCATCTTTTTCCCGGCAGTGCCGCGTTTGGTATACCCTAGAAGCTGCTTCCTACGGTGGGCCAGTGCTTTTCCGCCTTTGATGAAATATGGGGCGGTGGCGCGACCGTCAGCTTGGATGGTGGTACAAACGGCCAGGGTGTCGGAGCCGGTTAAGGCGACGGCGACAAAACTTTCATGCTGTTTTACGCGCTCTTTTGCGGTTCGGCTGTCTTCCACGACCTCTTTGACGGGGATGTGGAGCATAACTTTTTTCTTTTTGATGACAATGGTCGGGCTCATGGGCTCGGCGTTTTCTGGAAAGGGTCTGCCGGTATACCGGTGCTTGACCCAGGACCAGGCTTTGCCGGTGTAGAGCTTGAGCAGGATTTGGCCGTCGGCGAAATCCTTATACATTCCCTTGTAATACAGCATTGACATGTGGAGATTCTTTGGGCGGCTTGGGCGGCCCTTTTTCGCCGACTCAGGTGGAAGGTTGAAGGTGGAAAGTGGAAGGTTATGGTGCAAATCGGCTTGGCCGATTTGATTTGATTCAGAATCGCTTTGCGATTCTGTTCCTAAACTATCAACTATCAACTTTTCACTATCCACTTCTTTTTCCTGGCCCTCCTGCCACGCCTTGAGCTTTCCCACATAACTCCTATACATGCTAATGGCGGCGTTGATGGCGGCGCGTCGGAAGTACAGGGGGATTTTTTTAAAGGGCAGGGGCGTTTCGGGCAGGGTGCCATTTCTTTGTTTTATTGTCTGTAGCTCTAAATGCCGCAGTAAATTCTGATTGGTGAGGCTGAGGGCTTCGGGCTGGCGCTCGAGCAGCTCGTAGTAGAATGCCAGGACAGCATCAAAAAGGGACTGGGTTTGTTTAAACCAGTCTAAATGCTTGTAATTCAGCTGTATTTTGTACGTCGTGATGGCGTATCCGGCACTCATTTTAGGGCCTCCATTTGTTCGCAGACTATTCATGGTCTGCGAAGATGTAACCCAAAAGAACGTAGTTACTATATTTCATGGAAAGCTGACCATTTTTTTGACCATATCAGTTAAAGATAAAATTCTAAAACTAAAAGTAAAAAACTAAGTAATTTAGCCGTTTTTTATGTGTTTTTGACCAGATTTCAGACCAAATTCATGCTTATACAATTAGGAAAATTTGTTTGACGAAAAATTGATTTATTGGTAGAATATAGTTATAAATTGATTTTAAGGAAAAATATTTAATCTTTTTAAAAAAGATGATGCTTTTTTCATCAGGCAATGTTATAATAGGTAACGCAGTTAAATTATAAAAGAATTTGGAAGTCAAAAAGACTCGCAGACCATGAATAGTCTGCGAGTCTTTTTCAATCAATTCCACCACACCCGGACCCTTCTAAAATATGTTTATAAACGTTAAAACCTCCCGCTGCTTTCACAACAGCGGGAGATTTTTTATCTTATTTTTTGTGTTCTTCCCTACACTCCTGATATCAGAGATAACTGCCGCTTTGCATGGAACTGCTTTTCCTCAGGCTTCTCTGAAAAATGGCAGAGCCCATACTTCTGTAAGCACTTTAGCAGCCTGGCCGCCTCGACAGGGGCCATATCGCACAGTGGCAGGCGGCAGCTTCCCACGTTCAATCCCATATCATTGAGGGCCTGCTTAACAGGAATGGGGTTGATGTCTGAAAACAGCGCCTCTGCCAACTCCAGATAGTAAAGCTGGAAATAACGGCTTTTGCCTATGTTACCCTCAAAATAGCTGGCGCAGATTTGGTGGATCTGCCCGGGAATCAGGTTGGACAGCACCGAGATGACACCCTCTGCCCCCAGTGCCAACGCTGGAACGATCTGGTCGTCATTGCCCGAGTAAATGCTCAGCGCATCACCGCATTCGGCGGCAATCTGCGCCATCTGGCTGAAATTGCCACTGGCCTCCTTAACCGCTGCAATATTGTCGATCTCAGACAAACGCTTATAGGTATCCACAGCGATATTGACCCCAGTGCGGGAGGGTACATTATACAGAATAATGGGCAGTCCAGTAGCCGCTGCCCCTGCCTTAAAATGCTCATACAGTCCCTGTTGTGACGCCTTGTTATAGTAGGGTGTTACTGAAAGCAGGGCGTCAGCCCCAAGCTTTTCCATTTTGCCGGCCAACTCTGCGCTGTGAGCGGTATTGTTGCTGCCCATATTAGCAATGACAGGGACATGCCCTCTCACAGCCTTAACGGCAAACGCTGTCAGCTCAAGCAGTTCCTTTTCCGAAAGCGATGCTGACTCGCCTGTGGTGCCGCCGATAACCACCGCGTCGGCGTGATGCTTCAGCTGGTAGTCGATCAGTCCCGACAGGGTGTCGTAAGAAATGGACCCGTCGGGCTTCATCGGGGTCACCAGCGCGGTGGCCACACCTTTAAAAATCTTAGTTTTCATGTTTTTTTCTCTTATCCTCCAGCGGGCTATACTGCCGGAGCATGATCTGTGGCACAGCGTTTCAGCTGTTCACGGCTGCGGCTTCCGCTCAGCCTCGCGTAGACGCGGCTCAGGTGATAAAGCTTTTCAGCCTTGCGTGACAGGGTAAGGTTATCGGCATCGTTTCCGGTCGCTGCCACGAAAAGCTTGATATTGTCAACCCCTAAAGAACGAAGTGCTGTCAAATCCTGTCCATCACCAAGGAACTCAGTTCCCAGAAAATGCCGGTCGATCCTTTCAAAGGCGTGATAATCCTTGTCCATGATCACAACCTTATAGCCCTTATTCGATAAAGACATTGCCAGGCGGGCGCCCATTTGGCTGCATCCCACAATGACAGCAGTTTTCTTTACGCTTGTTTTCAACTTGATACTTCCTCACTTTGATAAGATTTTTGTTGTCTCTTATTATAGGTTCTTTTCTGTAAAGATGGGATTAAAAAGCAGGGACGCCGCGTAAAAAACACATAAAAAGAAAAGGAACCGTCCGTTGCGCTGGGCGGTTCCTTCTCTCAGGTAAAATTTGTCATACGATTTTATCAGAAGCCTAAAAGCGGGCCTCCGAAGAATACTACGATGCCGATAATCACGACATACACCGCGCAGAATTTCATGGTCGAGGTTAGGATCTTGCCTTCCTGACCAATTAACCCAGTGGCCGCTGTCGCAACAGCGATACTCTGGGGTGAAATCATTTTTCCGGCTGTAGCGCCAGCCATATTGGCTGCCGCGATCCAGAAGGGGTCTGCCCCGATGGAGCCAGCCGCCTGTACCTGCAGCTCGCCAAAAAGGACGTTGGCCGAGGTATCGCTTCCTGTCACAAAGGTACCGAGCGCACCGATGATGGGCGCGATAAGGGGATAAAAGCCGCCTGTAACGGCCACCAGTACCATGGCGATGGAAGTGATCATTCCGCTGTAGCCCATAACCTTGGCCAGGCCTACAATGGAACAAACTGTGATCGCTGTTTTTCCCATCTGTTTGATGGTTTTACCAAACACAACAGAAATTTCTCTGAACTTCAGCCCCTGCAGCAGCCCGCCCAGGTAGGTGGCAAGGATGATCAGGGTTCCCGGACAGGCGATCCACGCAAAGGTGTAGGGCTTCGCGCCCTCTCCGGTATAAATGGGAATTGAGGTTTTGATGCTGCCCAGCGGCTCACTGATAAACGGGAACAGCGATGAGCAGAGGATGATAAAAATAAAAACCAGAATGAAGGGCAGCCAGGCCATGAAGGCAGTTTTCAGGGGGACCTTCACAGCCCCGGCAGCTTCCTCCTTGTTATAAAACTTCTTGGCGACCAGAACGGTCACGCCCATACAGATCAGTGACCCCACAATGGCGGGAAGCTCTGCTCCAAGGAACTTCGCCACAAAAATCTGAGGAATGGCAAAGGCCAGCCCAGAGATTAAAGTGATGCCAAACACACCCTTAATGGCCTTGAATCCCCCGCCAGTAAGCATGACCAGTACAAACGGAATAATGAGAATGAGCACAAAAAGCTGGATGGAAACCGTATAGGACAGCTGCATTACATTCAGGTCCGTTACCTGGGCCAGCGTGGTGACGGGCAGGCCAATGGCCCCAAAGGCTGTCGGCGTGGTGTTCGCGATCAGGCACATGACCGCTGCCGAGATGGGATTAAAGCCGAGAGAGGCCATGATGCCAGCCGGGATGGCCACCGCGGTACCAAAACCCGCGATGGCTTCCAGAAAGCCGCCGAAGCCCCAGGCCAGTATGAGTACGAGGATGCGTTTATCTGAGGACACGCCAGTCATCATGTTTTTAATGGTTTCCATGCTGCCCGAATAAGTGGTAAGGTTGTAGGTAAACACCGCCGCGATGATGATGTAGACAATGGGCCAAAGCCCCATGACAATGCCCTCAAGGGCACCGGTAAAGCTGTCAAGCGCTGGCATTTTCCAGACCAGTATACTGAGAACCAGGGTGATCACCAGGGCCACGGGGCAGGCCTTATGCCCTGGTATTTTCATCACACCCAGTGAAACAATCAACCAAATGATGGGGATGAGCGCCAATATGAAAAGAACATAAATGTTGTCCATCTCCATACCCCCTTACATCTGGCAGACTTTTTTAGGGTTCAGAATATTCTTCGGGTCAAAAGCATGCTTGATGCCGTCCATCAGACCCATTTCATATTCGCCATAGTCGTTAAAGAGGTATTTTCGTTTGGCATAGCCGATGCCGTGCTCGCCGGAAACCAGCCCGTCAAACTCAAGGGATTTGGCGTAAAGCTTATCCATGGCGGTGTCCAGCATTTCTTCCCATTCCTTTTCACCCAGCTCATCACGGCAGATGTAAAGGTGCAGGTTGCCGTCGCCGGCATGGCCAAAGCTCGGGATTCGGATGTTCAGTTCCTTTTCAAGGTCGTGGGTGTAGTTGATGAATTCTGCCACACGGTTTCTCGGGACCACCACGTCACATTCGTCCATTTCAGTGGTAGATGCCTTGATGGCTTCCAGGAAAGCGCCGCGGGCGCTCCAGACAGAGTCCTTACGCTCGTCAGTATCGACAATATACACATCCTTTGCCCCCTCACTCAGACAGAGGTCTGCCACCACTTCATACTCTGCTTCCACCTGTTCTTTGGTGTTGCCGTCAAAAGTGAGCAGGATGTAGGCATTGCTCTTGGTATCCGGGAATTTCTTACCTAAGAAATCTTCGGCAAAGAGGATGGTCTGGCGTTCCATAAACTCAATGGCTGTCGGGATGGCTTTGGATTTGATGATCTTTGGCACCACGGCAGCCGCTTCTGTAAAGGTATCGAAAGGCACCAGAAGGCTCAGGGTTTTTTTAGGCAGGGGCAGCAGCTTAAGTACAGCCTTTGTAATCACGCACAGAGTTCCCTCCGAGCCGATGACCAGATCCTTTAGGCTGTAGCCGGAGCTGTTTTTAACGATCTTTCCGCCAAGCTCCAGCACTTCCCCATTTGGCATGACCACGGTAAGACCGCGGACATAGTCACGGGTGACGCCGTATTTTACCGCGCGCATACCGCCAGCGTTGGTGGAGATATTGCCCGCGATGGTCGCTGATTTTTCACCTGGGTCCGGTGGGTAGAACAGGTCGTTTTCTTCCACAAATTTGGAAAGCTCCATGAGCAGCACGCCGGGTTCCACGGTCACTGTCAGGTTTTCTGTATCCAGCTCAAGGATATTGTTCATCAGTGTGGTTTCCAGCATGATGCCGCCATAGATGGGCACGCATGCGCCCACCAGACCAGTGCCCGAGCCTCTGACCACCACAGGAATGTTCTGTTCATAGGCATATTTCATGATGGCGGAAACCTCCTCGGTGGAGAGCACGCGCATCAGCACTTCCGGATAATTAGCAACAGTGCCCAGCTCGTCATGGCTGTAATCCTCAGAGATTTCATCCCCTACCAGGATGCGGTCCGCATCCACCAGGGTTCTTAAATATTCAACGTCCTTTTCATCAACTTTTTTGTAATCCATGGTTATACAGCCTCACTTTCCAGGGTTTCGTTCACATTTTTATTGTTTCGTATTTCTTCCATCAGCTCAGGGATGACTTCGTACAAATCCCCAACAATACCACAGTGGGCAATGTTAAAGATGGATGCGTTCTTATCATTATTAATGGCCACAATGTATTCGGAGTTCTGCATACCAGCGGCGAACTGGACTGAGCCGGACACACCCACAGCGATGATCAGCTTAGGCTTAACCGTACGCCCGCTCAGGCCAATCTGCAGACGCGGGTCGAACCAGCCATTTTCGATATTCGGGCGGGTACAGGCCATTTTCGCGCCGATGGCGTCTGCGAATTCCTGGACCATTGGCAGGTCTTTTTCACTCTTGACCCCACGGCCAACCGCAACGATGACATCGGCCTCAGAAATGTCAAAGCCTTTTTCCTTCTTAATGATTTCAAGAACCTCGATGGCGGAGGCAAAACGTTTTTCTTCTAATTTCATATTCACAATCTCACCCTTGGCCTCTTCAGAACGTTCCGGCGCTGAAAAAATCTTGTAGCGCACTGTGCAGAACTGCGGGCGGTTGTTTTCAGTGACGATCTGAGCCATGATGTTCCCACCAAAAGCCGGACGAATCTGGACTAAATCGGTGTTTTCCTTCATTTCCAGGATGGTGCAGTCTGCAGTTAAGCCGGTGCGGAAGCGAGCCGCCACACGCGGTGCCAGCGAACGGCCCACGTTGGTCGCACCCACCAGGATCGAGGATGGGTTTTCCTTGCGGATAAAGTCTTCAAAGGCGTTAGTATAAGGCTCGATGGAGAAATGCGCCAGGCGGGCGTCGTCATAGACAAAAACCTTATCGACGCCGTAGTGCAGCAGTTCTTTGGCCTTGTCACCAATGTTGTGGCCGATGAACAGGGCATATACCGGGTGATCGATGACGGAAGCCAGCTCCTTTGCCTTTCCGATCAGTTCGAGTGTTACCGGATGGATCTTCCCTTCCACATGGTCTACATAGACGGTAACGCCGCGGTATTTGCTCTTGTCAACCGCTTCCTTTTCATCCTCTTCCAGTTCTACATAGCCTTCAGGGCCTTTTTTCAGGCACAGCTTGCACATCTTACAGGCAGCGGTTACTTCCATCTTATCATTTTCAAAAGTAAAGGCCCCGAACGGACAAATTTCATTAAACTGATCGAAGATCTCCTGTCCGCAGTTTTCATTGATTACTTTAATTCCAGCCATTTTATCTCTCCCCTTTTATACATATTTCTTTTCAGCCAAAATGCCGTACAGCGCCTGGGCAACTTCTTTTCCGCTGCCCTCATAGGTGGTTTTTTCCACATTGCTTTCCGGTGGAAAAATCCGTTCGACCTGTGTGGCGGAGCCGTTCAAGCCATAGTTCTTTTCATCGGTGTCATACATGTCTTTAAGGGTCAGAACCTTAATTTCCTGTGTTTTTTCAAGGTCAAGTTTGCGCTTGTAGGAGGGCAGTCTTGGTGTATAAATGTCTTTGTCAACGGTGATCAGGCAGGGATAAGGCACATGCTGGATTTCAACTGTGTCCTCCATGTTCATCTGAACCGTCAGGCCCTTTTCATCGGCCTGCAGTATTTTACCAACGTTTGTAACATGTGGAATGCTCAAAAACTCAGCCATTTCCGGGCCAACCTGTGCGGTGTCGCCGTCGGTTGTCTGCTTACCGCAGATGATCAGGTCAAAATCGCCCAGCTTCTTGGCTCCCTGAGCCAGTGTATAGCTGGTGGCTACCACATCGGCGCCGCCAAATTTACGGTCTGACAAAAGACAGCCGTCATCGGCGCCCATGTAGAAGGATTCATAAATCACTTCCTTTGTCTGCATGGGCCCCATAGACAATGTGGTGATTGTCCCCCCAAGGTCTTCACGCAGACGTAGCGCTGTTTCCAAAGCGTACAAATCATAGGGATTCATTTTTGATTCAATACCATCACGGATTAATACACCTGTTTCCGGATCGACTTCGACATTGGAAGTACCCGGTACCTGTTTAATACACACTAAAGTTTTCATAATGACTCCTTAATTACTCCTTTTTAAACTTTCAATGGTAAGTGGTCTGACCACTTAAGTTGATTTCATTATAGAATCTTTGTAAAGGAATGTCAAGGATTTTTTACTCGTTTTCATGTTTATTTTTTAACAATCTTTTGTTTTTACGAAATAAAATCACAAAAATCCGCATGATTTAGCCGTTTTCAGGCATTTTTATTTTCTTTTATTATTTGTAAAATAAGTTCTCCTGTGATAAAATTAATTGATAAACTTAGGAGAATGAATGATGTATACTGAAATACCACAGAAAAAAATATATTTGCAGATTTTAGAGCAGATTAAATATAACATTGTCACCAAGCAGTTAAAGAGTGGCGACCGACTCCCCTCCGAGCGCCAGCTGTCCGAACAGCTGGGTGTTTCCCGCGCAACCGTGCGGGAGGCCATCCGCGCTCTGGAAATGATCGGCCTGGTACACTGCCGCCAGGGCGAGGGCAATTTCATTACTGAAGATTTTGACAACACCCTCACCCAGCCCTTATCCATTATGTTCTGGCTGAACGACGGCAAGGTCACAGAAATCCACGAGCTCAGGCGTTCCCTGGAGATCGAGGCGGCCAAGCTGGCTGCCATTCACGCCACCAGGGAGGATATCCTGAGGCTGGAGGAAATCTGCGCTGCCATCGAAAGCGAGCCAAATGAAGCTAAAAGTGCCGAGCTGGATAAAAAGCTTCATGATTCCATCGCGCTTTACTCCCGCAACAAGCTCATCAAGGATGTCTTAAACTCGGCCTCCACCCTGATTGAGGAGCTGATCAAGGACATGCGCACGCTTATCCTCATGGAGGAAGTAAGCGCCTCAGCCATCAACAGACAGCACCGCGACATTGTTGCCAGCATCCGTAAGCATGACCCCGATGCCGCCGCCCGGGCCATGCTCACCCATATGAGCTTCATCGAGGATTTTGTGACCGAGGTTCAAAGGGCCGTCGACATTAAGAATACAGAGGAAGACTAAAAAAGAGGTACGTCGTTTCGACGTACCTCTTTTATCTGTCCGGTTTATTCTATATGAAAGCTACTCAGACCAAGCCCTCTGAAATCTGCGTATTCTCCGGCCAGTTCCTCGACCGCCTTCTTTTCTGCAGCCCGAAAGGCCTCAAACAAACGTATTGAAATCTCCACCTTGTCCTTCTGTGTTTTTGCTTTCCATATACCGGCTGCCCGGCCGCCCTTCAGCACAACGCCCGGGTTGCCGACGGTTTTCCATACCTGCTTCTGGAGCCCTTTATCCTCTAAAAGAACCTGCCTGTCCTTAATGTCAAGATAAGGATCATGCGGGCCGAGCAGAATCAGCCGGTCACCGCTCTTTTCTGAGCGCAGCAGGCTGTCCCGGTCCGCCGACAATATGCTGGCCGCTTTTTTCCCCGCCGTGACCGGTTCCATTTCATCCGAGATGGTATGCCACAGGCGCTTTGCCTGTCTCGGGGAACAGCCCAGCCAGGCCATCAGGCCCTCCTTCGTGGACGGCCCATAGCAATGCAGAAATTTACGCACCAAGGTCTTTTCGGCGTCCGGTGTATGCTCCGGCAGGCCGCCTGTCCAGTTTTTAAACGAGGTAAAGGTTGGGCAGATGCCCTGCCGCTTGCCAAAGACCACCAGTGACGCAAAGGAACAGGGGCGCAGCAGGAAAGAAACCGCCGCTCCCCCAACAGTCTGCCGGTCAGGGCTGCCGTACATGGACGGCGCGCGCCAGAGCGCCCGCTTTTCCTCGGGCAGTTCGCGCTCAATGACCTCCGCCAGTGTTCTGTCCAGGGCTTCCTTGCTTTTGATGACACGATTGTCCAGACACTCTGCGGCTTTCTCTGTCCGCTTTAGTAAATCCTCAAAAGACATCTGCAAAAAATCAAGGGCGGCGGTGATTCCCCGTGTGTATATCCACGGCGTTTCCCCCTCCTGTGCCCTCAGCGCGGTCAGAAAGACTGCGCTTTGCTCTGTTGGAAAAACCACAGGCGCGCCGCGAAAGCTCCAGGCCTGTATCAAACTTTTTTCCAGATACAGGGCGTTCTGCGCCGCCTGCAGTGTGCAGCCCTCCAGCCGGTTAAACAATGCGGTTTCCCAGGCGCCTGGCGGTGAATTTTGAAAGCCGCAGGCGCCAGCGGCGGCAGTCATGCCTGTCATGGGCTGTTTTTTATCCAGATGATGTGCTCTCAGCCGATGGCTTCGGATTTGTTCTGTCTCTATACTCATAAGCCTCTCCATTGGGGTACGTCGAAACGACGTATCCCCCTACCACTCGATCAATTCGACTGGCATGGGCTCGGCGTTCAGGTACATATCCTCAACCTTGCCGTTCTTCATCTTAATAACCCGGTCCGCCATGGGGGTGATGGCCTGGTTGTGGGTGATGAGGGCAACCGTCATTTTTTCCCGCTGGCAGGTATCCTGCAAAAGCTTCAAAATATTTTTACCGGTGCTGTAATCCAGGGCACCAGTGGGCTCGTCACAGAGCAGCAGCTTTGGCCGCTTTGCCAGCGCTCTCGCGATGGCCACACGCTGCTGTTCCCCGCCGGAGAGCTGGGATGGAAAGTTGTCCATACGATCCTCAAGCCCCACACTCGCCAGGGTTTCTCTGGCATCCATAGGGTCCTTGCAGATCTGAGTCGCCAGCTCGACATTTTCCACGGCGGTCAGGTTCTGGATCAGGTTATAAAACTGAAAGACAAAGCCGGTATCATAGCGCCTGTAGGTTGCCAGCTCTCTGGCGTTCAGCGAGGAGACCTCCTTATCGCCCACAAACACCTGTCCCTCGTCACATCCGGACATGCCGCCCAGTATGTTGAGCACGGTTGTCTTTCCGGCGCCGCTGGGCCCAACCACAATGGCGAACTCACCCTCCTCGATGCCAAAGGAAATGCCGTTGGCAGCGTTGATGGTCACCTCGCCCATTTTATAACGTTTATAGACATCGTTAAATTCGACAAATTTTCTCATTGATACTACCCCTTATCGCTGTTTTCCTTATTATACAAAAACAACCTGAATTAAAACCATATACAATACGGTTCCCACCCCAATGCTGATAAGATTATTCCGCTTCCAGACATGAAGCGCCACCACAGCTGCCATGGCAATAAACTCCGGCAGGCCAAAGGGCCAGGCATTCATGGCCACATTGCGGTAACAGTATACCACCAGAATCGCAATGACCGCCGGGGGCAGAATCCTGCCAAGGTACAGCACCCATTCCGGCGGATCCTTACGCCCAAAAAGCGCGAAGGGCAGTACTCTGGTGATAAAGGTGCAGACTGCCACCACCGCCACAATTAAAAAAGCCTGTGAACCTCCAATCATTGCGCATCCTCCTGTTCTTCAGCGGCATTATGGGCTTTTTCTGTCACGTCCAGCCGCGCCTTAAGAAGCATCAGCAAAAGCACTGAGCTCAAAAGGGATGGCAGAATAAAGCTGCCGGGACCAAAGATCAAAAGGCAGACAATCCCAGCGGCCAGGCCGACCAGGGCTGGCAGATGGTTTTCTGCCTCCAGCCACTGCTCAACAAAAATAACAATGAACAGGGCTGTCATGGCAAAGTCGATGCCTGTGGTATCAAAGGTGATAAGCGCGCCCGCCACCGAGCCGAGCACACTGCCAATTATCCAGTAAATCTGGTCCATCAGGGCGATGGCCACATAGTACTGCTTTTCATCCACCCCCTTCGGTGTCTTTGCCGAGCAAAGCAGCGAATAGGTTTCATCGGTCAGTGAAAAGATCATGTACAGGCGCCGCTTTCCCATTTCCTTAAACTTCTGAATAAAGGAAAGCCCGTAAAAGGAATGGCGGATATTGATGGCAAAGGTCATCATGGCCATGGTGAACAGGCTCAGCCCGCCGTCAAAAAAGGTTACCAGTACAAACTGCATGGAGCCCGCGTACACCACCGTGCTGATGAGCGCTGCCCACAACACGCCATAGCCGGCTTTGCTTAAAAGCAGCCCAAAGGCAATGCCGGTAAACAGGTAGCCAAACAGGACCGGAAGGGTGGTGACGAATGCGCTTTCAAGTGTTTTTTTCATATGCCCTCCGCAAAATTCTTTTTAATGAAGCATTGAAAATGAAAAACGGAGAATTATGGGACGCTCCTGCCTGCGGCAAAAACGAATAGAGCAGCGGCCATTGGCCGCTGTCTAAATACAAAATGCCAATGCATTTTGCTCCTGTAATTCTCCATTCTCAATCCTGCATTCTCAATTTTATAAGCTCGCGACAACGTCTGCCGCGCCGTCCAGCCAGTCGCCCTTAAAGTCCTCAATTTTGCCGGCATCCACCAAGGAGGCGGTTTCCGGGTCGATCGGCAGCTTGGCCAGAACCTTCAGGCCCTTTTCCGCTGCGACTTCGTCAATATGGCTTTCGCCAAATACAGCAATCTTTTTACCACAGTCCGGGCATTCTACATAGCTCATGTTTTCAACAACGCCCAAAATAGGAATGTTCATCATGTTTGCCATGTTTACAGCCTTTTCAACGATCATGGATACCAGCTCCTGAGGAGAGGTCACGATGATAATCCCGTTGATGGGCAGTGACTGGAATACGGTGAGCGGCACGTCACCGGTTCCCGGCGGCATATCCACAAACAGATAGTCCTCGTATTCCCAGATAACATCGCTCCAGAACTGCTTTACCGCGCCGGCGATTACCGGGCCTCTCCAGACAACAGGATCGGTGTCGTTTTCCAAAAGCAGGTTCATGGACATTAAATCAATGCCGGTCTTTGTCTTAACCGGGTAAATGCCCTTATCGCTTCCCTGGGCCTTCTGGGTAATCCCAAAAGCCTTGGGGATGGAGGGACCTGTAATATCGGCATCGAGAATACCGGTAGATAAGCCCTTGCGTCTGAGCAGTACCGCCAGTGTAGAGGTTACGAGGGATTTACCAACGCCGCCCTTTCCACTGACAACGCCAATTACTTTTTTAACCTGACTCCAGGGATGCGCCTTGACTGAAAAGTCTGGTGCGCCGCCTTCACGCTCGTCACAGTCTGAGCCGCAGGTGCTGCAGTCATGGGTGCAGTTTTCTTCATCAACCATTTCATTCACTCCTTCAAACAAAAATCTTATAAAATGACATCGCCGTCAGAAAGAGCTTCCTGACGGCAATGGCTAAACTCATTTGAGCCTTATTATAACATATCTTTCAGCTTTTGTTAACTACTTTTTGGGCAAATGCCCAAATCAATGTAAAAAACGGTTTCCCTCTGGACCGATATAATCCGCACTGCCAAAGCCGAGAATCAAAATAAAAACCGGCCGCAGTATCATCAGGCCTATAGTAAAGCCCACGCCCTGCCCAAAGGACTGCGCCAGCTTATAGCTGATGCCAATGTATAAGACCACTGACACAAGGCTCATGACGCCGGCAATTAGGGTAAGAATGCCCATATCGCTGCCGCCGAGCCATCTGCTCAGCACCACACAAATAAGATTAACCCAGAAGAGCATTGTATTCCACGAAAATTTGTACACGGTGTACTCATTATAGAAAGGAATAAAGGACTTCCAGCCTGGTTCGCCAGTCTTCTCGAACATCTTCCAGCCCGCTGCCAAAATCAAAATATACCACAGCAGCATTAAAAGTGGCATTATCGTCATCAAAGCCATCGCTCCTCTCTCTTTTTAAAACCATATGCTTCCAAAGCTTTTTATTTCTTTTTTGCGGAAACCAGCAGCATCATGGGCCGTCGCATTTCATCCTTCATCCCAGGTAAATCGAGCATTTCCGCGGGAGGCTGGGGCTCAACGATGCGATGAAGCTCAAAACCGTTTTTAAGCAGTGTATCGAGATAGGTCGTAAGTGTCCGGTGGTACTTGGTCACTTCTTCTCCCAGAAAAACAGCCTTTCTTTTACCTTCATAATAATAATTGTCTACGGGAAAATGCAGAATCTCACCCGCGTCGTCGTAATACCAGTCCTGCGTGCCATAGGCGGTGAACACAGGATGCTCCACTGAAAAGACAAAATCACCGCCAGTGGCGGTAAAGCGGCTTATTTTTTCTACCAGAGCGGAAAAGTCCTGTATATAGTGAAACGCCAGCGAACTGATCACCACATCAAAGGCGTCCTCTTTAAAATCCAGGTCTTCCATGGCGCACTGCTGATAACAGATTCTTTCGTGACTGTTTTTCTTCCGCGCTGTTTTCAGCATTTTTTCAGATATGTCCACCCCCAGCACGCTGGCCGCGCCATGCTCTGCCGCGTACAGACAGTGCCAGCCATAGCCGCAGCCTAAGTCCAGTACGCGCTTGTCCTTAAAATCCGGCAAAAGCTTTTGCAGCTCAGACCATTCCCCTGCGCCTGCCAAGCCCTGGCGGGAGCGGCTCATTTCGCTGTATTTTTTAAAAAATACGTCATCATCGTATTTATTTTCTTTCATACTGCTTACTCCTTAAGCCTGCACACATCCACCCAGCTCAGCGCGCCGGAATACTGAAACAGATCGTCACAGGAAAGCTCGATCATGGAATTACTGCTGCCAGCCGCTGGAAACACCGTGTCAAAGCGCTTGAGAGAGTCATCCAGGTAAACCTCCACATCCGGGTTTTCAATGCCAAAGGGGCACACACCGCCGACCGCGTGGCCTGTAAATTCCAAAACCTCATCCGGCGACAGCATTTTTGCCTTAATGCCAAACTCTTCCTTGAATTTACGATTATCAATTTTTGTATCGCCTGCTGCCACAACAAGAATACACTCGTCATAACGTTTAAAAGACAGTGTTTTTGCGATACGGGCCGGAATCACACCTACAGCTTCTGCAGCCAGCTCAACGGTGGCGGTCGAAGCTGTCAGCTCTTTAACCTGATCCTCCATACCGTACTGTTTAAAATATGCCTTTACCTTATCTACTGCCATTTTTTCACTC
Source organism: Eubacterium maltosivorans (assembly GCF_002441855.2). NCBI lineage: Bacteria > Bacillati > Bacillota > Clostridia > Eubacteriales > Eubacteriaceae > Eubacterium > Eubacterium maltosivorans. Next base: position 438,185 of record NZ_CP029487.1, on the reverse strand, counting down.
CAATCCTTACCTTATATGATACCTTACCAGTTTACCGCGAATTTACCGCAAATGCAAGCGCTATCACCGCACGGCACACAAAAAACAGCGCGGCTTTATCGTCCGCGCTGTCCCTGGGCTCTTTTTATTTATTTTGTAAATTCTGAAAGCTTGTCAAACACGCCGGTCAGCGCAAAATAAGCTTCGTCAAAAATTGGTTTCATAGCGCTGTAAACCGGCTGATTATCGCTGTTTGGCACCTTTGTTTCCTCAATTTTCAGGAATTTGTCAATGACGTCAAAATTTTCAAAGACGCCAACGCCCACACCTGCAGTAATGGCAGCTCCCATGGAGGTCGCTTCTTCCAGGTAGTTTGGCTTCTGGATATTAATATTGTAAACATCGGCTAAAATCTGGAGCCAGGCATCGCTCTGAGCACCGCCGCCAATGACGATCATGTCGTCAATTTTGACACCCTTGCCCTTAAAGACATCCATGACCACGCCCAGATTAAAGGCAACGCCTTCCTGCACCGCGCGCACCATGTCCTTCTTTTCAGTTTCCATTTTAAGACCGATAAAGGCGCCCTTTGCCTTCGGATTCCAGCGCGGGCTTCGCTCGCCGATCAGGTATGGCAGAAACAGCAGTCCGTTGGCTCCTGGCTTAGAATCGCCGATTTCCTGATCCAGAAGGTCATACTTGCTGACGCCCTGCTGTTCACCCAACAGGCTCTCGTACTTGCACAGCTCCTTTGTAAACCAGCTGTAAGAGCCACCGCCGCACTGCATGGTCCCAGTTGGCAATACATAGCCCGGCACAATGTGCGCCCAGGTAAAGGTGCGCATTTCTTCATCATAGATTGGCTTTTCAGTCGTGATCGAAATCCATGAGGATGTACCCATACAGCTGTGGGTAATGCCTTCCTTGGTACAGCCGGTGCCAACAGCCGCGCAGACGCCGTCGCCGCCGCCGCAGACAACAGGAATGCCTGAAACCAGCCCACAGGCTCCGGCCGCTTCATCTGTTACGGTTCCCGCAACGTCTGTGGATTTTAACAGCGTCGGCATTTTTTCACGGTCAATCCCCATGACTTCCAGAAGGCGGTCGGACCATTCCAGCTTGTTTAAATCCAACAGGTTGGTGGAGGAAGCGTCCGTATACTCGGTGACAAATTTCCCGGTTAGCTTGAGGATAATATAATCCTTACAGTTAAGCATTTTATAGGTATTTTCATAGATTTCCGGTTCGTTGTTTTTAACCCACATCAGCTTTTGGCCGCCGTAGGACGGGCTGATTTTATGGCCTGTGAGATGATAAAAATCTTCCTCGCTGATGCGCTCGCGAATCATTTCCTCTTCCTTTGTGGCGCGCATGTCTGCCCAAATCAAAGCGTTTCTAAGCGCCTTGCCCTCTTTATCCACGCAGATGCACCCCATCATCTGGCCGCTGAAGGATATGGCGGCAATGTCGTTCACATCGATATCCTGCACCAGCTCTTTTGTGGATATGCAGACAGCGTTCCAGAAATCCTCGGGGCGCTGTTCAACCCAGTTATTATTGCTGACAAGCATGTCGTAGCTGTGCACACAGCTTTTGACCAGTTCCCCTTCTGTGCTGTACAGAGTCGCCTTGTTTCCGGATGTTCCCAAATCATGTGCCAGTAAGTATTTTTTCATTTTAACCTCTCCTCAAAAATGATTATTATAATGTTTTAGCGTAAGCTTCTGTAATTTCAATACTGCTGCTGCTGCCAATCCGTTCTGCACCAGCTTCGATCATCGCCAGGCAGGTCTCAAGGTCTCGGATACCGCCGGCAGCCTTGACCTTTACAGTATCGCCGACAACGGATTTCATAAGCCTTACATCCTCCACGGTCGCTCCGCCTGTACCAAAACCTGTTGAGGTTTTAATAAAATCCGGCTTCACCTCTCTGGCGATCTCAGCAGTCTTTACAATCTCATCCTTTGTCAGATAGCAGTTTTCAAAAATAACCTTTGACAGCACGCCGTTTTCACGGCAGACTGCCACAATGGCTTCCATTTCACGTTTGATATAGTCATAATTCTTATTCTTCAGCTCCACGATGTTGATGACATAATCGATTTCGTCCGCGCCGTTTGCAATGGCGTTTTCAGTTTCAAAAACCTTGGTTTCAATGGTTGTCTGACCGAGGGGGAAACTGATGGCTGCGCCCACATGCACAGGTGAATCCTTCAGGTACTCCTTACACAGTGCTACCGGGGCCGAATTGATGGCAACCATCTTAAAGCCGTACTTATCGGCATCATCACACAGCTTCTTAAAATCCTCATCCGTGACAAAGGCCTTTAAGAGCGTATGGTCAAAATAACCTGCCAGTTCTTTAACAGTTAATGTTTTCATATAAATCCTCACTTCAATTATTGTTCTTATGTATTTACATAATAACATCACATTGTATGAGTGTCAAGCACAAAAAGAAAAAACCGGCAAATGCCGGCCCTTTTTAAGGTTAATTCCGTTTTAATTTAAAGGTGAAATGGCTCCTGTCCCCTCGATAATAGGCTTTAGAGTATTCCACTGCCGTCTCGTCGGTCAGGTAGGCGATGGTCTGAATATACTGGATTGCGGAACCCTTGCTGATCCCCAGGATTTTAGCGGTCGAGCTGTCTGCCAATATGGCCTCCAGGCGTCTGGTGGCATAGTCAATGGTCATACCCAGCTCGGCCTCCATCACATGATACATGGAGACTCGGGTAAAATCCTTTTCCAGCATTTCACCGCACAGGCTGTAAGGCAGATGGCTGACCACGTGGACAATGGGCTCTCCGTCTGCATAGCGCAGACGCTCAAGCCGCACGACCTCTGTCCCCACCTCAAGCTGCAGGGCGCGTCCCACCTCTTCGTCACAGGCCACCACCTCCAGGCCCAGTACTTCGGTTTTAGGCGTCAGTCCTTTTTCCTTCATTTCCTCGTTAAAACTCTGGATCGATTCCAGGAAATTCTGGTGAATCTTTGGACGGTTCACAAAGGTACCCTTGCTCTTTTTGCGGTAGAGCTTTCCCTCCACCACCAGCGAGTTGATCGCCTGGCGTACTGTCGGACGGCTGATTCCAAAAGCCTCACTGATCTCCATTTCCGTTGGGATGGGTTCTTCATAATTGGTGTGCTCTTTTTCGATGTACTCCTCCAGCAGTGTTTTGAGCTGGTAATAAAGCGGCACCGGTATATTTTTATCGAGTTGATGATCAAATAATTCCATATTATAATCGCCTTTCCTATGTCATTACTATCTAGTATAGCGCATTTTTTATAAAATGTCCATATGTCATGACATTGCTGCCCCTTAAAAGAAAGCCCGGAGAATTATCCGGGCTAGCCATGCTGTTTATTTTTCAAGAATCTTTTTCAGGTCTTCCTCTGGAGTGGAGATGGGTGTCAGGCCAAAACGCTCAACGAGCACATTTAATACATTCGGAGATACAAAAGCCGGCAGTGTTGGTCCAAGGTAGATATTTTTGATGCCAAGAGACAGCAATGTCAGCAATACGCAGACGGCTTTCTGTTCGTACCAGGACAATACCAGTGTGAGAGGAAGTTCATTGACCGTACAGTCAAAGGCGTCTGCCAGGGCAAGTGCGATCTGGATGGCAGAGTAAGCATCATTACATTGTCCGACATCCATGATTCTCGGCAGACCACCGATGGTGCCAAGGTCTAAATCGTTGAACCGGTATTTTCCGCAGGCGAGTGTCAGAACAATGGAATCGTCTGGAGTCTGCTTGACAAATTCAGTGTAGTAGTTCCGTCCCGGTTTCGCGCCGTCACAGCCACCAACCAGGAAGAAATGAGAAATGTCGCCGCCCTTTACAGCCTCTACGACCTTGTCGGCCACAGAAAGTACGGTTCCTCTCGCAAAGCCCGTCGTCAATACGGATCCCCCATTGATGCCGGTCATCTTATGATCTTCCGGATAACCGCCCAGCTCCAGAGCTTTTTCGATGACAGGTGTAAAATCTTTGTCTGGACCGATATGTACCATTTCAGGGTATGAGACCACTTCGGTGGTGAAAACACGGTCACTGTAAGAATCCTTAACGGGCATCAGACAGTTGGTGGTGTAGAGTATGGGCGCCGGCACCCCGTCAAATTCCTTTTGCTGGTTCTGCCATGCGGTGCCAAAGTTTCCCTTAAGGTGTGGGTAAGCCTTGAGTTTTGGATATGCATGGGTAGGGAGCATTTCACCGTGAGTATAAATATTGATTCCCTTGTCCTTTGTCTGTTCCAGAAGCAGATAAAGGTCGTGCAGGTCATGGCCTGTGATGATGATGAACGGCCCCTTCTCAACAGTCATGGAAACCTCTGTCGGCTCAGGTGTTCCGTAGGTTTCTGTGTTGGCTTTATCCAGCATGGCCATGCACTGCAGGTTAACATTGCCGGTATCCATGACCAGCGCCAGCAGGGTATCCATGTCCTCTTCGCCGCCAATGGCCCGCAAAGCGGTCAGGAAAAAAGCGTTGACATCCTCATTGTGATACCCCAGTACATCAGCGTGATAAGCGTAGGCTGCCATACCGCGCAGACCAAACAGGATCAGAGATTTTAAAGAACGGATATCTTCATTGGCATCCCAAAGCTCCTGCATATCAAAATCACGGATTTCGCCGCCAATGGCTTTTTGCAGATTGTGCAGGTCGTCCACCTGTTTTTTAATGGTGGGATCATTAAAATTAACATTGGTCACAGTGGTGAATAATCCTTTCATCACCAGCTTGCTGACTTCATCATTGGGTGCTTCTTCCCTTTCCATCACCCGCGCCAGACCGATCATAGCGCCTGTCAGCTCATCCTGCAAATGTGCGGTGTGGTCTTTTTTGCCGCAAACCCCCTGTTTTTTTGTGCAGCCCTTTCCTAAAGCAGTCTGTTCGCATTGAAAACAAAACATTGACATTTGTATTCCTCCTTGATAACTTATTTCTTTGACTTGTTATCAAGTATACCCACCTTCACCGAAAATGTATGTTGCATATGCAATAGTTGTGAAGAAAAACGAGATTTCTTAAGGGTTTTTTCGATATTTTGTTTTCAACTTTTCTTTTTTATATTAACTTTTAGAACATTTATGAAATTATCAAGATTTTATCAAACTTTTAATATTTCCTTGTCCGTTAATCACTCATGGTGATAAAATATATATAATACTATCTGCATATTGGAACGGAGGATTTATCATGACCATAACAACCACGATACAGGAAAAAACGCTATACGCTGCCCTTGAAGGCAGAATCGATACCATCAGCGGCCCACAATTGGAGCAGGAGCTTTCAGGAGCTATTGACAATATAGATACTTTAGTTTTAAATTTAGAAAAAATCGACTATGTTTCCAGCGCGGGTATCCGAGCTATGCTGAGTCTCCACAAAAAAATGGCTGCAAAAAAGGGAAGCATGAAGCTTCAAAATCTAAACAACAGCGTTCTGTCTGTGTTAAAAATGACAAAACTTGACAGCATTTTTTGTGTGGAATAATGCAATGAATCGCTGTAATGTCACCGCTACACCTTCAGGATTGCAAACGCTTTTATCTTTTACTGAAGCCTGGCTTTCAGATACCGGTATCAGACCAGAAATGCAATATGACATTTTGATTATTGTGGAGGAGCTTGGAGCTAATATTGTCAGCTACGCTTATGATGAAATACCGGGGAAGATTGCTCTGTCCCTCGAATTACTCAATGACGGCACTGTTCTGAAGCTTACCCTTTCGGATACCGGGAGGCCCTTCAACCCTCTTGACTCCGACGATCCTAAACTTTCGGAATTCATTGAAGAACGGCCTGTCGGCGGCCTTGGCATTTTTATGATCAAGTCTCTGGCCGACAAATTGAAATATGAATACAACAATAAACAAAACCAGATTATCATAGAAAAGAGGTTAACATGATAAAACAATACCCCATCACACATCCTCAAAAACGTATTTTATACACCGAGCTAATCAATAGCACCCCAGGCAGCTACAATTTTGTGGGAACCATGCTCTTTCCAGAGGGTAACACAGAACGCATTAAAGCCGCTGTGCGATCTGCCATGACAGAAACTCCTAACTTTTTTCTCCGATTCCATATGGAGGAAAATGGCGAACTAAGCTTTTATCGGGAGATCACAGAGGTTAAAATCGAAGAATGCGGTGACTGCGCTATTTCGATTCATCATTTTAACAGTCTGGAAAATACCACACTTTATCATTTTCTTATTGCCCACACACCCGAAGGCGACTCTTTGCGTATGTCTTTTCATCACGCGTTATGTGATGGCACTGGTCTGGACTTGTTCGCTCAAAAGGTCTGGAGTCATTATCACGATGGCGTTAGTAAAGGTTTAAACGACCGTCCCTATGAGGAATACGCTGCCTGCGAAATGGATTATCTGAAATCCAAAGCTTTTGAAACAGACAAAAGCTATTGGTCATCCAAGCTGAAAGATACCGCTGACTTTGACTGTGAACCCAAAAGCAGCTCTGACTTTACGCTCGGTTATCAAAGCTTCAATCTTTCCGACATCCTTAAAAATAAAATACGCGCCTTTGCCGCCGCGCAGGATGAGCATATCTCATCATTTCTTCTGGCACTGGCCGCAGCGAGCCTTTTTCTCGCTAAACGCAACCATAAAAACGGCATACTGATAAACCTTGGCGAAAGTGGCCGCCGCTACCTTGAAAGCTTTTCTGAAACCACAGGTATGTTTGTAAGCCTTGTACCCTTAAAACTGACTTTTGACGCAGAGGATACTTTTATGGCTTTACTTAAAAAGACTAAAAATACCTTTAAAGAAGCTTTGTCCCACAGTAAATACCCATACGATCTTCTGGTACAGGATATGGCAGAGTCCGGCATTGATCTAGAGAACATTTCTTCCGTCTCCATTGTGGCAAACTCCAACAATCCCGACAGTCACCTTACAAAATCCATTGCCGCAGAATCCTGTGACCGTGCCCTTACCATCCGTATCAACCCAGATGTATTGGGACATGATACCTTTGAGTGCTTCGCCTTTGAGTATCAGACCGCTTGCTACACTAAAGAAGCCATCACAAAAATGGGTGAAGCGCTGATGTCCTTGATCGAAAACCTCGTAGACCATGCCGACTGGCCCTTTAAGGATATTACCATCGATCCCAACGCTCTTTTGCCTATGGAGGATCACTCCGTTGTGGCTGATGCCGACGAAATTGCCCGTCTCGACCGCTTTAACAACACCAAAGTCTCCTATGACTCCACAAAAACCGTGGTCGATCTTTTTAGAGCCCAAGCCCGGAAAACCCCCGAGGCGGAGTGCGTCGTTTATATGAATTGGCATTATTCCTACGCCGAAGTCGACCATCTTTCGGACAACCTTGCCCGTGCCATCGCGGCCAAAAACCTTGGTGCCGGAGACATCGTATCCATCCTCATTCCACGGTGTGAGTATATGGCCATTGCTTCACTTGGAGTATTAAAGGCCGGCTGCGCCTACCAGCCCCTCGACCCTGACTATCCAGAGGAAAGACTTTCCTTTATGATGGCTGACGCCAGTGTAAAACTTCTTATCGCCGATGCCGATCTGCTTAAAAAAGTACCGAAATACCAGGGCGATACGCTATGTATCCATGATATTCCCACACTGACTGAGGATTTGCCCCTGCCCAAAGAGCCAACACACGAGAATCTATTCATACTCCTCTATACCTCTGGCTCCACCGGCACCCCTAAAGGCTGTATGCTCACCCATGAAAATATTGCCAATTTCTGCCGCTGGTACCACCGCTACTATAATCTCACCGAGAAAGATCGGGTGGCCGCCTATGCCAGCTTCGGCTTTGACGCATCCATGATGGACACCTGGCCTGCCCTTACACGCGGCGCTGCCATGTATATCATCCCCGAGGAAATTCGACTGGATCTGCTGTCCCTTAACGACTATTTTGTAGCAAATGACATTACCAACGCCTTCATAACTACCCAGGTAGGCCGCCAGTTTGCCACCTGTATTGAAGAAACCAGCCTGCGTAATTTAAGCGTCGGCGGTGAAACCCTAGTCCCCTGCGAGCCGCCAGAATCCTACTCCCTTCACAATCTCTACGGCCCCACCGAATGTACCATTCTTTGCACCGCAGGCCTGGTTGACCGTCTATATGAAAAATCTGTCCCCATTGGCGGTCCGATAGACAACACCAAGCTTTATGTTGTGGACGCCAAGCTTCGCAGAGTTCCCATAGGCGTACCAGGCGAGCTGTGCATCGCCGGAGCACCTGTCTCCAGAGGTTATCTGGGCCGCGAAAGCCTGTCGGCAGAAAAGTTTATTCAAAACCCCTTCGACGATGATCCCGCTTACAGCCGTATGTACCGTACCGGCGATGTGGTCAAGTGGCTGGAGGACGGCCGCATCCTCTTTGTCGGCCGGGAAGATGGTCAGGTAAAAATCCGTGGTTTTCGGATTGAGCTGACTGAAATCGAACAAAAAATAAGAGAATATCCAGGCATTAAAGATGCCACGCTCATTGCCTGTGACGAAGAAAATGGCGGAAAATATGTGGCCGCCTACGTCGTTTCAGACGAAACCATCGACATTGAGGATCTTAACGCCTTCATATCAGCGGAAAAACCGGATTACATGGTTCCTGCGGTAATCATGCAGATTGACGCCATCCCTCTGACCCCAAATTTAAAGGTGGATAAAAAAGCCCTGCCCAAACCGGTTCGCAGCTTTGACGAGATTGTCCTGCCCCAAACGCCCACGCAGGAAAAAATTCACGCCATTTTGGCAGAAGTCATCGGCGATTCTGGCTTTGGCATTGAAACAGATATTTACAAGGCAGGCCTTACTTCCATCGGCGCGGTTAAGCTCGGTATTCTGTTCTCCAAGACCTTTGGTCTTAAAATGAACACACAGGATTTCAAAAAATACAATACCGTCGCAAAACTGGAAACCTACATCGACATCGCTGGAAGCATACAGTCCGGTCAAAAGGCTCATAAAGAGCTTGAAGCCTATCCGCTGACTCAAACACAGATGGGCATTTATCTGGAATGCCTGAAAAATCCAGATTCCTGCGTCTATAACATTCCGCTGTTCTGCACCTTTTCAAAAGCAATTGACGCACAACGTTTAGGCGACGCGCTGACCCGCGCCATCGACGCGCATCCCTACCTTAAAACTCGTCTCCAGATTACTGGCGAGGACATTTTACTGAAGCGCCGGGACAGCGACCCTGCCCTGGTAAAACGTACTCGGATGAAGGCTTCAGAACTTGAGGATTATTGCAGTCAGCTGGTAAAACCCTTTAATTTTGAACACGGCCTCTATCGTTCGGAAATTATCGAAACCGAAGAAAGCGTCAGTCTTTTCATCGACGTGCATCATCTGATTTTTGACGGAACCTCCGCCATGGTGCTGCTTCAGGAAATCAATCGAGCTTACACCGGAAAAGACCCCGCTGGTGAATCCTACACTTCCTTTGATTTAGCGCTGGATGAAAAGCAGGAACGGGAAGGTACAGCCTACAGCGAAGCCAGAGACTTTTATCACAACATTTTTGGCGCCATGGAAACAAACGCCCGCCTGGATTATGATAAACCCGAAAACAACACCCCAGAAACCGATGCCTTTGACATTGATATGGGTACTCTTTTAAGAGATGAAGTCCAGTCCTACTGTATAAAACACCGGATTACTCCCAATGTCTTTTTTACCGGTGCCTTTGGCTTCACCCTGGCTCAATTTAAAAACCAGACAGAATCTGCCTTTTGCACCATTTACAATGGCCGCAGTGACTCCCGCACCGCAGAATCAGTCGGTATGCTGGTCAAAACCATGCCGGTTTATTGTAATCTGGAAACGCCCAATACTGTGGAAAGTTACCTGAAAGCTGTTAAGAAACATCTCCTTGCACTCATGGATCATGATATTTATTCCTTTGGGGAAATCAGCCGGGAGCTTGGTATTTCAGCAGATATTCTTTTTGCGTATCAGGGAAGTGACTTCAACACCTTTACTCTGGATGCCGAAAGTGTTCCCATTGTTCCATTGGCTCTTTCTGAAACTAAAGCGCCTCTTTCAGTAGATATCTATGATGCTGATCCGGGATACATTATAAAGGCAGAGTACCGCCATGATCTGTATGAAAGCATAACAATATCCCGATTTTTAAAGGCCTATGAAGAAGTCTGTAAAAGCTTGCTGACGGCCGAAACCTTTAAGGATATTCGTCTGATCAGCGATGAGGATAAAAATAGAATCGCGGTGTTTAATGACACTGAAATCCCCATTGATACCCCTCTTATCCCAGAACAGCTGCAGGCCGTTGCCGATGCCAATCCTGATAAAACGGCCCTCATCAGCTGTGGTGAGCGCTTAACTTTCAAAGAACTGAATGATGCCACCAACCGAATTGCCAACGCGCTTATTAAGCTGGGCGTCGAGCCAGAAGACATTGTAGCGGTCCTTCTCACCCGCACCAAGTATGCCTACATGGCGCGACAGGGTATCTTAAAATCCGGCGGTGCCTTTTTATGCACAGATCCTGAATATCCTGATGACCGTATCCGTTTTACCCTTGAGGACAGCCAGGCTAAATTCCTCATTACGACGAAAGCCCTTGCCGAAAAACGACAGGCAGTCTGTGAAAATACAGCCTGTACTTTACTCTGCATTGAGGACTTGCTTGAGGAGGCTAACACCTGTTTTCCGCAGATTGACCTTAAACCCTCAAATTTATGCTATTGTATTTATACCTCTGGATCTACTGGCACACCCAAAGGCGTCATGATTGAGCACCGCAATCTGCGCCATTACTGTCACGCTAATCCAAAAAATCCAGAGATTATGTCCTACATCGATCACAGCACGGTTTCTCTGTCCTTTGCTGCTCTGACCTTTGATGTGTCAATTCTTGAGGAATATGTTCCGCTTACCCAGGGGATCACGGTGTGTATGGCCAATGAAAATGAAATTCATAATCCGCTGGCCATGCGGGATCTGCTCATAGAAAACAAAGTAGATACCTTTACAGCAACCCCGTCCTACCTTGGCAACATCGTGGATATTCCAGAAATGGCGGATGCGCTGTCCCGGATTCGCAGCTTTAACGTCGGCGCGGAAAACTTCCCTCTGTCCCTTTACGACAAACTGCGGGCTGTCAGTCCAGAAGCCCACATTTATAACGGCTACGGACCGTCAGAAACCACCATCGGCTGTACTTTTATTGAAATGACTGGTGAAAACATCACAATCGGCCGTCCTATGAGCAATATCAAATGCTATATTTACAATCGCTATGGACAGGAAATGCCCATTGGCGTTCCGGGCGAGCTCATTATTGCCGGCGATGGTGTTGGACGCGGTTACGTTGGACGCCCAGACCTCACAGAAAAAAGCTTTTTCCGCATTGGCAACCTGAAAGCCTATCACTCCGGCGATTTAGCTGCCTGGGATATTGATGGCAAACTTCCCTTCTTTGGACGGCTAGACAATCAAGTCAAACTGAGGGGACTCAGGGTGGAGCTAGATGAGGTTGAAGCTGCCATCAACAGCTATGAAGGTGTTAAATCCAGTATTGTTCAGGTTCGCGGAAAGGATGACGGCCAGTTTCTCTGTGGCTTTTTTACTGCGGATCACACAGTTGACATTAACAGTCTCACTGCTCATTTAAAGAGTACCCTGACCCACTATATGGTGCCTGGCGTTCTTGTGCAGCTGGATAAGATGCCTTTAACCTCCAATGGTAAAATCAACAAAAAAGCCTTGCCTGAGATTACTTACAGCGCCGCAGAGCATGAGTACATCGCGCCGCAAAATGAAGCAGAAGCCGCCATCTGCAGTATGATGGCCGAAGTTCTTAAATGTGACAAGGTTGGCGCCACCGATGATTTCTTTGAAATTGGCGGTACTTCTCTCAGCGCCTCCCGCCTTGCTATGCTGGCCGCTAATAGAGGGATTAACTTCGTGTATCAGGATATTTTTAAGTATTCCACCCCTCAGGGTCTGGCCGCCTTCTCACAAAACAAAAGTGATACAGCCCCTGCCGCTGTTGAGACTGACCCGATCGCCGATTATGACTATCAGACCATCGGCAAACTTTTAGAAAAGAATGCCATTGATAATCTTTCGCTGCTTAACAGGGAACCATTGGGCGATATTCTCATTACCGGCGCAACAGGCTTTTTGGGCATCCATGTGCTCCAGGCTTTTCTGACAAAATACACCGGCAAAGTATGGTGCCTTATTCGCAAGGGAGACGCGGACAGCCTGGAAGAACGTATGCGCACCATGCTTATGTACTACTTTGATGACACCTTTGACGAAGCTTTCGGTACACGACTGTTTCTTATTGAAGGCGATATCACCGACGCTGACCAGGTCAATGCTCTTAGCAATGTTCCCTTCTCTGTTCTGATTAACTGTGCGGCCAGCGTTAAGCATTTCGCGGCAGACGACAGCTTAAAACGTATTAACACCGAAGGTGTCAAACACCTCATCAGTCTCTGTGAAAAAACAAGGCGCAAGCTTGTCCAAATTTCAACCGTCAGCATTGCCGGTGACAGCTTGAACAACAGTATTCCCAGTGATCGAAAAATCATGGAAAATGATCTTTATTTTGGTCAGACCATCACCAATCAGTACATCGAAAGCAAGTTTTTAGCAGAGCAGGCCGTCCTTGAGGCTTCGACGAGAGGTTTGCGGGCCAAAATCATGCGAGTGGGCAATCTTATGAGCCGCGCGGCCGATGGCGAATTCCAGATAAATTTTATCACCAATGGCTTTATGCGCCAGCTTAAGGGCTATGCCACCCTGCACCAATACCCCCTGGAGAGTATGAATCTGCCGGTGGAATTTTCCCCCATTGATGTTACCGCCCAAACTATTTTGGCCCTTGCCGAAACCGGTGATATTTTTACGGTTTTCCACCCTTACAACAACCATACGGTCTTTATGTCCGATGTGGTGGAAGTCATGAACCAGTGCGGCTTTGACATTAAAGTCACCGATGCCGCCACCTACGAAGCAACCCTTCGCCAGGCCATGGCCGATCCCGCTAAAGCCGATAAGGTAGCTGGCCTCATTGCCTATCTGAGCAGTGATACGGAAAACGTGCAGATTCCCATTGACTGCAACAATTGCTTTACCTCTGAGGTGCTGTGCCGTCTTTACCAGAAATGGCCCATCACCGACAATGCCTACATCAAACGGGCGATTCAGGAGCTTGAAGCCCTTGGCTTCTTTGACGTATGAAGCTATATACCATAAATACCGAACCCTTAAGGATCTTGGATATTTTTGAAACACGCATTAAGGAGCTGCCGGAAGTCCGGGCAACCAAGGCGCGAGGCTACCGTCTCGCCAAAGACCGGGCTTTAAGCCTTGGCGCAGGGCTTTTACTCAATCAGGCACTCAGAGAAAGTGGAATTGATCCCGTCACTGCTGAATTTGATGCCACCGAAGGCAAGAAACCCAGGCTCACAAAGCATCCTGACTTCCACTTTAGCATCTCCCACTCCGAGGCTTTCGCCATTCTGGGTGTGGGAGATGCTCCAGTTGGCGTAGACATTGAAAAAATCAGCCCAGTTCCCCTTGACATCGCCCGGCAATACTTTTTCAAGGGAGAATATACCTACCTTATGGCTCTGCCAGAAGCCCAGCGTACACTGGGCTTCTACCGGCTCTGGACCTTAAAGGAGAGCTTTATGAAAGCTGTGGGACTGGGCTTTCAGCTTCCTCTTAATCAATTTGAAATCATAATGACCGCGCCCATTCAGGTGAAACAGCAAGTCAACCGCCACGATTACGCCTTTACCGAATACCAGACCCTGCCAGATTACTGCATCAGCAGCTGCGAACAGCTTTAAAAGTCTTGAAAGGATTCAAATTTTGAAGAAAAAATTAGAAATACGCATCCTCGCGATTATGCTGGCATTATCTGCTCTCTTATGTTCTCTGATCGTATGGATTGCCTTTAAAACCTATAAAAAGCAAGTGGAGTCCAATTACCTCACCATTGTTCAGAGCATTTCACTAAAAGCCCTGGACGATGTCGATGCTGCCGCACTGGCTCAGCCTGACAGCAGCCTGGATTACCAAAAGGAATCTCAAAAGCTAACCAATCTAACCCATGCCATCGATGTTCCTGACAGCGCTGTTTTTATTTTTGCTGGGGGACAGCTGCGCTGGCTTCAGGACTCTCATTCCTCGGTCTCAAAAGAAGCCCTGGCCGACTACTTGACCGCCCTGCCCAGGGTTGACTTTGAGACCGAGACTTATACCACAGAGGAGGCCGAATCACTGCCTCCCGGACCAGAAGTCACCCTTGAATCTGGCAAAAAATATCCCAGCCTTTGCATTCCCCTTACCGACGAAGCGGGGAACGCTGTTGGCCTTGTAGGCCTTGTGATCCAGGGAAGCGGCTACCGCTATCAGCGACTTGCCTTTGTGAGCTCCATCCTCATCGTTGCCTTGCCGGTGATGCTTGTAACCACTCTGCTTTTCTTTTTCTTTATGCGAAAAAGCGTTACCCGTCCCCTGTTAAAGATGACCAATGCTGCCGAACAGTTTGAAAATACGGATTTACTGACAGCTTCTCCGCAAAATCATGCCCTGTCTGCGCTGAATGTCCATACTGGCGATGAAATTGAAGGCTTGTCCAAACAGCTTGACAAAATGGGCAGCAGTTTAATCGCCACAATTCAACAACAAATGGAGATCGAAAAACAAAAGCAGTGGCTTCTGGGAGAAATGCAAACCGCAGAAATTGTTCAGCACAGTATGCTGCCAACGGATTTTCCAAAGGATCTGGACCTATTTGCCACCATGAATTCTGCCATCCGAATAGGCGGTGACTACTATGATTTTTACTACCTTGACGACCACCGTCTGGTACTCACCATCGCCGATGTTTCTGGAAAAGGTATTCCGGCGGCACTGTTCATGGCTTTGTCTAAAACTGTGCTCAAGTTCACCATCACCAGCGGCGTTTCCCTCGCAAAGGCTTTGGAAATGTCTAACGACTACTTTTGTCAAAACGACTGCGGTGGTATGTTCGTAACTGTTTTCACCGGTATTCTGGACCTGAACACCCATAAGCTATGCTATGTAAACGCAGGACACAACCCGCCGCTCATACGCCCTGCCGCTGATTCCGATTACGTCTGGCTTGACGCACCGCCAGATTTAGTGCTCGCGGTTATGGGGAATCAGAGCTATACCGAATACACTTGCCAGCTGTCGCCTGGAGCCGGTCTGTTTCTATACACAGACGGCGTTACCGAAGCTCAAAATTCCGAAGGCTGCTTTTACGGCGAAGCGCGCCTGATCCAAAGGATCAATGCAGATAGAAGCCTTACTTCAAAAGCACTGCTGTCTGCCATCTCGGCCGATATCGATGCCTTTGCCGCATCCGCTCCCCAGGCGGACGATATTACAATGCTAAACATTAAACTTTAAGGAGAAACATATGAATCTAATATACCGTCCCGCACAAATGAAGGATCTCGATGAACTAGGTCAACTGTTTATCGAGACCTTTGTTCACCGCGATCCTATGACCGCTCATCTGAAGTTAACGGAAAGCGAAGCCATGGATTATTGTCGGGTCATCTTTCCTGAATCCATCAAAGACGCACTTACCTGCCTGGCGATTGATGCAGACACAAACAAAATTGTGGGCTTTACCTCTTCTTTCAAGGAAGATATCGCCAATGATCCATCGGTGGTATCCAGGCTGAACCCACGCCTTCTTGAGGCCATGGCCGACACCAGTCATGTATTTGATATTCTTTTAAAGCCACTTGAAACCCTTGAAGGCTATAATCCCCAAAAGTGTTTTACCCTCATGTACGCTGGTGTTCATTCTGATTATACAGGGCATAACCTGTCCCTCACGCTGACTCAAAACCTTCTGGATCGCGCTGTTGCCCTTGGTTTTGAGACTGCCATTTCCGAATGTACCAGCAGCCGCTCCCTCAAACAGATTCTGCGCCTTGGTTTTAATGAAATCAATGCTGTGGCCTATAAAGATTTCGGCATTGATACCTTTAAAGATGTTCCGGGGGCTCTGACCTTGTGTTTCAAAGTCCTCTGAACCATGTAACCATAAAAACAGCCAGGCCGGAAGGATATTCCTCCCGGCCTGGCTTATAAAGGCAGTCACTCAGCCTCTGGCAGCTTTTCTCTAAAAGGGATGATAAAAACTTTTCCGAAGATCAAACCTCGCCGAACCTCTTGACATTACGCTTCGAAATCGGTATGCTTATAAATTGTGGCGTTTAGCGTTTTTGTTAAACATCTGTTAGGGAAAAGTTTTTAAAAGAGGTTTTAGGAAACAATGGAAAAGAAAAAAGAAAAAACTCAAAAATATGAAATGGATATGTGCAGTGGTTCTATCCTGAAAAAGATGCTCGTTTTCGCAGTGCCTTTAATGTGCTCAGGGGTGTTACAGCTGCTTTTTAATGCTGCGGATATCGTGGTAGTTGGTCAGTTCGCTGGCAGTAATTCGCTGGCTGCGGTGGGCGCAAACACCTCGCTGATCAATCTTCTGACCAATCTTTTTCTCGGCATGTCTATCGGGGCGAATGTACTGGTTGCCCGGTACTATGGCGCCGGGCAACAGCGCCATCTGTCCAGAACTGTTCACACTGCCATTGTGCTCAGCATTGGAAGCGGTGTGATTCTGACCTTTCTGGGCATATTCGGGGCAAAGCAGATTCTGATCTGGATGCAGACCCCGGCGGAGGTTCTGGACCTTGCCGTGCTTTATCTGCGCATCTATTTTATCGGTATGACCGGCACCATGCTCTATAACTTTGGCGCGGCAATCCTGCGTGCCGTCGGGGATACCAAACGGCCGTTGTATTACCTGATGGGCGCCGGTGTTGTCAATGTTGTGTTAAATCTCATCTTCGTCATTGGTTTGAAAATGGATGTCGCTGGCGTTGCTGCGGCTACCGCCATTGCTGAGTGTATCGCCGCAGCGCTGGTAATCCGCTGTCTCATGCGTGAACAGAGCGGTATCCGCCTGATTCCGAAAAACCTTCGGATTGACCGCAGCAGCTTTATCAAGATTTTACAGATTGGCCTTCCCGCCGGATTTCAGGGTGTGATCTTCTCGCTGTCTAATGTGGTTATTCAGTCCTCTATCAACCTGTTCGGGCCTGTGGTGGTCGCTGGCAACTCGGCCTCAGCCAACATCGAGGGCTTTATCTACATTGCCATGAACGCTCTGCACCAGGCTACTATCTCTTTTACCAGTCAAAATCTGGGCGCGGGACAGTACAAGCGGCTTGACCGCATCGTCATAACCGGCGAGGTTTGTGTTCTGGCGGTTGGGCTTGTTCTTGGTAACCTGGCGGTATTCTTCGGAAACAGTCTTCTCGGCATTTATTCCTCCAGTCCTGAGGTTATTCAGGCAGGTATGCAGCGCCTTGTGGTCATTGGTACTGCCTATGCCATCTGCGGGATGATGGATGTCATGGTCGGCGCACTGAGAGGAATCGGCTACTCGGTCGTTCCCATGATTATCAGTCTCATCGGCGCCTGTGGCTTACGGCTTCTGTGGATCGCCACAGTCTTTCAGGTACCGCAGTATCACTCCCCGTCAGTCATTTATTATTCCTATCCCATCACTTGGATCATCACACTCGGAGCGCTGATTGGCTGTTATGCCTATTTAAGACGGAAAATGAATCAAAAGCTTGCCTATACTGCTCACCAAACCACAAAAGAGCCTGCGTTTTAACTCATAAAGCGCAGGCTTTTTAAATTTATCTTATCCCTTTTTCTTTTCTTTTTTTACGCGCTCATGCCTGTCCTTGTAAAACAAGAGCACCACAAGGGCAAAGGCCGAGGCGATGGCTGTGGTCATATAGACCTGCTTAAAACCGGTTTCCATGGTTTTCTGATAGATGTTCTGAATCTGAGCACCCATGGCTTTCACTTCTCCCAGATAGTTCTGGAAGCCCTGGCTTACAGCGTCAGGAAGCGCGTTTTTCAGCGCTGTCATCTGTGACACCATCGTGCTGACTCCCTGCGTTACCTGAGCCGGAACCTCCGGTGAAGCCGTCAGCCGCTTAAGACCGTCAATACCGCTTTGCACACCGGATTCTGCCTTTTCTGTGACCATGGGTTTCATGGTGTCTGCCATGTAGGCCACCATGTTATCCACTGCCTGGTCGATATTCGTGACATCAGCGTCTGAGAGCTCTTTTGTCAGATTCGCGGGCAGTTTCATATCGCTGACACTGCCATGTGCGTCAAGCGAGATTTTTTCCATGGCCTCAAAATCTGGAAATTGCACAGATGAGAGATAAGCCTTTCCAAAATCTGAATCCTTCAGCGCCGCAGTCTCCTCATCCAGCTGCTCAGCATAAGGCAGCGGTGGCAGCACCAGCTCCCTTGGCAGCTGTGCGGTAATATTTGCCTCTGCCGTTACACCTGCATGGGCGATAAACCCAACCATGACCGCCGGAGCGATGGCTGTGCCCACTGAGCGGATCAGCGACAGGGTAGCCAGCGCTGAGTTGGAATCGGCTTTTTTAGTGTTGTCAAGCATCATGTAATTAAGCGGCGTTCCCATGGTAAAGCCCATGCCAAGACCGATGAGAATCAGACAAATGGCGACTGTCAGCAGGTTTGGATAGCTGGTGGTAACGAGCACCAGAAACAGCGAGCCGATAATAGAGAGCAAAAATCCCGCTCCCATAATCAGCTTTGGTCCATAGCGGTCAATGAGCCGTCCTGAAACCGGTGCGCCAACCCCCGCGAAAATCCCAAGCACCATGACAAAATATCCCCCGCTGCCCTGCTGCATACGCAGCGCATTTTCGGCAAACTGCGGCACAAAAACCATCCCCATCATGATAACGCCGGTAATAAAGGAAATGATCAGTGTTATAACGATGGGCGATTCCCTGAAATAGTCAAGATTCATAATGGGGTCGGCCGCCTTCTTTTCAGCAAAAATGAAAAAAGGCAGCAGCACAATAAAAATAATCAGGAATGGATAGACATCTGTGCTGGTAAAGGATTTGACAAAGTCAAAGAAATCAATATTACGAAGCCCATATAAGAGGGATAAAATCATCATGACTAAAAACAATGTGCCCCATTTGTCAATTGGTTTTACATCGTCAATCTTGGTATTGGGTAAAAAGATAAAGCCACTGATAATGATAAAGAGGGATATAGGAATATTGATAAAAAAGATAAAACCCCAGTTCTGAAGTCCGAAGGCACCTAAAATAGCGCTTCCCAGAGAGCCGCCGACAACAGTGGCGATCCCGTAGACGCCCCCGACCATCCCCAGAGCCATACCCCGCTTGTCCTCAGGAAAGGTTGTTCCGAACTCGGCCGAAGCGATTGGCATAATACCGCCGCCGCCGATGGCCTGAATGGCACGCGCCATTAAAAAGAATCCAAAGTGGCCGATATACTGGGACAGGCCCGCCAGCAGGGACCCGGTTCCGAATAAAATAATACAGATCAGATAGATGGTTTTACGCCCCAGCCGGTCAGCCAGTTTACCCATAATGGGGATACTGGAGGCGTAAGCCAGCGTATAAATCGTGATCATCCAAATGCCTGTCTGGTCGCCTACGCCCAGGCCGTTCTGGATAACGGTTCTTGCCGGGGTCACCACGCTGGTATCAATGGCGCCCATAAAAATACCACACAGATAGATGACCATGATCAGCCCGAAATGCAAAGGCTTTGGATTGGTTGCTGTTTTAGCTTGCATTGTCTGCTCCTTTCATTGCAAAATACAACTTTCATTAAACTAGAAAAAGTTATACCCAAAACAGCCGCCTTCAAAGCAATTAAAAAGGGATACGCCGAAACAACGTACCCCAAAGCTTTTTTATTTTGTATTATCGATGGCATACTTTACGCCATTCCAGTATACGCGGTCACGCACCACTGCTTTTTCAGGAAGCTCGATATCTTTAAAGGCCCACTTTTTCCACTCCTCAAACCCGGTGCGGTCGATGATATAGCCGATGTGTTCCTTTCCACCCGGCGCGTCCAGATCAATATATTCTTTCACATAATCATAAGTGTTCAGAATAATCTTGATAATGCTCTCCTCATCGGCCCAGATAATAAAATCTTCGCCCAGGCGCGGATTTTTCTTTCCTGTACGGCCCATGATGGTCAGGCGGTAATATTTCTTTTCACTTCTGCGCCACGCGCCTACGGGACAGGCTAGCACACATTCACCGCAGCCGATGCATTTGCTCTCGTCACGGACGATCTTATAATTTTCCATGCGCAGCGCACCCGTGGATTTCCTGGCGCATGCCTTGACACAGGCATTACAGGATACACATTTATCTTTATTGTACTGCGGCTCAGTCATGCCCATAATCCCGAAGTCGTGCATGCGTACCTTCATGCAGTCATTGGGGCAGCCTGTCAGGGCAACCTTGAAATGCAAATCGTTTGGAAAAATAGCTTTCTCGATCTTTTTGGCAAAATTCGTCGTATTGTAGCAGGCATATGGGCAAACATTGTTTCCGATGCAAGCCGACACATTACGTGTTCCAGAAGATGGATAGCCAGTCCCTGGATCTGTCTGGTTAATATCCAGCTTTTCAATAATCGGCTGGAGCAGGGTATTGACTTGATCCATATTCTTTAAGTCAATCCCTGGAATCTCAAAGCCCTGTCGGGTGGTCAGATGAACAGTCCCATTACCGTAGGTCTCTGCAATCTCCTGAATCTGCGAAAGAAGCTCAGCATTCAGGTAACCGCCAGGCACACGCACGCGTGATGCGGTTTCGCCGCGATGCTTTGACACGCGAAAAGCGTTCTTTTTAAGTTTTTTTGTATTAATATCCATGAAAGCCTCCTAATCCACAAGATTTTTGCCAAAACTGTAATTGAAAACCGGACCGTCCAGGCAGATATAGGTGGAGTCAATCTTACAGTGTCCGCATTTTCCAAGGCCGCAGCACATTTTACGTTCCTGGGATATCCAGATTTTATCCTCAGGCACTTCCCGCTTCAAAAATTCTGCCACAGTAAATTTCATCATAATCGGCGGCCCTACCGCGATAACCGCCAGGTTTTCCTTGTCACCAAGGACAAGGCCAGGAATATACTCTGTAACCAGACCAACATTACACACGTAGTCGTCACTGTCGCAGTCTACGGTCAGCACAACGTTGATGGTCTTTTTCCAGCGTTCGATGTCATCCTTAAAAAGCACATCCGACGGTGTTTTAAAGCCTGCAATCAGCGTTACAGAGGCAGCTTCCCCGGGGTGTTCGGCAAAATAATCGACCACGCCGCGCACAGGTGAGAGGCCTGTCCCCCCTGCGACTACAATGATATCCTTTCCTCGGTATTCGTCAAGGTCAAACCCGTTTCCGTAGGGGCCTCTTAAAAAGAGTTTTGAGCCCACATAGTTTTTGAAAATCTCACCAGTGACCTTCCCAACCTTACGGATCGTTAAATCCACGGTGTCTTCACCGATACCGCTGACAGAAATGGGCGCTTCGCCAAATTTTGGAAGGGATACCTCAAAAAACTGGCCTGGCTTTACCTCGCCAGTATAACGCATCCGAAAGGTATACTCGATTTCGGTGTGTTTAATCACTTCTACAATTTCGGATAAAAATGGGATGTACTCATTCTTCATTGCCGGCCTCCTTCTCTTTTATCGCATCGCTTAGCTTGTTGATGCAGCCTGAAAACGAAATATATTCCGGGCAGATATCATCACAGCGTCCGCAGCCAACACACATGTGGTAGCCAAAACGTTTTTTATAATCGTTCACCTTATGCATGACCTTAAAGCGCATCCGCTCTGCCTTGCTGTTTCTAAAGCAGTGTCCGCCGGCCATATCGGTATAGCCGTCCACATGGCAGGAAGCCCACACACGGCGGCGTTCACCGACCTTTCCGTTTTCCTGATAGAAAATATCCTGCATGGTAAAGCAGGTACAGGTTGGGCAGACAAAGTTACAGCGTCCGCAGGCAATACAGCGGCTGTTGTATTCTTCCCACATTGGCAGTCCCAGCACATCCTTTAATTCAATGTCCTTCGGGATTTTTACGTGCACGAGGTTTTCCTGAGTGAACTCCGGAGTAACCGAAACCTCTCTGGATTTGCCCTCCAGTCTTTCGTTCAGTTCTTCCCAACTGCTGTCCACAAATACGAAGTCTTCGTCTGCTTTCACGTACGCGTCATAGGTATCGCAGGTATTAGTCCCCATATCCACACAGAAGCAGTTTTCAAAGCTCTGCGGGCAGCCCATGAGTATAAATTTTGTCTTTTTACGCAGTCTTGCGTAATAGATATCCTCAAAACCGTTCTTTAAATAGATTTCGTCAAACCGGCGCACGGCGTGAAGATCGCAGCTTCTCAGGAAAATAATGTTCCCTTTTGAATCCTCGCTGGCTGTTTTTACCTCATCCTCTGTAAAGTAAAACAACACCTCTGACTGAGGAAACAGTACTTCCTTAAATGAAAAATCACTTTTTTTGTCAAATTCAATGTCCCCAACATTGCCAATCTCACCGTACTCCACACGGTCTGTGTCCGAAAAAGCTCCGGCTCCCGGATACAGACGCGGCGCAAAAATCCGGTAACTCTGAGACAGCTCTTTTAAAACCGCATCAAAATCCTCTGTTTTGATTTGATAACCCATATTAGCCTCCTTTGGATCAACTCGTTCTTTACGTTAATTTTATAACGAAATCAAAAAAGACACCGTGACAATGATCACGATGTCTTAAATTTATACCCCTATTTTCGATTCCCATTTTCATCAAAGGTGAGTCAGATTCACAGGCTTCTCCTCTGACTTTGTTATTTGATAAAAAAATTGTCAATTTTCATATTTTGATCAAAGCCGATTGTAAACTGGGCTTTGCCATTTTCGTACTCCGCAACGGCTACTACCAAAGCACTTTTGCCATTCGGTGCTATTTCCGTCTGTTTGACGCTGCTGAATTCCCCCAGTTTTGGCATTGCTTGATTCCAGGCGTCCTTCAGGACATCAGCAGTCAGTTTATCCCTGACATTATCGGCTGTTTCAGCCGCCATGGCATCAAAATCCTGATTGTTCCATTCATCGATAACCTTTTCTGCTTCCTGCTTTAAGGTATCCTCATTAAAAGCCGGGTCAAGCTTATGATCGGAGGCTGATCCCCCTGAACAAGCCGACAGTACCGTCAAAAGCATTAAAACAACCAAACCAACAGCAATCATTTTCTTTTTCATCATAAATTCTCCTCTCCTAGACACTCAATCCATTTTAACGAATCCAATAACCAGTGATTTTCATATGCGTATTATAGGTTACCAGATGCTGAAGTTTACTCTTTTCATATTCTGCAACAATGGTTACGGTTGCCTGTCCATTTTCCCTTGTCACAATCTTTGTTTTCTCTATTTTTTTAAAAGCACCAAGCTTTTCTAAAATCGAATCTTGTCCCTGCTTTAACAGTTCTGGTGTCAAACCATCTTTTATCGAATCATCCGATTGACTGGTAATGGCTTCGAAATTTTGATGGTTCCAGTCATCGACCACCTGCTCTGCTTTTTGTTTCAAAAGCTCCTTGTCAAATGCCGGATCCAGTTCCTTGAGATTTTCATTTTCTGAACACCCTGAAAGCATGACTACTAATGCTAAAAATAAGAAAACAAGTAGAGTGCTTTTTCTTTTCATTATAAAAAAGCTCCTTCCGGATCAAATCTCGGTTTTATTTTTACCATCCAAGCCATTAAGATAACAGCTGCTAAAAATACAACCGCCTCTGTCCAGTATACTGACACCCCAAAAGCGCCTGGCAGGATAACGATCGCCGCATCTATCATTGTGTGAATAACCAATGCGAAGATTAAATAGCGAAGCTGTTCTGATCGGACAGCATAAAAAACCAGTATAGAAAGTCCGATTTGTACGATTATCGCTAAAATCCTCTCGAACAGAGTTATATAGATCGTCGCATAATTGAGCTGCACGGCAATAAGCGCAGCCATATAG
Organism: Eubacterium maltosivorans; assembly: GCF_002441855.2. Classification (NCBI taxonomy): domain Bacteria; kingdom Bacillati; phylum Bacillota; class Clostridia; order Eubacteriales; family Eubacteriaceae; genus Eubacterium; species Eubacterium maltosivorans. Next base: position 414,208 of record NZ_CP029487.1, on the reverse strand, counting down.
GAACTTCCGCTCAATACAACGAAAAGATTGGCGATATTATTCACACCGATGAGCAGCATAGCCTCTATTCCCCCATGCCCCAGCCCATAGGCAATGCCGTCTGCATAGCGCCGATTCTTTTTCAGCCAAAACCGAACGGCGATATAACGCCCCAATTCCTCTGTAATGGCAGCTGTTCCGCCCATAAAAAGGCCGTAAAGCCAGGGATTGCGGCTCATTGCTATAAACCATGCAGTCTGAGGCAGCACCAGCTGTATGACCGGCAGACGGATCACCATCTGAAAAACAAAGAAAACCAGCATACCAATAAAGAATGGTTTTGCGACATGCTTCTTCTTGACACTCAGGTAAATAAATCCTCCGATGGGAATGGCGAAGCATAAAAAAATCAATACAATCAAGCTAGCAATAATCCCTGGATCAACCATCATTTTTCACCTCCGTTTGAACTGGAATGAACAGGCTTACCTTAAAGGTATTACCGCCTGTCTCGATACGCAGATGCCCATTGTACTTTTCCAGAGCGCGCTTCACGTTTTCAAGGCCATAGCCCTGATGGCCTTTTTTACTCGATTTCAGCCGAGTTCCATTTAAAAGTGCGCTGGCTTTCATGCTGTTCTCGACAGAAATCACAATGAAATCCCGTACATGATCGGCTCTCAGCCTTGTCCATGGCGCATTGCATTCACAGGCTGCCTCGATGGCGTTATCCAACAGATTGGCAAAAATCGTTGTGATATCCATCTCTTTCATAAACGACAGGTCGATCTGGTTTAAGGCGCAGTCCACCAGGACCCCCGACATTTTGCCGCGCTCTGCTTTGTCGTTGATCACAATATTCAGAACACGATTATCTGTATAGTAATCCTGGCTGAAGCTGTTTAAGAGCTGCCTTAAATCTTCGCCATATCGTTTGCCCTTTTCCGCTTCACCGGTCTGGTACAGCCGCTCCATGGCTTGGAGATGATTTTTCATATCATGAACTGTTTTTCTGGAATCCTCTAATTTTGTCTCCATCTCCTGGTAGTAACGATACTGAAGATCGGACGCCTGGTCGTAAAGAGCTAATTTTCCCCTTATTTCAACATTTTCAGATACTTTGCTCAATAAAGAAAAAAGGTAAAGATTTAAAATAAAAATTAAAATAACATCACATATAATGAGCAAATACATTATATCCTCAAAAGCATAGGCTGAGACAAAAAGCATTAAATAAATGTTTAAAATGCTGAATATTGGAATAAGTACAAAATTAAAAATACGAACGCCCTTTGTCACATCGACGATATCCTTTTTCACATGTCTTACAAATAATTGATAAGCAACAAAAAGGACTGTTAAATTTAATAAAATAAGCAATCCATTTTGCCAGGGATTGCCACGCATAATTAAATTTAAAAAAGTGATCGTATAAAATAAAACATAGTAAAGCAAGCATTCCAGAAGCGCTATCACCACCGAGAATAGAAGAACATAATAAAAAACCATTTTGGACCGTTTTCGATACAAAAATATAGCGAGCAGGCTGTTGCAGATTACTAATGCGATCGCTTTGTAAGTAGGGTAGCTCATACAGCTTACAATAACCAGTATGAACTCCTCAAGGAAAAAAAGTATCGCTGCCAGTATCCTTTTTCTCTCAAAGGTACCAATAAACCGCCGCATAAAATCATAGGTCATAAAAACTGAAAACAGATTAAAAATAACGGTAAAGCCTCCATAAATCAGCAGACTCGTTCCACTCATTTTCCCCTCCTATCCGATCAAATGCTCCAGATAAACATTAAGCTGTTCCCTGAACGCTGCGGATTTCTTTTGTGACAGCGGTACCACGTCGCTGTTCGTCATCTGGATATCATAGCCCTTGATGGCTTTGACGTGAAAAAGATTCACGCAGAAGCTCTTGTGAGGCTGGCTGAAATCATAGGGCTTCATCAATTCGGCAACCTCACCCATCTTTTGCCGCAGATAAAAAACGCCTCTTTGGGTACACATGTGTATTCTGCGGTTTATGTACTCGAAATAAAAAATATCTTTCACATCAAAACGCAGAATCCCTTCCTCTGTCTTAAATTCAAGAAATACAGGCTGCTCTGTTTCTCGCTTGTATGCCTCCACCTCCTGTAAAGCCGCCTCAATATCACTTTTATGAACTGGCTTTTCAAGATAGCCAAAGGCATGCACACCCATAGCATATTTCTGATAATCGGGCAGATGGGTTACGTAAACAATGTATATCTGCTTATCCCATTTGCGAATTCTGCGGCCAGTCTCGATTCCATCCATGTCATCCATGTCAATGTCCAAAAACACAAGGTCAAAGTGGCCCCGCTTCTGAAGAAAAGCCTCGCCGCAATCAAAACACTCCACGGCCTCCACACTGGGATACTTCCTTAAAAATCCGCAGATTGTCTCCCGCATTTCTTTTTCATCGTCACAAATGGCTACCCTTAGCATGATGCATTTTTCTCCCTTCGATGTAATTTCATTATAAGTCCTTTTGCCCGCAAAAGCAATAACGAGTGCCCAACAGACAGATTTTTAGTCCAAAAGACAGCAAAGGCAGGCCAAAGCCTGCCATCTATTGCTTAAAATAATCGGATAGAGCGTTCATATCCACCACTGTAATCCGGCCTTTATCCTGCCGGATTAGCTTTTGTGTATTTAAGAGCTTTAATGCCCTTGAGATCGTTTCTCTCGGCGAGCCCATCAAATCGGCCAGATAGGTAATGCTGATATCCAGATCAATGGTGCGGCCATACGGGCTGTCCACGCCGTAATCATTGGCCAGTTTCCACAGCTTGGCGGCTACGCGTCTTTCCACCTTCAGTACGCCGGTCGTATTTTTCAGCTGCCTGTACAGTCGCCGCACCTTTCTGTTGGCTGCGTTCAGTACGATCTCTGTCAGTCCAAAATCCTTCTTCATCCACTCTCTGAGCTCTGCTTTTTCAATGCACAGAGCTTCCAGATTCTCAAAGGCTTCACAGCTCACAGAGGACGTAGTCTCAGGGTGGATATCCTCATTGATCAGTTCACCCGGGCCCAAAATAAAAGCGACTTTCTTCTGCCCGTTCTCTCCAATTTTATAAAGGGATGCCTTTCCCGATAAAATCACAAACACATAAGGGGTTGTCTCGCGGTCTCTGAAAAGGTGGTCGCCCTTTCGGTAGCAACGCACCTTTCCAGGCGTTGTCAGATATTCGAATGTATCACTGCATACGCCCTCAAAGGTTTTTACGATTATTTCATCCATCAGTCTTCTCCCCTCAACGGCTTTAAAATCACACGATAGGCCTGTTTTAAATCTTCATATTTAAGCCGGCAGTTGGCCGGGCTGGTGGATGGCAATAAAATAGAAGGCACGCCGGTTGTGGGGTAACAGTATTTTTTATAAAGCGCCGTCGCCTTTGCCCCGGTAGTAAAAACGGCTTTTATCGTTCCCCTGCCCAAAACCTCTGTGAAATCATTTGGAACAGGATTTTTGATGCTGCTGTCACTGGCTCCATCGATATTACAGGCGGCCAGCACATCCCAGAGAGCGATGTTATTTCCTTTTAAAAAGGCTTTCTTTTCCTCGTTAGTCTCTGGCTTGGGCTGATTTAAAATATCGGACAAAACCCGCCAGAATCGGTTTTGAGGATGTCCGTAATAAAAACCAAACTCTCTGGACTTAGGCGATGGGATAGTGCCTAAGATCAATATCCGCGCGTCTGGCGGACAAAAGGGTTCGATGGTATGAATTACTAAGTTATTCATTAAGGCTCACCTTGTTTCTTTAGCATACTGTTATTATACCAAACTTTTTATTCCAACGCTCAAAAAAAGAGCTGTTTAAAACAACTCTTTTTCATTCCTGTCAGGCTTCATGGCAGCACCGCTTCGACGCATGGCCTGCCTCCTGTATTTCTTCTCCACCTTTGTTCAGGTGGATGTATTTATTTTCCCTGAGCGTTTCAAGAAATCGAATCAGCCGTTCATAGAGCGGCTCGGCCTTTTGCCCGAAGCGTTCTTTCATTAGGCAGGCCAGTGCCAGCACATCTCTCTTGCCGTCTATCTGCTCCCAGACATAGCTGCCGTAGGCATCCAGCTGGATAGAGCTGACCTTCGGCATACCAAAAAACCACTGCGCCATCTGGTTGATCCATCCGGTATTTGGCACACGGATGGTTATAAGGCCGCGTTTGTTTTTAGTATAGGTATATACGGTGTTGTGTGATGGAACATAGTCCAGATAATTTTCTTTTTTATGTGAATATCTGTGTTTTATTTCAAACACCTCCAATCCATTTTTTATTGTGATGCTTTCTTATCCTTATTCCAGATTGAGAACTTAAAGACAGATAAAATCAGGAGGATAAAAAAGGCGATGGAGCCCATGCTCCCCAGCGAGAAGCGGTCAGAAATGTTCAGGACATCGCCAAAATAGCCGGCGCCGAATGGGATCACTGCAAAGACCGCCAGCAAAATTCCCACAAGACCTTCCCCGGCAATCATGCCCGAGGTGTAGAGCAGGCCTTTATTTAAAAATTCCTTTCGCTGATTCTCGGTCACCTTTCTCTTTTTTTCAAAGAAAAGACGCACCAGGCCGCCCACCATAATGGCTGTGTTTAAATGTACCGGCAGGTACAGCCCAACAGCAAAAGGCAGAACAGGAATCCCAAGAATTTCAACCACCACTGCGATGCCCGCGCCGATAAAGACAAGGGTCCAGGGGAGGTTTCCATCCATAACGCCTTCCACGACCATTTTCATCAAAACGGCCTGTGGCGCGGGAAGCTCGGCAGAACCGTAGCCCCAGGCTGCGTTGAGCAGGTAAAGAATCCCGCCGATGGCCAGCGCGGAAATGATCACACCCAGCAGCTCACCGATCTGCTGTTTCTGAGGGGTCGATCCCACAATATAGCCAGTTTTTAAATCCTGCGAGGTATCGCCGGAAATCGCTGCGATAATGGCAATGATCGAGCCTACTGCAATGGCGCCAGTCATCCCTGGCTGCCCGGTCATCCCAATGGCTTTAAAGATAACTGTAGCGATAAGCAGTGTGGCAATGGTCATCCCCGAAACCGGATTGTTGCTGCTGCCAACCAGACCAACGATCCGTGAAGCAACCGTTGCAAAGAAAAAGCCAAAAACCGTAATGATTAGCGCGCCAAAAATATCAACCGGGATAGCGGGCACCAGCCAGATTACTAAAATGATCACTAAAACCATAGCTGCGACCAGCTTCATATTTAAATCCCGATCTGTTCGGATCTGCATCTCCGGACCGCTGTTTCCAGAATAGCTTTTCATGGCCTGCTTAAAAGTGCTGACGATGAGAGGCAGGGATTTCACCAGGCTGATGATTCCTCCCGCTGCCACCGCACCAGCACCGATATAACGGACATAATTGCTCCAGATACCAAAGGAGTCCAGTGTCGAAATTGGCACAGTCCCTGGGAAGATCACCGCGTCACCGGCGAACATACTGATAAGGGGCATGATGACCAGCCAGCTTAAAACGCCGCCTGAAAACATATAAGACGCGATCTTCGGGCCGCAGATATAACCGACGCCCAAAAGCGCGGGCAGCACGTCACAGCCAAAGGCCGCTCCCTTATACCCTTTGATCTCCCACGATACTTCTGAGGGAAACAGCTTCAGGCCATCTGTGATAAATTTATAGACGCCCGCGATGCCAAGACCCGCAAAGACAATGGAGGCTTTAGAGCCTCCCTCCTCACCGGCCAGTAATACCTCGGCGCAGGCGGTGCCTTCGGGGTATGGCAGAACGCCATGCTCTTTGACAATCAAAGCCCTGCGCAGCGGAATCATAAACAATATCCCCAGAAAGCCACCGCAGACAGCGATAAGGGCAATCTCAACCAGAGAGGGACTGGCGATTCCCCATTCCTGGCTCCACATAAACAAAGCGGGCAGCGTAAAGATAGCGCCCGAAGCCACTGATTCGCCAGCCGACCCAATGGTCTGCACAATGTTATTTTCCAGGATAGAATCTTTTTTGAGAATGAGGCGGATAACCCCCATGGAGATAACCGCCGCGGGAATAGACGCCGAGATGGTCAGGCCAACGCGCAGACCCAGGTATGCATTGGCAGCTCCAAAAACCACTGCCAGTATCAAGCCGAGGATAATGGAAGTAGCTGTAAACTCCGGCATAACCCGGTCCGCAGGAATAAAGGGCTTAAATGCTGATTCATCCTTCATTACATGCCTCTTTTCGATACACCAAGAGCCGCAAGCGCACCAGCAATGATCTGAAGGTTCACCATCATATCCTTTACACTCCAGTATTCATCCACCTGATGGCACATATCTGGTTCACCAGGGAACAGTACTCCAAAGGCCACAGCGTTGTTAAAGGCCCGGGCGTAGGTACCGCCTCCGATAGCCATGGGCTCTGTCCTGTCACCGGTAATGTCGCGGTACACTCCCAGTAATGTCTGTACCAGCGGGCTGTCCTTTTTAACATAGAGCGGCGGAACTATCTGCATTGCATCTACCTCATAACCGACAGGATCCACAGACTGGCGAATTCGCTCGATAATATCATCAACATCCGCAGTTACCGGATAACGGATATCGCACTCCAGCCTTGAGCCCTGCTCATCGACCCTGCCAATGGCAGGATTAATCGTCAGCTCACCGGAAACCTCGTCTGAAATAGCAATATTGAATCCCTCCACATTTGCTCTGTCCAGAAGCGTTAAAAACGGATGATCGATTCCGGTCTCTTTAAGCTCATGCCCCAGCTTTAACAGCGCGTTAACACCATTTTGCGGTTCCATGGCGTGGGCAGGCTTGCCCTTTGCCGTAAACCTTCGCCCTTCTGCCTCGGCCTCCGCAAAGTCAGGTACTATATTGATCTGTTTTCCGGCCTTCAGCGTCAAATCCTCACCTGCAACATCAGTCTTGTTGTGAATCTGAACCTTGAGAATACCCTTTTCGGCAAAGATAACCGGATAGGACGCGTCCGGCGAAAAGGCATAGTCTGGTATGATCTCGGTTTCTTTATAACGATCCATACAGCGCCAGGTTCCGCTTTCCTCATCACCGCCGATAATCAGACGGATACGCTTGTTTATCGGCACACCGCTGTCCTTCAGAGCTTTCATGGCATACAGCGCCACAATGGCCGGGCCCTTGTCATCATTGGCGCCTCTGCCATAAACCTTTCCATCAATCACTGTCCCGTCAAAGGGATCAACGCTCCAGCCTTCGCCAACGGGTACGGTGTCAATATGCACAAGCACGCCGACCATTTCCTCACCCTCTCCCATGTCAACCATACCGCAGCACCCGTCCAGGTTTTGGGTTTCAAAGCCAAAACGCTTTCCAATGGCCAGCATATAATCAATGGCGTCATTAATATTTTTGCCGAGCGGTGTCATTTCATCTATGACACCGGCATCCCCATTCGTGCTTGCGATGCTTAACAAACCTCTGAGATCACGCAGCATTTGTTCCTGATCCACCTTAAAATTCATCGTGAATACTCCTTTCCGCCTGTCATTTTCATCATACTTTTAAAAAAATCCTTAAACTAAATAAAACACCGTTTTGATATACCCAAAAACGGTGTTTGAAAAACATGTTGATGACAGAAGTGCCATATTTCCATTATATATTTTCTTTAATTGCCGCTATTCTGCCAGCGCATTGCTCAATGGCCCGCTCGTCAATAGATGCAAGGGGATGTCCGCTGCCCTGTGACTGGCGGGCCACAGTCGCCGCAATCATACGGTCCGAGCCCGTTAACCGCGCAAGGTCCATCTCACCGCCAAAGTTAAAGCAGCCCAGGGTACGCTTCCTCAGCTTTTCAGAAATATTATCTTTATAATATTTTTCCTTGTTCTCTGGAAAAGCGCAGTTAATAAAATATATCACCTTTTTCTGTTCCAGAGTACCTTCATACTTTTTGAGAGCCTTCCGCACCGGACGCGTATACATTCCCATACGGATAGAGCCGCCGATAACGATAAGATCATAGGCGTTAAAATCAGGCGTCTTTTTCTTAAGATCCGCCAAATCTGCTTCTCCTACCTGCCTTAACAGCAGCCGGGCACATTTCTCAGACGTTCCGTTTTTGCTGTGATATGCGATCAGTATTTTCATCTAAAGCTCCTCTATCCATATTTAAAAGCATTGCCGCATCTGGCTGTACCTTTCTAAGAAGCCGGTCGTCCAGCAGGCTCAAGCCTTTGGTCACCAGCGTAACCAGACCGATCAAAGCCGGCGCCACAAGGAGCCAGTACCAGGGATAAGGTATCTGGTCGATCACCGGGACACCATGTGCTCCCAGCATCAGAAGATAATTTTCGTTTAAAGCATGTGACATGATAAAGGCGATAACCGCGATGATGCTAAGTCCAATTATCGGCTTCCAGGCCTTTCGTACTTCTGGCCTGTAATCTGCCGCAAAGGGCATGGTCAGCGCGATTAAAACCATGAGGCCGTGAGACACCATGCTCTGCACAGCCATGGTGTGAATTCCACCATAATCATAGAAAACCCACAATGGGTAGATGAGTACCATGAGTCCGCCCATCACAGCTAGGACATCAATGTAAGGGTAAGCCTTTTCCCACTTAAACAACACGATCAACGGCAGGGCGATACATACCTGGTTACACCAGTCAAAACGAATATTTCTGAGGTCAAAGCCAAAATAGTAGGTTCTCCAGCTGATTCTGAAAATCTCCAGGGCCAGCATGACAGCTGCCAGAACCCGGATCAGCTTCTGGCTGAAGCCCCGGTCATGTTTTTTAGTCTGTATGACCATAACGACCACAATAAAAATCATCAATAATGATGAAAGGATAAGGTGCTCCGGTGAAAAAATACGATTGTGCGGCTCAACGTTTTGTGGAGCAAAGTAATGTTCGTAAAAATAATCCATGCTGCTTCCTTCTCTATTACATAATGTGCACAGTATAACATACCCCAAAAATAAATTCATTAAAATTTAAAAAAGCATGCGACAGAAAAGCCCCCGGCACCTTGGCACCGAAGGCTTTTCTGGTTAAGATCTCCTACTCAATCCCATATGTATGGGCAAGCACATCAGCCATGCTCTTCTTACGGCAGCTCTCACAAAGGGAATTGGTCTCCACACCTGCCCTTTCTCCCGCAAAGCGAAGCTCAGCTTCTGTACTTATAATTCTACCACAAGATTCACATTTTGCCAATGCAAAATTTTTTCCCCAAATCGTCCTTGTTTCGCCATCTTCGGACCATTCAATTGCACCTGTCGGACAGACCTGAGCACAGCTTGTGCAGCCTATGCAATCATTCGAAGGATTTTCGTAGGGTGTCGCAACTTTTTTAGTGACACCACGGTTAATGGTTGAGATCGCGCCAGTACCAAGGGCCCCACAGGCTTTGACGCAAAGCCCGCATAAAATACACTTTTCACCGTCTACAGGTTTCAGCCTTGATGTCTCAAAGACACCGTACTTATCACACATCGCCTGTATTTCCAAGCTGGCAGGCGCCCTTGTTTTCAGCAGCATCAAGATAACGGAGCGCTCCTCTTTTATCTTTTCGCTGTCTGTGAAAACCTCACAGGGGCGTTCCAATGGGTAAACGCAGGAGACAACAACCTTGCTTCTTCCATTCTCCACGACCTCAACAATACAGACCCTGCAGCACCCCTGCTCCGCGAGACCAGGGTGATGGCACAGCGTTGGAATGTCAAATCCATTACGTTTCGCAACTTCTAACAGAAATTCTCCCTTTTCGCAGGTACATTCTTTACCATTGATCTTGATTTCCATTACGCTTCACCCCTTTTCACAGTAACGACCGCATCAAAATTACAGGCCTCTCGGCAACTTCCGCACGCAATACACTTAACCGGATCAATATGATGCGGCTTTTTGACCTCGCCGCTCACTGCTCCGGCAGGGCATGCTTTGGAGCAGCGCATACAGCCCCAGCACGCTTCCTCATCGATCACAAAAGCGGTCAGTTTCGGACAGACTCCGGCAGGACATCGTTTTTCCTTGATATGCGCTTCATATTCGTTCCGGAAATATTTTATGGTGGTCAGGACTGGATTCGCGGCACTTTTTCCAAGACTGCACAGAGATGCATCCTGCATGGTATGGCAGATTTTTTCCATCAGCTCAATATCGCCTTCCTGGCCCCTGCCCTCACAGATATCGGTCAGTATGGTCAGAAGATGGCGCAGTCCTTCACGGCACGGTGTACATTTACCGCAGGATTCGTCACACAGGAATTCAATATAATATCGGGCAACCTCAACCATACAGCTCCGGTCATCCATGACAATCACACCGCCAGACCCCATCATGGCGCCATAGCTGGTGAGGGTATCAAAATCCATGGGCAGATCTAAAAGCTCAGCAGGAATACAGCCGCCCGATGGACCGCCGGTCTGCACAGCCTTAAAGGGACGGTCTCCCGGGATTCCCCCGCCAATGTCATAGATCAAATGCCTCAGGGTACTCCCCATTGGTATTTCAACCAGACCGGTACGCTTGACCTTGCCGACCAGGGCAAAGACCTTTGTACCGCTACTCTTTTCTGTTCCTAATTCCTTAAATTTCGCGCCGCTATCCTGGATAATTCTCGGAATATTCGCCAGGGTTTCAACATTATTCAAAACGGTTGGCCTGTTCCACAGCCCTCTCTGGACAGAGCGGATATACTTTGCTCTCGGCTCACCTACCCGGCCCTCTACCGACGCCATCAGCGCAGTGGATTCGCCGCAGACAAAAGCGCCGCCGCCCCGAACAATCTGAATATCAAAGGCTTTGCCTGTTCCCATAACAGAATCTCCCAAGAATCCCTTTTCTCTTGCCTGCTGCAGTGCAATTTTGCAGTTTTCTACTGCCAGACCGTACTCATCACGGATATACATATAGCCTTCCTGCGCATCAATAGCACAGGCACAGATAATCATCCCTTCAATAACAGAGTGCGGGTCGCCCTCCAGTATTGACCGGTCCATAAAAGCTCCAGGATCACCCTCATCACCATTACATGCTACATATTTTACATCCGATTCATACTTTAACGCTTGACGCCATTTTGTTCCAGTGGGGAACCCTGCACCACCGCGGCCCCGGATACCTGAATCTTCTACCTTCCCAATGATCCTGTCCGCATCCATGGATAAGGCTTTTTTTAAAGCACTATATCCTCCTCTGGCGATATAATCGTCGATATTGGTCGGGTCAATCTCCCCTATGTTATGCAGCACCCACTTTTTCTGTGGCGCGTAGAATGGATTTTCATGCTGCGAGCGCACGCGTTTTCCATCATTTCCTTTATATAAAAGCTTCTCAATAATCTTTCCGCCAAGTACTGTATCCTTTATGATGCTGTCCGCGTCTTCTGGTTTAACCTTATAATAAGAGATATCGGCCGGCTCAATTTTAACGATCGGGCCGTTTTCACAAAAGCCATTGCAGCCAGTGGATTTGATCAGAGGCGACACCTCAATATCGGATTTATGCTTTCTGGCAGCTTTTTGAAGCGCCTCTAAAACCAGCAGGCTCCCATTGGCCCGGCAACCGGTACCGCAGCAGACTAAAACGTTTTGCTTCATGCTTCTGCGCCTCCTTCCGAAAGCTCCCGATACTGGTTTAATATCTCAGGCAGCTTTTCAAGCGTTACCTTTCCGTAATATACGCCGTCGATCACCATCACGGGCGCCAGCGCACAGGAGCCGAGACAGTTCACGGTTTCCAGCGAGAAAAGCCCATCTCCCGAGGTTTCACCTGGACTGATGTCCAGCTCACGTTTAATGCCAGTGATCAGGTTGACAGATCCTCGAATATGACACGCAGTTCCGTCACAGAGCTTAATGATATGCTTTCCTTTTGGCTTCAAGCTCAATGCCCTGTAAAAAGTCGCCATTGAATATAATGATGATAACGGACAATCCAAATATTCGGCCAAGGCCTTCATTCCCTGCTCTGGAATATAGTTAAAATGATGCTGCATATCCTGCATCATTGCCAGAGAATGGCGCTGGTCCCTGGGATATGCTGATAAAATTTTGTCGATTGATTCTTTTGTTATTTCCTGCATGGGCTCACTCCCCTTCCTCATCCTCCCGCAACAACGGGAAAAATTGCCACAGTACTGTTTTCGTTCAGAGGTGTCTTAAGCCCCTGCAAATGCTCGATATGGCGACCATCGACCATCAGAATAATCTCTGCTCCGGGCGCCTCCCCATCTGGACTTAAAACATGATTTCTGAAAGCATCGCCATAGGTTTCAGAGAGGGTATGTAAAAGCGTGTACATATCCTTATAGACCGGTACATCTGCCTGACGGCAACCTGTATAATTCCGGATGGTAGCGAAAAATTTTACTTTCATTTTAATCTCCTCTTTGCGTTATGATGCATGAAAGGAGACAGGGCTGCGCCCCATCTCCAGTATCTGTCGTTTAAAGTCCAAGCTCCTGAACTTTTTCTTCGGTTGGCACTCCTTCTGTGCTCCAGCCGCGTACTTCATAGTATTCTTTCAACATAATATCAAGCTCCGCCACCTTACCCTTTGCTGGGCCATCGGGAAGGGCTTCACGCAGAAGTCTTGGAGGAAGTGTATCCTTCTCTACACCTGCAGCAATATTAAACTGCTTTTCAATGTTCCAGATGCGCTCTCCCTTTAACAGGAATTCCTCATCTGTTTCATCTGAGCCTACTGCCTCACGGTACTGCGCTGCAATCTCAGGTAAGCCGATGCCAAAGGTTGTGAAGAGACAGATACCGCTGGAATCCACTGCTGCGGTGAGATCCTGGAAAGTCTTCAGAAGCGGCGCCTTTCCTTCCGTTACAAGCGGATCCGTCTTTAACGGAATCCCTAAAACTTCAGGTGAAGTCAGGTAACCGCGCACATGGCAGCCTCCGCGGTTTGATGTAGCGTATTCAAGGGCCATCCCCTGAACAGCGCGCCCATCATAGGCTGGCATTTCCTGCTTTTTAACAGACATGGACAATTCTGGCGCACCATGTTTTTCCGCCAGACGGTATGAGCCTTGGGCAAGCTCAACACCAAATCCTTCCATTTTTCCTGTGAGCTCTGTCAGTTCAACCATGGCCTGTGCGTCGCCAAAGGGCAGCGGACGGCCAATTTCTTTCTCACTCAGAAGCCCCTTTTCGTAAAGTTCCATGGCGCAGGCAATGGTAGAACCAAGTGTGATCGGATCCATACCATACTGGTTGCAAAGGAAATTGGCTTTACAGATAGCGGCCAGATCATTGACGCCACAGTCTGCACCGTAGGACCAGCCCGCCTCGTATTCAGGGCCTTCACCCATAGATTTAAAAGGCCCATCCGGTATTCTGGTAACGCGGCCGCAGCCAATTGAGCAGCCAAAGCAGCCTTTGTTTTTAACCAGATAAGAATCGACCAGCGCTTCACCAGAGGTATCATCAGCTTTATCATATACGCCCCCGTCACGCCAGTTGCGAAGCGGCAGACCACCGACTTCATTGATCATGTTGACCAGAACTTCTGTACCGTAGGTGGGCAGGCCGCCCCCGGTAACCGGGTGTTCCTTAAGCTTGGTACGGGCATCGGTTAATGCTTCCATAAAGCCTTCAGGCCGTGCAACAGTTACCCCGCCGCTTCCGCGAACCACCACAGCCTTCAGTTTTTTACTGCCCATTACAGCGCCCATGCCGCCACGGCCCGCTGCCCGGTGCTTGTCATTCATAATAGCAGAGTACAGGCACCCCTGTTCACCGGTTGGCCCGATACAGGCCACCCGCGCGCCTTCTCCGCAGGCTTCCTCCAGTGCTTCTGTCGTTTCATAAACGTCCTTACCCCAGAGATCTGAGGCATCTCTGAGCTCTACTATGTCGTCATTGATATACAGGTAAACTGGTCGGTCGCTCTGGTTTTCAAAGATAATCCCGTCATAGCCTGCAAATTTTAACTCTGGGCCAAAATGCCCGCCTGAATTTGAAGCGCCGATGGTTCCTGTCAGAGGCGCTTTCGCCACCACCTCATACCGGCCACTGCAGGAAGCAGCCGTACCGGTTAACGGCCCTGTCATAAAAATCATTTTATTATCCGGACCAAGCGGGTCCACCTGTGGGTCTACCTCGTCACAAAAGTATTTTGTGCCCAGGCCCCTTGCGCCGATAAAATCATGGGCGGCCTGCATATTAAGCGGTTCCTTCTTGATGGTCCCTGCTGCAAGATCAACGCGAATTAATTGTCCCATCCATCCGTTCATCGTTATCCCTCCAATCCATAAACGTCTTTCAACTGATCCGCGATGGCCTTTTTACGTTCCATCTCAACCGCTTCGCCATAGACAATGGCGCCAGAGGGACAAAACTTGGCACATTTTGGATCACCGTCACACAGATCGCATTTAAACACTTTTCTCTTAACTGGATTAAAGCTGATGTTGCCGAGCGGGCAGGCATTCATACACATTTTACACACGATACATTTTGCTTCATCCATAACAAACGCACCGTTTTCATTCCTTGAGATCGCGCCCACCGGACACACCTTCATGCAAGCTGGTTCCTCACATTGCATACACATCACAGGAATGGTTACGGCTGCTTTTTCATAATCCATCACTGTTACGTTTGACAGTTTTGGATTAAATTCCTGATAGTGCCCAAAGGAACAGACCAGTTCGCAGGTTCTGCAGCTTATGCACTTTTCAGGTTTGATCATGAGTTGTTTGCTCATACGCTTCCGGATACCGCTGACGCGGTATCCTTACACCTCCTTTGTGGTAAGTTTACAAAATGAGAATCGCTTTGTGTCCTGGAATTCAGGAAAACACAAAGCCCGCAGAAACAGCTTATACACAGTACAAGCTGTTTCTACGGGCTCCTTTGCAAAGATGGCAGACAACAGGGTTGCCCCTGTTACCCATTGGCTGTAAAGGCCCCGGAGGGGTCTATTCAGCTTCAGAGCAATTCTATTGTTATAATTATCATAGCACATTTTTCAATCCTTGTAAACGTTCTTTGAAAACTCTAAAGATTTATTGAATTTTTATTTGACAAATATTCTTGTCAATGCTAAACTATTTTTGACAAGAATATTTGTCAAGATGACAAAAATCATATACAAAGGAGGCCTGAGCATGCCCCTCGAAAACCGATTAAAAGAGTTCCGGGCCCGGGATAAAATCAATCAGTCAGAGCTTGGTAAGCTGGCCGGTGTATCAAGGCAGACCATCAGCTTAATTGAACGCGGAGATTACTCTCCTTCCGTAACGCTGGCGCTTAAAATCGCAAGAATTTTCAACGCAACCGTTGAGGATATCTTTACCTATTCTGAAGAGGAGGAATCAGAATGAATACTCACACAAACAATCTGAAGAATTACAGAATCAAACAAAAGCTTACGCACGCACAGCTTGGCGAGCTGGCTGGTATATCAAGACAAACCATTGTTTTGATCGAGGAAAACCATTATTCTCCCTCTGTCCGGCTTGCCGCAAAATTTGCGAATATTTTCAATACGACCATTGATTCCCTTTTTACTCATACTCTCGAGGAGGAAAACTGACATGAAAGCAAAAGAAGGCAAACACATTTACCTTAAATTTTTTACCCTGATCATCATATGCGGCTTTTTAGGCGGACTGGTTGGCTTTTTGCTGAACTTTCCAGGCTTTAACGTCGTCGATACCGTAGTGCTGCTGCAAAACAAGATTCTGACCTATGGCATTTATATTTCTTCTGCCGGTTCTGCTCTTTTAATGCTCATCACTGTGTTGTTTTACCTTTCAGCAAGAAATACCTACAGGCTGCTGGAAACCAACGATTCGGACGTGCTCTATGAAAAAGCTGATCGCCTCTGTGACACAGGGATAATTTTTGCCAACATCACGCTGATCTTTACCTTTGCCTTTTACGGCATTAATGTCAGCGGCAGCGGCATGCACGATGACAGCTCTGTTTCCATCTTATGGGTACTTGCAGCTTTTTTACTCCCAATTATTTTCTGCCTTATCCTTCAGATCCTTTTTGTGAATCTGACCAAAAAAATAAATCCGGAAAAGCAGGGAAACCCGCTGGATTTAAACTTCCAAAAAGTCTGGATGAAAAGCAGTGATGAAGCAGAAAAATTCATTCTTTACAAGGCCGCCTATAAAACCTTTCAGATTATGCAGATGGCCTTTCTTGCTGTCATGATGCTGCTCATGTTTGCGGCTCTGACTACTCCCATTGGCGCTTTTCCCTTTATTATTATTGGTATTTTATGGGGACTGCAGAGCACACTGTGCTGTATCTTTTCTATGAAGCTTCAAAAAAACAGTAAATTGGACCGTGATGACTGCTAAAACAAACAGGAGGTGCGCCGAAACGGCGTAAACCAACCTTATCAGCTAAAAATAGCTAGTGTTAAGTAATGTTATGTAATCCGCATAAAATCAGGCTTTCAGCCGATTTTGAGATGAAAACGGCTTGAACACTAGCTTTTACTTTTTGCTAATTTTGTTATAATTCTGTGAGTCACGATTATTAAAAAAACAACCCACAACCGTTTAAAAATTAAATAGCCGATTTTATAGAATCTTGAATATATTAAAGTTAATTCAAAATTGTATAAAGTTGGCTTTTGTAAAGGCATATCCCTTTACAAACTGCACCGATTTGCTTATAAAATTGAACGCGTTCAGTTTTCGGAAACAGTTTAGAATTAGTTTGGAAAAAATTCCTAGAAATTTCTAGCACATTTTACCCCCGGCCCACACGAAAAGTGTGGGCTTTTTTTGTTGCTTATAAAAATATATTAGTATAATTAATGTACTCTAGATTGCATTTGCTTATATTAGATAGGCGCAACCATTTATATTATATGTATATTTATTTAATATTATTAATACAACCTTTCTTTTGTTGGTGCTTTTATTTTCTTAATAAAGGGTACCTTGTATATAGCCTACGCTTAACTATTATCTAATTAATTTAGATTAATATTGTTTTTGATTATATATTGTTAGAACATGTTGGAAAGGTGTTAGGACATATTATTAAGAATGGCTTAGTTATGCGGGTTTAAGGTATGTATGTTATACGCCAATATGGCGTATATATAAGCAATGAGATATAAAGTTATTATATTTAATATTATTATATTTAATATTATTATAATTATATATTATATTATTAATAATGATATGATTATATAATAAGCCTTAGCACTAGAACTAAGGTATCCAAGGCTAGGGCAAGGCCTTAGGCCGGAGGGCAAGGCGATAACCTTAAGGCATACCTAGGCAAAAACAAAACAGATTTGTGTTAAATTATTTATCAATAAAATTTTGGTTTTATTGGCCTGTAAAATGGCTTAAATAGGCGGTTTGAGCGCCAACAAACAAAACGAAAAGTCTAGGAAACTCTAGATATTTTTGACAGGAATGTTAGAAAAGTACCTACTAATTATAGTTAGTGGGTAACTGTTAGCTGGTACGAAAATAAAAAAAGCTACCCTATCTTTTGCTTTGGATAAGGTAGCTTATTAGATATTGTTGGGGATTTACTTTCACTTCCCCCTTTTTAAAAATTATGTTTTATGCAAACCTACTTTTTTTCTGCTAAAAAAAATATTCCTTTAAGGGTCTCAAAAATAAAACCCTAGAAAAAACTAGCGTTTTCTATCAAAAAATTTGGAATTTTTACAAAATGGCGCTTTTATTTGTGCATAATTGTACTTATTCTTTATTATCTGCTTTGAAACAATTAACTAGACTGTAAACAACCTCTTTTTGGGTTTGTTTGAGATTACCTATATTAATCATCTCATCGCTGGTAGTGCCTGCTATAAAATCTAGGCTAACATTAAAAAGCCTAGCCATTTCTATTAAATATACTAGGGAGGGTATAGAAATACAACTTTCCCACTGGTGCACAGACGCTTTACTTATACCTAATTCGCGCGCTAGCTGGACTTGACTCATGTTGTTAGATTCTCTAAGCGTTCTTATTCTTTCTCCTAAAACAACCTTTTCTTTCATGGCTTCACCCCTTTTTAAAGTGTAGCTTACCCTAAAGGTTATATCCTTATTTTAAAGTAAGTTTAACTTACTTAAGAAAAGAAATACTATACTATTCAAAATAAATATGCTAAAATGTCTTTATTATATGTAGAAAGGACTTAAGAAATGAATGAACAACAAAAAAAGGCACGTAGAACGCAGATAATTGCCATTATTTCAATAGTGGTAATAATAGTAGGTTTCTTTGGATTTTATGGGATTAGCACATATATTGACCATGTAAAATATGAAGCTACCTACCAAAATGCCATAGAATCGACTAAAAAATATAAAGAGCAAGAAAAAGTAATGGAGGAATATGAAAAGGAATATGCGGAAATAGATAAATACCGCGATAGAGTTAATGAATTATTAGATAAGGTAGAAAAAGGCGAACCACTTACCCGCGCAGAGCAAAAAGAAGTTGAAGAAATTAATAAAAAGATTGATGATTTTAAAAAAAAGTATGAAAATATAGAAATGTGGTAATAAAATGAAAAAGAAAATTATAGTATTATTAATAACGGTATTTATTGTTTTTATGCTATGTGGGTGTAACAATAATAATCTAAATAAAGCGGAAGAGCTCTTTAATAATGGAAATTACCAAGAATGTATTGAATATATAGAAGATAAAAAATTGACAAATGACGAAGCCCTTAAACTTGGAAAAAAAGCGGTGATTTGCAATGAACTAGAAAGAAGAACTAATATCGATAGTATCGACAATGAGGTTATTAGAATATGCGCTTCTCTATACACCCCAGAGGATAGTTTGGGAATTAACAGTAAGCTTGTAGAATATCGAAATAAAATAATTATAAAAGCTGCACAAAAAAGACTTATGGCAAAAAAACCCCAGTATAAAAATATTAACGATTTTTATAATGAAACAAAACAGCTTTCAGAAAGATTAGAAAAAATATACACCCCTATCTCTCCTGAAATGGAAAAACAAGGGATTATAAATAATGAATTAATATGTTGTTCTCTTAAATTAGGAGAAGAAAAAATACGTATTTATACCCCTACCGTTAAGAAAATAGATGATTTTTTATCCTATGAGCCATTCGATGAAAGTAATTGGATTGCGGAACAAGAAAAATATTTATAAACCCAAGCCGCCAAGCGCGGCTATTTTTACAACCAAAACTAACGCTTTAAGCGCAAAAAAACAATAGGAGGTTACCATGACCACATTAGAAAGGCTTAAGGTAGAGCTTAACCAAAAGCCCTACTACGATGATGAGATTTTTAAAATGTATTTAGAAGAAAATAACCTTACACCAGACGGCGAGTATAACAAGGAAACTATGCAAAGGGGTTTGTATGGCGCTGTTTTGGACGTATTGCAATCACTAGCCAACGACATTGACCTTTTCCGCAAAACCGAAACCGAGTTTGTCTCGACTGGTGAAGCCTATAAATACCTACAGCGCCGCTTAGACGATGTAAAAAACAGGATTTCGGCCATTCCAGACGCGGGTGAAAGCCGTTCAGACTGGTGCTTTCCGTTTGTGGGGTAAGCGCCATGTATAATATATTAGAAAGCAAATTTGCAGAAACCCTAGCCAAAGAGGGCCGCGAGGTTAACATAGGCGATAAAACAATAACAGGCTTTTTCCGGCGCGTAGCAGATGGCAAAAACGAGAGCGGATATACCTTGTTTTATACCGCACAGTCTAACAACGTGCCGCAAGGGGCGATTCTATCTTTTGGCGCGGAAAATTACATGTGCGTCAACAAAGAGAATAACCCGCTAGAAACAACAGTTTATAATAAATATATGCTAGAAAGGTGTAATTATACCGTCAAATGGAATCTATCTTGTAGTATCCTAGAAACACCCGCCATAGTTGATACTGGCGCGCAGACCTTTAAAGGTAGCGGCGTTTTAATCGTAGACGGGCCTATTATGCTAACAATAGAAGACACCCCAGAAGCCCGGAAAATCGAACCAAACCAGCGCTTTTTAATCGGTGGCGGCAATCCGTTTAAAGTCGTGGCACGTATCTTTATGAATGGGAAATGTTACATAACCGGGAACGCGGATACTTTAGACCCAAAAGACGACCTAGAGAACGAAATCGCGAACGGCCTAGATTGTAACCCGCCTACCCCGCCGGAGCCAAGCGAGATAACATATACTGTTAACCCCCAAGATATAACAGAAATCGCCATTGGTGAAGAACAAATTTACACCTTTAAAAAGTGGGGCGATTCTGTAGAGTTGCCTAGCGCGTGGGATTTTAGCGCAAGCGGCCCGGCGGAAAAATATTATAAACTAACAAAGTTAAACCCCAACCAAGTAAAAATAGAGTGTTTAAATAGCACCAATACCCCACTTAAGTTAGTTGCAACTTGTGATGATGGACACCAGCTAACTATTACAATATGGCTAACCGCGTGGTAATGTCGTAAAACATAGTATCTAAAAACCCTAGCGAAATCTAGGGTTTTTGAATTTTATAAAAAAAAGGAAATAATGATAGGAACACGCGCCAAATGTTACGGAAACATACATATTAAAAATACTAGAAAATAGTATAGTTTTCTACTCCCTTTAAAAAAAGGAGATAATGAAGAAGACACGCGCTAAGAATGTCGCAGAGTTTCAATTTTAAAAACCCTAGTAAAAACTAGCATTTTTTGATAGTGCTAAAAAAAAGGAGACTATAGTAGAGAAAGTGCGCTAGCATGTGAAGTTTTAGAGATTTTTAAAAACCTTAGTAAAAATTAGCATTTTTTGATGGTGTTAATAAAAAGGAGAATATGATAGAGACAGCGCGCTAGTATTGTCGATATTTAGAAACTTTTAAAAACCCTAGTTGTTACTAGCATTTTTTGGTAGTGCTAAAAAAAAGGAGATAATGAAAATAACACGCGCAAAACGTGTAACGGTTTAGGCATTTTTAAAAAGCCTAGTCTTTTCTATCTTTTTCTCACGCTAGCAAAAAAAAGGAGATTATGAAGAGACAGCGCGCCAAAAAATAGCGAAAGCTTCAAAGTTAAAAACCATAATATTTTCTAGGTTTTTCTACACTTACACAAAAAAAGGAGATAATAGAAGAGTATTATTTTTTTTATTTCTATTTACCATAAATTGGCTTAATCAAGCCGTTTAAACAATTCCTATTTATAAGAAAGGGGGCTTTATATGTGGTTACAACTAACGCCAAATATAGCTCGAAAAGGCCGTATTTATAAGGTTACCATTGGTACTAAAACTTATAAAACCTGTGCCACATGTGGCGCTTTTTTTGAGGCTAAATGCAACGCCGCAAAATATTGTCCTCATTGCAGGAAAGGATATAACCGCCAATAGGCGTTTATATAAATGGGTTACTTGTAAAGTAACCTAATCTTTGTTCAGGTAATGCCGCTTCTTGACGGGGAAAGCGGCATTACTATTATTTTCTCCTAAGTCTAGGCTGGCCGCTTGCCTTTTTAATAATAAAAAGCGGCTTTTTTGATGGCAAAAGCACCAAAACTATAATTTAGGGTTGGTGCTTTAATACATATAAGGGAGGTTTTTAAATGGAAACCCAGAACCAAGAAACAAATGTACAGGAAACAAACCAAGAACAGCCGGAACAGTTAACACTAACGAAAGATGAGTTTAACAAGGCTATCCAATCCGCCGCCGACAAGGTTCGCACCGAAAAAACCAAGGAAATTAAGGCGCTCGAAGATAAACTTTTAGAACTCCAACCGCAAGAGTTGACCCCGGAACAGGCGCGAATTGCAGAATTAGAAGCTGAGCTAAGCGCCAAAGAAAGGCAAGCGGCTTTAACAAACAAGGGCATTAGCGAGGATTTAATACCATTTCTTAGAGATGGCATAAACCCGGACGAACTTACAAACGTTTTAGACCAGCTTGTTAATAGCCGCATGGCGGCTAACGGTTATGTTCCCCAAGGCCACGCCGCCAATGAGGGCCTTAACGCGGAACAGTTTAAGGCCTTAAACTATCAAGACCGCGCAAGCCTGTATGAACGTAACCCCAACGCTTATAAAATGTTAAGCAAAAATTTTAAATAAAAAAAAGGAGCAATTATAAATGAGTATTTTAATTCCCGAAGTGTTCGCAGACGCTATTAATGCGAAACTTGATACAACAATCCGTATTGGCCGAGTCGCTTTTGACGCTACTAGCCTTGTGCCAGATATTCTAGTCGCGGGCAATACTGTCCACTTTCCAACCTTTAACCGGGTCGCGGTGGCCGAAAGTGTGACTAAAGGCACCGAATTAACCCCCAAAGTAGTAGATATGACAGACGCACAAGCACCCATTAAATGGATTGGCTCAGCGGTTCGCGTCTTTGACTCAGAGGCCGCCCAGATTAAAGGGGCGGTGATTGACCAGATGGCAATTCAAGTCGCGGAGGCCATGGCAAAGAAGATTGACAGTGATTTAACAATCGCATTAGACACCGACATCGCCTACAAAGCGGCCGCGGCGGCTGGTGACGCGATTACCGCGAAAGAGTTAGAAAGTGGGTTCGCAAAGTTCGGAGACGACATCGACACCGCAGGATTTGCCGGGATTATTATTAATTCCCGCCTGTTACCAAGCTTCTATGCCATGCCAGAGTTTACTTCTACGCAACTTACTTATCAGACGGACGGTAACGGGATTGTAACCAACGGGATTATTGGCCTATATAGGGGTATTCCCGTAATCGTCTGCGATAACGGGACATACGAGACGGGCAAGAGCGAATGTAAAACTTATATTGTTAAAACCGGGGCTTTAGGCTACGTTTTCCAAAGAAATATAAAAATCGAAGAAGACCGTCAAGGCCTACTTCTGGCCACTGATATTATCGCAAGTAGCCTTTACGCCACAAAATTAATTGATAGTACTGGTGCGGTAGTAATCCGTAAAACAATTGCTTAAGCGTATAATTGGTAGTTTTTACTACTAATTAATATATAAGTCGCGCCAAGCGCGCGCAACCAAAAGATAACGGCAAACTAGTATTCGCGGACGAACCGCAAAAATAACATCTAATTCTTCTTAAAACTATACATTGGGTTTGTCTTAATGTATAAAACGCTTTTTGACACCCATAATCAAAAAAGCGGTGGCGGGCGGGCTTGCCCCGCCCCTAACCAAAGTGCATTTGTTTAAACCTTGTAGTTAGAGCATACTTATTTGAAAAATAAGCGGACTTTTTTTATTTTAGGTATAAGTTATAGGCTAACAAAATTAAAACCGCTCTATAAAAAAGCTGTTTTTGTAAAATATATAGGAATTACTTATAAAAAGTGCATTTTGGTTAGTTAAAAGATTTTTAAAAAGGGGGTTTGACTATGTTAACACCACAACAATTGCGCGACTACCGGGAACGCGAGGGGCTTACCCTTAGGACGGTAGCAGATTATGCCGGGATTACAGCGGCCAATATCGGCCAACTTGAGCGCGGCGAACGCCAATTAACAAAAGAAAATTACCAAAAGGTAATTGACGGTTTACACAGGGCGATTTTGGCGCGCCAAAACGAAGCAAAATAGTTTCACTTGCCCCGGCTAGGGGCTGATGTAGTAATTATAGAATAGATTTAAAAAGTGGAGGTTTTACTATATGTTTAGTTATCCAAATACTACGGTTTTTATAAAAGCAACTATCTATAGAAATCGTAGTGGTACAACAAGATTTAGAAAGAAAGTTAAATAACTGGTATAAAGATTTAAACGGCAAAGATTATGCGCTCATTTTAACAGACGACGCGGATAGCCTGTTAACATGCCAATTTTTACAAGCAAAGTTCCCCGGCCTACAGGTCGGGGGCTTTTTTAATTTTGACGAACTTTATATAAACCCAGAACGCGCCAAGGGCAAAAAGTGGGTTTACGTCGACGCGGATATAACGCGCGGCCGCTGTTTTGGGAACCATAGAGCGCCAATATCTAACCCACTAGCGCTTAACCCTAATGTTATTGCCCCGCAAGCTTATAATCAGAAATATATAGGTTCTACCCTACTATGGGTAATGGCGCTTTACAACGAAGACTTAAGCGCGCTAAGCGAACAAGAGTTAATAAGGTTACTTTGTATAGACAGCGCTTACCTAGGATACTATAACAAAAATGGCGCGTTTAAGCACATTAACAAAAAATGGTT
Source organism: Eubacterium maltosivorans (assembly GCF_002441855.2). Classification (NCBI taxonomy): domain Bacteria; kingdom Bacillati; phylum Bacillota; class Clostridia; order Eubacteriales; family Eubacteriaceae; genus Eubacterium; species Eubacterium maltosivorans. Next base: position 390,081 of record NZ_CP029487.1, on the reverse strand, counting down.
TATCGCTCTAGGCTACCCAAATTTGGGAGATTTTCTAGAAGCGCACCAAAAAAGCGATTTTGAGCAGTATATAACCCAGAATGACTTAAAGGCAAAAATAAACATTAAAGATGGCTATTTAAGTAGCGTGCTTAATGTGCCCTATGATTATAATTTTGAGTTGCTTTCGCAATATCAAAAAGAGTTTGTAACATTGGAACAGTTAAAAATAATAGAAAAAAGTACGATTTTTAACGCGGTAGAAACCTACAAGGATAGATTTGTTATACAAAAAAGAGCCAGCGTTACCCCGCTGGCTAAAATATTGACATAACATTTAGAATGTGATATAATTTAGAATTATAAAAAAATGGCTTTAAAAATACTATTATATGTATATATAATACACTTTCGCCATTACCATGTCAAGCACAAAAAAATATTTAAGAGAAATTAAAGGAGATTTAAAAATGCAGATTTCAAACGATGAGTTAAAAGAACGGTTTTTCTTTTGTTTTAGCAGGCCATTAGCAGATTTTCTAGAAAAAAGGGGCTTGAGCTATATTATAAAAGCAACAGATAAAAAAGCAGACCGGGTTTACACCTTGTTCGACAAGACGCCCGCTTTAGAGAGCGCTTTAGCAGACTGGGCTAAAGCCAAGGAAGAATGGCGCGCCAAGTGGTTTTACTAGAATAAAAAATAAAAGGAGATATTAACAGTGGATTTAAAAAAAGACAACCTAAATATTAACCCGGCTATGTTTCGTCTGCGTGGCACGCACAACGGTGTCAAAATTGGCACAGACGAAATAGTGTTATTAACCTATATAGTGTTTTTACAAAACAACAACCGCGCCAAAAACGGTAAAGATTATTGTAGCGCGAGCAACGCCGCGCTAGCGGATTATCTATATTTTCCGCAGAGCGCGTCTAGCAACAGAAAAGTACAAAGAATGTTGGAAACCCTAGAAAAAGCAGGCTTTATTAAACGGACAGGAAAAGCGCAAAGAAAAATATATGTTAACTATAGCTTTCTTAGCGGCCTAATAGAAGAGCGCTCAAACGCCGAACCAACAATAGAAGAAAAAAAAGAAGCAAGTAGCCAACAAACCAGAAAGCGCCTAGACAAGCAGGACAGTTTTAAAATAACGCGTTTAGAACTGGATGAAAAGCAAGCGCCAACCACCAAACCTAAAAAGAGCGCAAAAGAAATTATTAAAGAAAAATGGAACCAAAACGCCCCAGAGGATACAAATGTTAAGCAGTGTCAAATATGGCTAGATTATGCGCTTTCGGAAGAAGAGATTATGGAAATTGCTTATAATTTAGGCCTAAGAAGTTATAAGCCTAAGAAAAAAGAATACACTGACCCAGAATATGACTTTGAAGATATGGACGGCGAAGACTGTCCCTTTTAACTAGATACTAAAAAGTACCTAGTTAATGGTATGCGACAAATTTGACGTGACAAATATGTCGTATTGCTAGGTATGTGACAAAAATGTCGTTTTAACATGACAAATTTGACGTGTCTATGTGACAAATATGTCGTATTGATATGACAAATTTGTCGCTTTGATATGACAAATTTGACGTACTAATAATAAACAATAATAAAAAAATAATAATACTTATAAAAAGAGTATAATAAAAGCTTTGGCCGAATATATTATTAAAAAGAATAAAGCGCCAATAGATAACTTATTATATTAAATATTATAAGTTAATAACTATAGTATATAAAATATAGATATATATTAAGTTAGTACTAAACCTTAAGTATATATAGTATTAAACTTTAGTACTAAACTATAAGTATATTAAAATAATACCGCGCCAATAATAGACTATAAGTATATATATAATTAAAAACTAGTACCAAACTATAGGTATATATGTAACTTTAGTTTAGTAACTATAGTTACATTAAATATTATAAGTTAGTAATAAATTGTAGGTATATTAAAATTATAGTTTTAAACCTAGTTAGCCAAGCAAACAAGTTTTCTATTTTTATATATATACTAAATATTAAATTTAGATATAGAGTTATGGCGCTAGTTTAGGCGTATATTTTAAAGAATACTAAATAAGGCTCTCAATCTAGCCAGAAGAGCATAGGTGTAGTTACCAAGGGCTTTATGGTTATGGCGCGGAAGATATATAAGATTTAAGAGGAGATTTTAAAATGGATTTAGTAACAGTAATTTTAAGTGGATTAATTAGTTATATAGTGGCAAACAATTTATACGAAAGAGCAAAGCGAAAAGATATTATAAATATAGTACAAGAAATTAAGGAGGCGGTTAACTATGCCAAGGCCTAAAGGTTTAGGCGATACAAGCGGTTTAGTGCATAAAATAAAAGAAATGACGGGGTGTGACCACCTAGCCTATTATATTGTTTGGAAATATGCCCCGCAACTACTAACCAAACAAGGACTTAATACTTTTGAAGATTTAGCGGCCGCGTACGCCTGTTTCAAAAACAGAAACCAGTCTGGACTAGAAGCCAAATTGACGGAGCCGACGCAACAAGACGCGATTAAATACCTTTTGGAGCGGTTACACAAAAGCAAGCTTTTTGACTTATATAACTTGTATTACAAGCGCGCCCAGGAAGATACAAATGCTTTTCGGGCGTTTTTAGAATTTTCTAAAGATTTCTTTGGCGCGGAACAGAACGAGCTTATAGATATTCTAAAAGGCGTGGATATAAACGATTAGGGGTGATGGCGCTATTAATGTAAGAGACAAATTAATAAAAATAAAGCAGTCGCCCCGCCTTTGGCTAGAAACCTTTAGTAAAGTAGTAAATAAGAACGGCGCGCTAGTGCCCTTTAAGTTAAATCCGCAACAGCGCCAACTTTTAGATGGATTAGACAAATATAATATTGTGTTAAAAAGTAGGCAATTAGGCGTAACAACGCTTAGTTGCGGCTATAGTATTTACTTAACCCAAAATAAACCTAACACTACTTGTCTTTTGATGAGCTATTCCATAGATAGCGCGACAGGGATATTTGAAAAACTAAAACAACTTTATAACGATTTGCCAAACGCCGTTAAGGTGCCGCTTGTGGCGAATAACAAAAAGGAGCTTAAATTCACAAACGGCTCCAGAATCATTGTAGCCACATGCGGAAATAAGGACGTGGCGCGGGGGCTGACTCTCACGTTTGCCCACCTTAGCGAGGTGGCTTTTATGAAAGACACCGTAAACAAGCAGATTCTGGCAATCGAACAGGCGCTAACGCCGCAGGGCAAGATTATACTAGAATCCACGGCCAACGGCTTAAATGGATTTAGCGAAATGTGGAACAAAGCAGAGAGACAGAACAGCCTTTACAAGCCGTTCTTCTTTAGCTGGATAGACGATAAGCTAATGTTTGCCGATGAATACGCGCTATTTAACGACCGATGGAAAGATTTACATGGCGCGTTACCTACCCCGGACGAGCTAGACGAAACCGAAGCAGAATTGTACAAGCAAGGGGCAACTATAAAACAATTGGTATGGCGCAGGCTTAAGATAGCCAATTCAGACGAAGAGCAATTCGCTCAGGAGTTCCCCGCGAATCCCATAGAAGCTTTTATTTCTACGGGTTCAAACGTCTTTGATTCGATTAAAATTGTCGAACGGCTCCAGTATGTGGACGAAGCAAAACCGCTTTTAAATCCTACTGGCCTACCGGCCACGCTTAAACCCTATCTTAAAAAAGAACTTACTATATGGGCTTTACCCACTGGCGCTACCCGCTATTATGTGGGAGTTGACACAGGCGAGGGACTAGGCCAAGACTACAGCGCTGTAGAAATAATTAACCAAGATGGCAAGCAAGTGGCAGAATTTAAAAGCAATAAAATTAAGCCTTTTGTATTCGCAGGCATTGTGAACGAATTGGGACTTTATTATAACAAAGCACTTTTGGTAGTGGAAAAAGCAAGCGCTGGTCACAGTGTGGTGGACAAATTGCGCCATGACTACGCATATATGAACATGCTCAAATACAAGGAGTATGACGCAAGGGGCAAAGCAAAAAAGAAAGTTGGTTTTGTAACTAACAACAAATCAAAGCCGCTAATGATTGCCGACTTCCAAGAGCTATTTGAGACGAACCAACTACTTATTAATTCCAAAGACCTGTTAAGGGAGATGAAACTATACACTTTCCAAGATGGGAAAATGGAAGCCGCCGCAGGCGGCCATGACGACCTAGTTATGAGCATGGCTATGGCGCTTGTTGGCTTAAAAAGCGGCGTTAATTATGTATAGCTTTTTTATAGAGCGGTTTTAATTTAGCCGCCCTATAACTTATACCTAAATTTAAAAAAAGCCGCTTATTTTTCGATTAAGTGCCACCTAAATAAAAGATTAAAATACTTTAAAAGCATAAAAAAAGGATAAAAGGTTATTGGTTAAAATTATTTTCTTAAACAAAACTTAACGCATTTTTGCTATAAAAAAAAGTTTTATGGCAAAAATTTTAAAACATGGTTTTTTAAAAATCGCACGCAAGCTTTTTATTTATCCTATTTCCAAATTTATACAAGTACCCAATAAATAAAAAATAATAAAAAATAGGTACCCTTAAAAAATGGCTAAAATACATGGGGTCTAGCGTGTTTTTTGACAATAATATTTGTTATTCTGCTAAAATTAGTAGGTACTTTACGGTAAAATAATAAAAAGCTATAATACAATCATAGCACGAAAGAAAAAGGAAGTGAAAAAAATAGACTATTTAAATAACAAAAACATTTTTGAAGTGCCGCTTGAGTTTGAGCACATGGCGCGAATAAGCAATATACTTAATATTAAAGAATACTTGCTTAGACACCACAAGGTCTTAAACCGACCGGATTTTAAGTTTAAAGACCAAGAATATACAAGCGCCAAAATCATTTTCAACACCTTGAAAACAATTATCAATTTTCATACCTCTTATGTTGTAGGCAATCCGGTAAGTATTACCGGAGATAAACAGATAGTTAGTGATGTAAATAAGCTCTATAAAAAGGGCGGTTACAATAAAGTAGATTATGAGATAGTGCAAGACTTAACCAAGTACGGAAACGCGTTCGAGTATGTTTACTTAGATAAGAACGGTACCATTAGAAGCAAAATTATTGCCAATGAAGACTCTTACCCGATTTATGACGAAAAAGAACAGTACGTGGCCTTTTTAGAGCATTGGGAGGACTTACAAAACGTCGTTAAATACGATATTGTGTACTATCCAGGGATTGTCCAAGTATATAAGGACGAACAGTTAACAGAGGAATACCCCAATTTAAGCGGCTTGCCTATCCATTATGTATCGCTAGATAAAAGCGAGTATAATTTTTTCGGGGACGCACCATTACTAGATTTAATCCCAATCTTAGACCAAATAGAGCGGCTCCTAAGCCGCCTAGACGACGCTATATATACCCTTAGCATGAATCCTATCGGGGTAAGCATGGGACAAAAAATCGAGGGAACTGTACCAAAAGACCTGATTGGCGCTACACTCAACCTTGAAGACGGAGGCGACTTTAAGTATTCTAATGCGGAGTTGGACGAACCAAGTATTAAGCTCTTGCTAGATACCCTATTTCAACAACTCTACACCGTTGCCGCTGTACCAAGTGCGGTTATAGGCCAAAGTAATATCGCCAATGTTTCGGAGGTATCTTTGAAACTGTTGTTCGCTCAGGCTGATTACAAAGCGGCACAAACGGCACAGACTTTAAAAGAGGGTTTTTCAAAACGTTTTGAATACTTCAGAAAGCTAAGCGCCAATAAATGGTCAGACGACCTTTTCGATACATTAGACGTTAGTTTTAACGTTGCTAGACCAGTTGATACAAGTAGCCAGATAAACGAGCTAAAAACACAATACGATATGGGCGCAATAAGTAAGGAAACTATTATAGATTCTAGCCCATATACCAAAAATACCGCTCTGGAACTACAACGCATAGAAACAGAAGAAAGCGCCAAAGAACAAATAAAACCTGTTATTGTTGGCGCGGAAGAACAAGAAATAGCTTAGACCGGGGCGGTATCCCCGCCCCTAAAATTATGGAATTAAAAGGAGATTTGAGAAATGGATTTAAATAAAAATTATAAAAAAGATATTTTAGAGTTAGGCATTCAAATTTTAAAGAAAAACAAAAATAATAACAAAAAAGTAGAAATGTTTAAAGACTATCCCGACGTTGTAACAGTTCCGCAAGTTATGGAGATGTTACATGTTGGAAAAACCAAGACTTATAGGCTTTTAAAAACCGGACAAATTAAATCAAAAAGAGATGAAAGCGGTTATTATATTATAACAAAAAGCGCAGTAACAGATTACGTTTTAAAAGATGAAAATCAAGCGAATATTTTAAGCGTCAAGCCCTTTACCTCTACCCGCAAAAGTGATATGATTAACCAAACGGTTGTGGGTTTGTAAAATGGAGGTAAAAAATGAATAACCCACAAAAAGTTAAAATTTCCAGTATAAGAGGGAACAAACGCGGCGTGTATGAGGTAGTATTAAGTTGGTATGGCCCGGATATTAACCCCAAAAACAATAAACTTAAAAGGAACCAAACAACTCACTATCTTAAAGACAAAGACGGCAACAATATACCTTATAAGTCAGGTAGCAAGACAGAGCGAAATAAGTATAATGTCAATATCCTAGCGGAACAGTGGCGCGTATTTGAGGAAGAAAAGCGTTTTCCAAGCGGCGCTATGTTGTTTCTAAGTTTTCTAGACAAATTTGAAGAACACGAGAATAAACGCGTAGAGCGCGGCGAAATACGTCCGATAACCCGAGACGGCTATATAAGCGTTCTTAATGCAAACATTCGACCTTATTTTAAAGATAAAAACCTAAAGCTTAATGAAGTTAGCAAAGCCAACATAAATAATTTTTATGACTACCTCTTTGATGTTAAAAAACTCCACTCGATAAAACATATCACAAAAACTTTAAAACTAATTTTCAATCTAGCCGAAGACCTTGACTTAATAACAAAAAGCCCAGTGCCAAAGCGCAGGAAATTAACGTCCGAATCTAACGAAAACCGCGTTAAAAAGCATTGCCTAGACGAAGAGGAAATGGCAAAAGTGCTTGAAATTACTAAAGGTACCTACCTTTATAGTATACTGCACATTGGCTTCTATTATGGGCTTAGACCGTCTGAGATTCTAGGCTTGCGTTGGCAAGATATCGACCTAAAAAACAAAACCATACATATTTGTTTCACCGCGGTGAAATCCAGTAGCGGTTTATATTGCGCCGAAAAAACAAAAACTGAAGATAGCAACAGGACGCTACCAATTTTAGACGAAACTGTACAAATTTTTAAAGCGATAAAAACAGAACAGGAAGAAAATAAGCGCTTGTATGCTAACTGCTACCACAAAGAAGAACAGGACTTTGTATTTAGACAAAAAAATGGCAAGCCTTATTTACCTAGTTCGCTTCATCGGAAATTAAACAAAATGTTAACAGATAATGGCCTAGAACCTATGCGCCTATATGACATGCGCCCTACCGCTTGCACCCGTATGCGCCAAAAAGGATTTGACGCTAAGTTAAGGGCGAAATGGTTGGGACACACAAAAACCGATATAACGGAAAATGTGTACACGCATGTCACACAGGCAGAAGTTAACAATAGTGTTAACCAACTTCTATAAATATCTTATTTTGTTGTAAAGGTGTTGTGAAGATTTTCAAAAAGGTCTGTAAAATGGCTTAAATACATAACTTTACATAAACAGGAGGTGCGCCGAAACGGCGCACCTCCTTACTCTTTATCAAACCTTCACTGCGTTTTTAATGCTTAAATCCATCCACTTCCTGCGTTTCCAGCGAACTAAAAACATAGCCGCCCTTAAAATTTCATCGCAGGCCATGGCGATCCAGATACCAATCAATCCCCAGCCCAGCACAATGCCTAAAACATAGCATAAAACCACCGACACAAACCATTGTGAGCCGATGCCGAGGGCAATGGGAAACAGTATGTCATTGGCCGCCTGAAGCGATCGGACCATTACCATGTTTACCGCACGTCCGAGTTCCAGAAAAACATCAATAAACATAACCTGCTTGCCAAGGGCGATGACCGCCGGGTCAGAGGTGAAAAAGCCAAAGATTTGATCGCTGAACAGAAAAATCAAAAGGGCCACACAGAAGGACACCAGCACAGAAGATCTAAGTGTGGCCTTCACCCGCCTGTCCGCACTGTCATATTCCCTCGCGCCGATCATATACCCCACCAAAACCTGAGAAGACTGGGAAATCGCGTTACTGTAAAGATAGGTGATCATAGCAAACATCACCGCATACACGCGGGTAGTAATGACCACCGTACCGCACAGATTCACAAAGCCCATGGTCACTGTCTGGCTCAGCGTCCAAGAAAGCGTCTCCCCGCCCGAAGGTATCCCAATAAACAGCAGTCTTTTAAGCATCTCAGTTGGAAAAGGCCTCAATGTTTTCAAAGACATTCCCGGTCTAATTTTTTTAATAAACAAGCAGACGACAATAATCACGCCAATGAGTTTGGCAATATTGCTGGAGATGGCTGCTCCCGTTACGCCAAGAGGTGATGGCAGGCCAATGCCATTGATCAGAATGTAATTCCCACCGATGTTGAGTGCATTCATAATAATTGAGACAAACATGGTTTCCTTCATCAGACGGTTACTTCTGAAAATAGCCGAAAAGGTCAGAAATACAGCCTGAAGAAAGAGTCCCGCCCCGATGATACGCGTATAGGTAACGGTTTCGGGCATAATGGTATCTGGCACCTGCAGTATATGATAGATCGACTCTGTAAAAAACAGCAAAACCACGCTGATGATCACAGAAAAAATCAGGTTGACGATCAATGCCAGCGTGTAGATTGTCGATACATTTTTATAATTCTTTGCGCCCATATTCTGAGAAACCAGAATCGTGGTCGCCAGTGATATGATGCTAAAAGAAATCAGCAGAACATTGATGATCTGGTTGGCATTGCCGATGGCGCCCACACCGGTCTGCGACACCTGTCCCACCATCATCTGGTCGGTATTACCCACCAGCATCTGAAGAAAAAGCTCCACAAAAATGGGCCATGTCAGCTTGAATAAGGATTCCTTCTTCGTATTTTCTGGAAAAGTCGTGGTCATTTTTACTCCTGTTATATAATAAATCGCTTTATTATTATAGCATAAACAAAGGGCGGTTAATGCTTCCAGTTTAAATTTGTGCACGTTTACGGTTGGTAAATTATCATTTTTTTATAACTCTGATTTTTCTTTCAATTTTTCTTTCATTTCAGAGCAAAATATTTTCATTTATATAGCTTTGTAAAAACCCCTTTCTTTTATCGATGAAAACGTTAATAAATATTTGCATTTAATGAACATTAATCTATCTTGAGATTTTTACGAAAATTAAATAAAATGATATTAATTTTATTAGTTAAGGGAGATTACTATTATGGCAAATCGATTCGTTCTAAATGAAACATCATATCACGGCAGCGGCGCAATCAATGAAATTGCAACCGAAGCAAAGGCGCGCGGCTTTAAAAAGGCCTTTGTTTGTTCTGATCCTGATTTGGTGAAATTTAATGTGACAAAAAAAGTAACGGATATTCTTGATGAAGCAGAACTTGATTATGAAGTATATTCAGAAATCAAGCCGAATCCCACCATCGAAAACGTACAAACTGGTGTTGCGGCCTTTAAAGCTTCCGGTGCAGACTACCTGATTGCCATCGGCGGCGGCTCCTCTATGGACACCGCAAAGGCCATTGGTATTATCATTACCAACCCTGAATTTGAAGATGTCCGCAGCCTGGAAGGTGTTGCCCCGACAAAGAACACGAGTGTTCCGATCTTTGCCGTCCCGACCACTGCCGGTACCGCAGCAGAGGTTACCATCAACTATGTTATTACCGATGTCGAAAAGAAACGCAAATTTGTCTGTGTTGATGTGCATGACATCCCGGTCGTCGCCTTTGTCGACCCGGATATGATGTCCAGTATGCCTAAGGGCCTGACTGCCTCAACAGGTATGGATGCCCTCACACACGCCATCGAAGGCTATACCACCCTGGGTGCCTGGGAGCTTTCTGATATGTTTCATTTAAAAGCCATTGAAATTATCGCACGCTCCTTAAGAGGTGCTGTCGAAAATACTCCTGAAGGACGCGAAGACATGGCGCTCGGCCAATATGTCGCTGGAATGGGCTTCTCCAATGTCGGTCTTGGTATTGTTCACTCCATGGCCCATGCACTGGGCGCTGTTTATGACACACCCCACGGTGTTGCCAACGCGATCCTTTTACCGACCATCATGGAATACAATGCGCCTGAAACCGGCGAAAAATACAGATATATCGCCCAGGCCATGGGCGTTGAAGGCACCGAAAGCATGTCTCAGGACGAATACCGTAAAGCGGCTGTGGATGCGGTTCGCCAGCTGTCAATCGATGTTGGCATTCCTCAGAATCTGAAAGAAATTGTCAGGGAAGAGGATATTCCATTCCTGGCACAGTCTGCATTTGATGATGCCTGCAAACCTGGCAACCCAAGAGACGCCAGCCTGGAAGACATCGTTGAACTATATAAAGCTCTGATGTAAAGCCTTTTTTACCATTCTTTCTCCAGCAATACCTCATCAAAAATAACCCATCGGATCATCCCTCCGATGGGTTATTTTAAAATGCTCTATCCTTCCCTTTTAAAACGCGCAAGGCCAAGCCGCAGGGTAAGACTTCCCCACTTAAAAAGTTTTTCTCTCAGTGTTACCGGCATCTTTCCATTGAAAAAGGACATATCTCTGGAAATAAACTGATCATAAAACAGCTCCCGCTGCTCGCAGCCTGTACAGGGCTGACTGCACTGCGCCAGCAGCTCATGACATTTATGCTTTTTCGCTTCAACTTCATCTACATCCAGCTCCCGCAACAAGGCTGTATTACAATAGATGATGTCATAGGTTTTCGCGTTGATGATATAAACAAAGCTGTCCAGCTCGTCCAGGATGGCTGTATCCATATTAAAATAGGCGCGCTGCCTTTGAAACTGTAAAGCATGGTAGACAGCATAAGTGTTTTTGCCTCTGCATTTCGCCACATAGAGGGCGGCATCCGCGTTTTGGTACAGCATTTTAAAATCTCTAACCGTTTCCTCCACAAACGAAATGCCAACCGATACAGTGATTTTTTTATCCTGAACCTCCAGCTCACTCAGGCGGTCACAGAACTTTTGTGCCAAGCTGCAGACATCGCTTTCATAATCTTTGCCAGTCACAAAAATCAGGAACTCGTCGCCGCCAAGGCGCCCTGTAAGCGCCCTGTCTCCAAACACCTCTGGGGCAATACGGCCAATTTCCTTTAAAACGCGGTCTCCCTCTGCATGTCCGTAAAAATCATTAATCTGCTTAAAATTGTCAACATCGGCCATGAGCACCGCAGAGACACCTTTTTTTGAAAAACTGGTCTTCAGGCCCTGCTTTACCATCTCCTCAATGGTTTCTCTGTTGTAAAGCCCTGTCAGGAAATCCTTTTGCGCTTTGAGCAAAAGGTTATCAATACGTTTTTGTTTTTGTTTCTCCTCCTCAATATTTTCAGAGGTACCGATGGCCTTCATGGGCTGCCCATCCTCGTCCAGCACCACCGTATAGGTGATGCGGTACCAGCAGTACTTTCCATCACGCTCCTGGATCTGAACCTCAGCCGAGGTTTTGAGCTTGCCTTCGCTGATATCCTCATAAAGACGAAGATACTCCCCGACAGATTCGTGAAAAACATAGCCCTTCACAATGCTCTCATCAGGCATATTAGGATATACCAGACGCCGGCTTCCTTCCTTATTCCATTTGGCTTCCTTCATCAATCTCTTTGTCTTGATATCATATTCCCAAATGCTTATATCCAGATGCTCAATGGCGGCTTTAAAACGCTCTTCAGAAAGCTTCAGCTTTTCTTCCTTCTGCTTAAGCTCAGAAATATCTGTAAAAATACCATGATAAACCATACTGCCTTCATCGGTTCCATAGAATTCAGCCGATAAATTAATCCAGACAAATCTGCCGTTTTTGCTCACTGACCTGAAATCAATGTTGATGGGCAGACGCTCCGCCGCGCTTTTATAGACTGTATTAAAATAGAACGCCCTGTCTTTGGCGTATATCAGATCAAGACTGTTCTCACAGGTCAGCATACGCTGGTACTCTTTTTCTTCATAGCCCAGAACCTTTGCGAGTCCAAAGCTCATGTAATGCGTCTGTATGTTTTTCTCTTTGATTTTAAAGACCACAATATCACCCGGCGTACTGTTAAGCACCGTTTCAAATTCATTCTGAAGCTCGACCTGCTCGGTAATATCTATACAGGCGCTCACAATGGCCAGACGGCCATCCTCCGCGCGCACCACCCTCCCCCGGTCAATGACCCAGAAGTAGGTGCCATCCTTGCGCAGCGTGCGGTAACGGACAGTATACTCATCGCCCTCCTTATCCTTTGGACCGACTACCTGCGTCACATGCTCGTGGTCATCGGGATGAATCGTATTATAGACAAAGCCGCCGGTCTCCTCCATAAAATCATCGTAGGATTCATACCCCATTATCTCGAGCATTTCCTTGTTGATGAAATAAAGCGGAAAACCCGGCTCACAATAGCCACCGATGAGACCATTTGGCGATGACTCTCCCAACAAAGACAAAACGGCCTGCTGATTCTCTTTTTTTAAATTAGAAAGGGACTTTTCTTTTTGCAGGATTTGATTTTCCATTTCCTTTTCCCTAGAAATATCTTCAACCAGACCGACTGCCCTCACTGGTTTTCGCATTGAATCGTAGATATTGGTCAGTGTGATCCTGTTCCAGAGATAGCTACTGTCGTATAGCTTGACCCGCACCTCGCAGGCTGCCTTAGGAGCGCCTTCAAATATCTCACGATACATCTTTAGAAAGCGCTCTTTTGAATCGGGATGAATCACTCCTTCTTCAACTAAACTGTCTGGTACATTGACTAAATGCGTCTTCAAGCCGTATTTTTGAGCAAAATAATCCGAGTAATCGATTGTTCTTTTCTCAATGTCGAAATCAAAAATCACGTTATTGGTCGCTTCCATGGCAATCCGAAAACGTTGTTCTGAAAGACGGAGTGCCTCCTCAGATTCTTTCTGCTTTGTCACATCGATAATCGAAGCGTAAAAGAGCTGGCGGTCTCCCCGGTTTGCCAGGAAAAAGAGACGCATATACATCCACATGTACTCACCGTTCAGCCGTTTCCGCCTGAACTGAATATCTATTCCCTTTTCGGGTCTTTGGGGCGCCCTTTGCAGCGCGTCAAGGATAACAGGCTTATCTTCGTCGAGTATACGGTCCAGGATATGGCGTCCATTGATTTTTAAGGTCTCCGCATCACAGCCTGTCACCTGATAATAGCCCTCACTGACTCTTAAAACCTCAAGATTTCCCTGAAAGTACTCATAAAAGGCCACACCGCCAATCAGATTATTTAACAATGACCGGGTCATACCGTCCGAATGCATCAACTCATCATAGCTGATCATGTTGTTCTTTTCACGTTCCATCCCCGAAAAATCAAGTTTGGCGGCATCCCGCAACAGCAACGCTTCAAATTCACCTATGGGCATGGGCTTGTAATAATAATAGCCCTGGGCATAGTGACAGCCGATATCCAAAAGAAAATTAACCTGTTCCTTTGTCTCTACTCCTTCCGCGATCACACCGAGGTCAAGCCACTTCGCCATACGGACCACTGATTCCAGAATATTTCCAGCGCGGCCTTTCAGATGCTCCATATCGGAGAGAAATCGCATGTCTATCTTCAGCACATCGACATTGATATCCTTTAAAATATTGAGCGAAGAATAACCGCTGCCAAAATCATCCATTAAAATAGTAAAGCCCCGATCGCGAAGCCTGTTCACAAGACTCAGCAGCTGATCAAGGTTTTTGGTGTAGGCACTTTCGGTAATCTCCAGCTCCAGCAGATATGGCGGCAGATCATATTTTTTAACCAGATTATCCAACAGATCACCCAGCCCCTGGTGGTACAAATTAACTCTCGAAACGTTTACCGAGGTCGGTATAGGTTTGTGCCCGTTGTCAATCCAGTTCTTTATCAAACGGCAGACTTCCTCCCACACATAGGCGTCCAGTTTTAAAATAAAGCCGTTCCGTTCAAAAACCGGAATGAATGCAGCAGGGCTGATAACTCCCTTTTCAGGGTGAATCCACCGGACAAGTGCTTCACAGCCAATAATTTTATTGGTGCGCATATCGCATTTTGGCTGCATATACACCTGAAACTGTCGGTTTGCGAGAGCATGTGCCATCTCATTGACAATTTCCTGCTCCTCGATCAGAGAGCTTCTCAGATGATTGTCATAAACGGCGGCACGTTTCAGGTAATTCCCCTTTACGGAATTAAGCGCAAGGATCGCCCGGTCACACATTCGGCTGACTGGCAGACTCGCATCATCAATATGATATAAGCCTGCGGCCACGGATATTTCCATATCCAACGGGTATTGCTCGAGGCCATCGGTCAGCCTCTGTGCAATGCTGTCCGCAGATCCCTGCACATCTGGCAGTAAAATTGCGAAAACATCCGCTACAATGCGCCCGGCACAGCCATTCTTTTCCGTTGACCAGGCATTTAATTCATCACCGATATACTGAAGCAAGCGGTCTCCCGCCTCTGCGCCGAATAAATCGTTAATAACCTTAAAACGTTCAATATCAAAACAAAGGATGGTATAAGCTTTTTCGGGGTAAGCCGTTAAAATTTCATGGACATTTTTGTAAAAGGTATCTTTATTCAACAGCCCTGTCAGAGAATCGTATTCCTCCAGGGACTTTAAATTGCTTTGAAGCGAGGTATTTCGGACACGCTGTCTGATCAGCCGTGGATCAAGGGGTCTGGACAGGATATCTGTCGCGCCCAGCTTGAGGGCCTGTTCCTCCATGATCGGGTTGTCCGCATCTGTCAATACTAAAACACCTGTACCCCGCGAAGCCTGTATGTCCCACAGCACAGTCCGAAGCGCCGGCAGCATCCCATAAAACAAAGCATAGCTAAAAATAACCACTGCCACCATTGACTTATTCTGCTGAAGAAACTTCAAAGCGGTATCGTTTTCTTTTGAAATGATAACCTTATAGCTTTTATTTAAAATATTGTCCAGCAAAGTGTTTTCAGCAGGATTTTCATCGACAATTAAAACAGTCTTACCAGTCATATCCTTACCCCCGGCATCAATTGTGCCCATAAAATTCAAATACTGATTATATTATAGTATAAATGGCCTTCAAAATAAAGTTAAACCCGTATTGGCGCCCCGCATGTCTTAATTTTTACTGTTATTTCATCATCAGCTATGTTAAAATAGTGGAGAAGTTTAATAAAAATCATTAGGAGCCTTTTATATGAAGTCTTTTAAAGCATCTGTAACAGCCGACCTTCAGGATTTGTTGCTGCTCAATAAAAAATACAATCGTTTCAGCATGGGGCCTTCCGAACCGCTGCGCATTGTAAGCTATTTTGTTCTTATTTTTACTGTTTATACCCTCTTTATGGTCTATCTGCAGATAAAGCTTTTTGCCGGCGGGGATTTTGTCTATCTTGGCCTGTTTGCGTTTCGCCTGATCAGCGGTGTGCTTGGCGCGCTGTTCTTCTTTGGAAAGCTTAACCCGTTGCTCATAAAGTTCTCGGCTCATTTTTGGCCAGACCGGTACTTTTCAGTAAGAGCCTTTACTTTTACACCCAAAAAACTTGAAATCCTCTTTCGTGATAAAAAAATGATCTTTGCCTATGGTGAAATCATTAAATGCGATATGGCAGAAAGTCTCATCACACTGCAGACAAAGCACCAGAACTTTGTGATCCATGAGGGCGATATGACCCAGGGCACATGGGCCGAATTTAAAAGCTTTCTGAAGAGCAAGAAGGATCAGTTCAACAAAGATCCAAAGCTGTTCCGGAAAGAAGCCCTAAAGGATTTATAAAAAAGCCGCTGGCAACTTCCATATAGTCCCTTCAAAACTTTATTTTGCAAACACATAACCATTTTTCTTAAGATCAGGGCATTTTACTTTAGAAGGAACAAAATTATGGCGAAACTAATTGTAATCGAATTGCAAAACATGTATAATATAATTGTTAGTATCTGTTTGGCAAATTGGTAGATTATATTAAAAAAGGAGATTAAAATGACTCAGACAGGTAAACTATTGGAAATGGCCAAAAAAATGGCCGCAGCAGCCGAAAAAAAGGCTGTGGAAATTGATGTACCTATGGTAATCGCGGTGTGCGATATGGGCGGAAACACTGTTTTAGTCCACCGTATGGAAGATTCTTTACTAGCAAGTATAAGCATTGCCCAAAACAAGGCCTATACAGCCGCTTCATTAAAAATGCCGAGCTCTGTTGCAGGGGATGCTGCTAAGGAAGCCGGCGAACTCTTTGGTCTTGGCAATTGCTGTGAAGGTAGAATTGTGACATTTGGCGGTGGATTTCCGATTATAGACGGGGATCGTATTATTGGTGCCATTGGTGTCAGCGGCGGTAGTGTTGCTGAAGACGAGAGCGTCGCCCAGGCAGGACTTGCGGCTCTCTAAGATGTTCTTTTGATACAGAATCTGCTCCATCCCCAGAATTCAAGTCCGAGGATGGGGCAATTTATTTCGCCGAGTTTTTTACCCCGCCATCAGCAAGCCAAGCGTGCCGCTTTTCAACAAGATGTAAATCCCCAGCCCAATGAATACAACGGGTATGAGCACATCCTTATATTTTTCAAGAAACTTCCTGATCAGTGGATATTGGCCTATTTTCATTCCAAGAAAGCACCAGAAACCAATCAACATCACAAAAATCACAATAACAGTTATGATTTCCACAGCACTCAGATTTGTGAACAGAGGGATATAAACACTCACATTGTCTGCCCCGTTTGCCAGCGTTAGAAAATAAACGTACAGAATATCTGCCGGAAATATTTTTTCAAGCATCCCTATTAACTTTACGAGTTCCTTTTGCGCTTCCTTCCTCCCCGCTGTTTTATCATTTTTCTTATTTCTAAGCCGCCATACTGCGCCCAGCCCAAGAAAAATTGGAATCAAGCCGAACAGACCGATATACACATGGGGAACAAAGGAAATATTGTAGCCAAAGAAAAGGCTGAAAAAGGTCAGCGTCAAAACTGCCAGATACTGGCCAAGGACAATTCTTCTCTTATCCGCCGCTGTCTCTGCCCTTGAAAAAAGCAGGGTCAAAATTAAAATATCATCAATGTTCGTCCCCGCAAAGGACAACAGTGCAGTGATAACAATGGGCATATTTTCCTCCCTTATCCATAATGTCTTTTTATTCCACTATTTTATCCTTTTTCAGGAGTAAAAGAAAGCACTAAATAGAACCCTGTGATTTCAAAACAGCCCGCTTATGTTATAATCATACTATTTTGACCTTTCTCTTCGACAAAAAGGAAACATTTATCGAAAAATTTGAGCAGTACTATAATGCAGTCCATAAGAGATGAAGATGTCTCGAAGAACCTGCTGAATTACTCGCTTCTTAAGCCTTAAAAACAATCCACTCATTAAAAGAATATCGTTCAAGCCTTTTTTTATTTTAACGTGTAAAATGAATTTCAGCAACCAAAAAGGAGACTGAAAATGAACTTGGAAAATGAAAAAAGTGTTATGATTATTGATGAAGAACTCCCTCTGGGTATCATAGCTAATACCGCCGCTATCCTGGGAATCACCCTTGGCAAAAAAAGGCCGGACATTGTGGGCTGTGATGTAACGGATCAAAACGGAAATGCGCATCTTGGCATTATCGCCTTTCCCATTCCTGTCTTGAAAGGAAATAAAGACAGCATCCGGGAAATCCGCCAAAGGCTCTATACCTCCGATTTTAACGATATGACTGTTGTGGATTTTTCAGATTTGGCGCAGGGATGCAATGATTACGATGCATTTATCAATCTGATGGCAGACTCACCAGAGACCGATCTTCAGTATATGGGCGTTGCTATCTGCGGCCCCAAAAAGAAAGTGAACAAGCTTACTGGCAGTATGCCGCTTTTAAAATAATCAATGGCCGCATGGATGGGAATCCCTATCCATACGGCCATTTTTATTAAAAAGCTGTACATAAATTATCAAGCCTCATCCTTTTGAGATGATGGCGCTTACTGGACAGTCATGAAAGCAGTTGCCACACTCATCACACCGATTTCCGTTGATCCGGTAGGGATCACCCTTCTCAATGGCGTTAAAGGAACATATCTCCGCACATTTCCCACACTCGATGCAGGCATCTGTTATGGCCAGGCCTGGATTCACATAAGGCATTCCACCATAGGCAAATCGCTCACGCTCCAGCTTATGATCCCGCTTTTCTTTTGCATAATCAAAGTCATACCGTTCTCCCCATGCCCGGCATAGCACGAAAATACGTGTCCGGGGATATTTTTTAATGTCATAGGCCGCCACGTTAAAATCCCGGTTGCTTTTTGCCTTTTCCGCCACCTCGTCCATTGTGAGCTCCCGTATGTCACCAGTGATCCGCATGGTATAGCCCGGCACAAAGGAGGGCAGATTATTTTCATCATGGCTCACCTGACTGCTGGGGTACATACCACACACACTGACCTTACCCGTCTGCTTCAGCTCTCTGTAAAACGGCTTGACGTCCATGGTTCTGAAATACAGACCGTCCTCATCAAAAGCGAAAAAGTGGGCGATGCGGGATTCCACATAGCCATTCTCCGCCAGAGTTGAGAAAGTCAGACAGCCAATCTGGTTAAAATTTTCGTAAATTTCCTTTATTGTCATCATTTCATCTCTCCATTTCTCTGTAACGTTTCGCGATATAAGCCGCTGTTTCTTTCATTAGGTCAAAGTCAAACATCCCGATATTGTCCTCCGACGCGTTGGATACAGCGTTCACATCAATAATATAAAAATCCTCTTCTGTTTCAATAATATCAAGGCTCCCGAATTCAATGTCTAGAAACACCATTGCCCTTACCGCTGTCTGTCTGAGCTTTTCGGGACAATCGGTATAGTGGCTATAAGCAGAACCCAGGTGATAGGCCGATAAGCCGTCCGGTGTTACACTGCGTTTTAAAATGAGGCGGCATTCTCCACCGATCACCTCGACCCGTGTGATATAGCCATAGACAGGACGGATATATTCCTCTGCGATCATACGGATCGCCGGTATCTCTGCCATGGCCTGTGATAACGCCTCTGCCTCATTGATGATCGACGTGTAGGTGGTCCTTCCCCCGCAGTCTGGTTTGATGATACAGGGATAGCTGAGGCTCCCCGGATCAATCTCATCAGGAAAAAACACGCCGTAAACATCTGGCACCGCGATGCCCTTTTGTCTGAGAAAGGCTGTACTCAAGGCTTTACTGGTTTCATAAAAATGCGCCTGTGGCGGATTGATCATTGGAATGCCTTCACACTCTGCCTGTCTTATAATTTCCGGCATACGCGCAAGCGATTTCTGATGCGCTCTGAACTGCGCACTGGCAAATATCCGGCTGACAAGCAGATCACAGTGGCTGATCATTCCAAGGGCCTGATCTTCCTCAAGGTTGATGAGACAGGCTTCGATTCCAGAGTCCTGAATTTCTTCAAGAAGCTTGTAGCTTGACCATTCCTCTGACTCGTATAAAACACCGAGCATTTCTTATCTCTCCCTTCTCAAAAAAGTGGCCAGCTTGTCTGTTTCAGGCGACTCGAGCAATCCTATCGGCCCATGCTCAACGATTTCTCCTCGGTTCATAAACACAAAATAGTCTGCAAACCTTTTGAGAAAATCAATCTCATGTGTGATAAAAATGCAGTCTTTTCCAAGATTCTTGAGCTCTGTGACGGCCTCCAGAACCTCACCTGTCAGGATAGGATCAAGGGCTGCTGTCGGTTCATCAAGAAAAAGCAGATCTGGCTCTGTGCATAACGCTCTGGCGATGGCTGCCCGCTGGGCCTGGCCTCCTGACACCTGACGGGGCAGTTTATCTGCCTGCTCAGTGAGGTGAAACTGGTCAAGGAGCGCGCTGGCCTTAAGCTTAGCCACTTCTGGACTTATCTCCCTAATCTTTTCAAGAATCAGCAGAATGTTTTTTCTGAGCGTAAGATGGGGAAAGAGGTTGTGTTTTTGAAACACAACACCAATCTCTTGCTGGTATGCCTGAACAGTTTTTGGGGATACCACTGTGTCATTCACCTTTATGGTTCCCTCCTCTGGAAACTCGATGCCTGCCAGCTGACGCAGCAAGGTCGATTTGCCGCAGCCGGAAGCGCCCATAACACCAACTGCCTTTTTATCCTCGATTAAAAGATTCAAATTTTTCAGGATACTGGCGTCATATTTTTTTGTAACCTGTTCGAGCACTATCCTCATCGTGAAAGCCTCCTTCCAATAAGCTGCGCTAAAAGCGACAACGGAATCGTGACAGCCAGATAAGCTATCCACATTACCAGGTAACCCTCGACCGAGGCCCAGTTTTTCGCTGCGATCACTGTGATCACATAGGCAATTTCCGGAAAGGACACGACCTTTAGCAGGGCGGAGCCTTTGATGATCCCTGAGAGGTGATTGATGAACGCTGGCAATAAGGGCTTTACCATCTGAGGCAGAATGACATAGAAATACTTCTGAAAGCCTGTAAAATGGTAGAGCTCCATGACGACATACTGGTCCTCATCAATCACCTCCGCTGCGCTCTGGTAGGAGTTGGCCACATAGGGGGCCGTGTAAAGCGTTAAAGCTGCAATGCCCAACACAAATTTGCTGCTGATATGCACAGCCTCCCCCAGCACATAGACAGCCAGAAACACCATAACCAAAAGCGGCGTCCCCATAATGATCTCTCTGAAAACAACCGCCATCCCCCTTATAAACGGAACACGGCTTTTCATCATCAGATAAATCACAAAGCCCAGCACAGCGCTAAGAACCAGGGTAACAGCACTTACCAGCAGCGTATAGCCAATGCCACTCAAAAGCAGGGGCCACTGGTCAAGAATCAGATAGTACCGCGGATGATCGGTGGTATTACCCAGAACATAGAGGATCAAAAGCAGGAACAGAACACCTGCCGCCAGGTATTGCAGCAGCCTGCTGTACTTTCTTACCATATTCTGCACATCCTTTCCTATTGCTGCGGCGGATAAATGATAAAATCAATGCCCAGGCTGTCGTCCTTTAAATAATGATGGATTTCCTCATCGTATTTATCACCGGCTGCTTTGTAAAATCCTTTGTCCTCGTACATGGTTTTTACAAATGCATTGGCCTGGTTCAGCAGCTCGGTGTTGCCCTTTTTAACCGCCATCGCAGACTGGCTGTATTCTTCAATGCCCCAGTAAATTTGAGTGGTATCCGGATAAGCATAGTGATTACCAATGATTGTATTTGCTCCCACCATCACATCAGCCGTTCCGTTATTTATCTCCATCAATCCGCTGGCCACATCTGTAATTTCTTCAACTGGTACGCCATAGCTCTGGGGAACTGATACGGAGATCGTCCCCGCCAGCCCAACATACCTGGCGTCCTTGATGGAAAAGAAGTCTTCTGGTTTCATCTCATCTGTAATATTGTTCTGTCTTGCAAAATCCTTGCGCATCAGTGCCAGAGTGCGGCCATACAGATAAGGCTCTGAAAAATCAACCACTTCTTTGCGCTCCTCATTGACAGTCATATCGCAGATGACAATATCCGCTTCTCCGGTTTCCAATGCTGGAATAAGCATGGAAAAATCTGTATTGACAATCTCGACCTCACGTCCGATGTAATCGCCGAAGGCGTTGGCGATATCCACTTCTATCCCCTTGGGATTACCCTTTTCGTCCATTTCTGTAAAAGGTGGAAACTTCAGATCCATGGCGACCTTAAGCGGGGCTTCTCCCCCCTGATCTCCGCCTCCCCGACCGAAACAGCCGGCCAAAACCAAACCCGCAATCAAAACGCACACAAATAATCCTGTTATTTTTTTCATTGTCTACTCCTTACTTTTTTTCTTTAACACGCTAGCGCTCATACCGCCTCAATGTCCATACCACTGCAGTTTTTAACTTCCATAAGCACTTTTCCAATATCACCATCGATACAGACAGACTGCTTTGCGATATCCTGAGGACAGACAGCCTCGCCTAAATTGATACAGGCGTAGGACGCTTTTGGGTTTGCTGCAGCCATCCGCCAAAATGGATACTTAATAATCACTGGCGTATTACCACCAACCCCCAGTTCTAAAAATAAGAGCTTCATGTTTTTATGGCGCCGGATAAAATCCTCATATCGGCTGTGAGCCGCGTACCAGCCCTTATCCTGGACAAATGTGTTATCGCAGCGGAGATTCATCATTATTGGCGCGCCGCACACAGGACAGCGTGGCACAAGC
The DNA here is from genome assembly GCF_002441855.2 of Eubacterium maltosivorans. Taxonomy (NCBI): domain Bacteria; kingdom Bacillati; phylum Bacillota; class Clostridia; order Eubacteriales; family Eubacteriaceae; genus Eubacterium; species Eubacterium maltosivorans. Next base: position 367,656 of record NZ_CP029487.1, on the reverse strand, counting down.
CAGGATGGAACCCTGCGGTTCCTCTGCTCGGCAACCATTCTCTTAACTGCGGCCTCGTTGTCCCAGGTTTTATCACAACAGGGTTTTGAACACTGCCATAGGCCATAGTCCCCCTGGGTATAAAACAGCCTTTTCTTATCAAAGCCTGACAGTTGGAACTGATGATCCACATTTGTTGTAATCACAAAATAATCTCTGTGTCCAACAAGCTTAAGAAGAGTTTCATAAGGCCCGCGATCATGTTCTTCATAGCGATTATGGTAAATATACCGGCTCCAGTATCCCCAATGTTCTTCGGGTGTATCGTAAGGATAAAACCCTGCTGAATACATATCCGGAAAATGATAAGCCTTTATAAAATCCGGGAAAAGCTTTTCAAAGCGCTCCCCTGAATAGGCTATCCCCGCAGAGGCCGACAAACCGGCTCCTGCGCCGATCAGCACAGCGTCCGCTGTTTCAATGGCGTTTCTCAGCCAGCAGATTTTTCGCGCTTCGTCATTTTCTTTTCTCATCCTATTGCTGAAAAACAATATGCTCACCTCGTTTCATGTTTTATAATTATTCATTTTCGCTGATTTCTTTTCATGCCTATATCATAAAACAAGACTGTGCTACTGTGAAGAAGGCACAATATTGTGGGGTAGTTTCCAAATGGTAACCATTGGGAATTTATGGGTGTTCCACCTTTAAGTTTTCCTTAAGATTTATTTTAAAAGACCAATTAAAAAAGACTTTTCATGATCCTGTTCCAATCATGAAAAGCCTTTTTACAAAATAGTTTGTCCATTCTCATAATGTGTCAAAAATCCGGATGATTTCTTTTGTTATCTCGTTCACAAGCTCGAGCTGTTCAGGAGTTAAGTCTTTTGTCGAAACGACACTGTCATTCAGCGCCGTCTTTTTTCCAAGGAGCGTCTCTACATCGACCATTCCTGCTACGGCTCCGCTGTATTTTTCAATGGCGCGTCTGGCACAGCACCTGCTGCAGCCATCCACCGATATGGTTGGATGGTTTTGAGCAAAGGCCCGCTCCTGCTCGCCACCTGCAATGAACAACGGCAGGCACAAGGTGCTGACCTTTCCAGGTCTCAGTTCCTCCATCATTTTGCGGACTGCCAAACGTGAAAGGGTTCCGCCCAGACATTCCTCGCCGCTGCACGCAATTATTCCAATATTCTGTTCACCCATCGCCTGTTATCCCTCCAATTCTGCTTTCGCTTCTTCTGCCATAACTTCGGCCAGCTCACCAGCAAACCTCCAGCCGTCCTCTGTCAGACGGGTTCCGGTGCCGTGTTCCTCTCCCCGATGCGATTTCATAAAATCAACTACACGGTGCTTATTACAGATATTTCCTCCAGCAGCTTCTACACTTTTCTGCGCACAGCATTTAGCGCAGCCGTCAATGGTAATACAGGGCTGTCCCTCTATCTTCGAAACCACCTCATCATCGCCAGTAACAATATGGGCCAGACACAGGCTTTCTGTTTCCTCTGGCAGCAATTCACCAGTTACCTTTAAGGCCGCTTCACGGGCAATCAGCCCAAGCACCTTTCCGATCCCGCTGCATGGAATAACCTTTATTCTAGAGTTCAATTTCCTCCACCTTCCTTTTCATGATTTCATAATACGCCTCATCACGGATAAGCATTTCGGCGTCCTCATCCCAGTGAGTCAGCCTTATTTCTGCAATCCATCCTCCTTCATAGGGGCTTTCGTTGACAATTTCAGGGGCTTGCTCCAGTTCTGTATTAATGGCTGTAACCACACCGCTGACCGGTGAAACCAGCTCGAAAATTGATTTTCCAGACTCCACTGATCCCACATCGTCAAACTGTTCAAGCTTCCTCCCAACCTCTGGAAAATCCACGAACAAAATATCGGACAGGTTCTGCTGAATAAAATCCGTCACGCCCACCCGGGCGATCCCGTTTTTAACAAGCGCCCAGCAATCATTCTCATTAAAGTAATAATAGTTTTCAGGCACTTTAAAAATAAACTTTCCTTTAGAAAACTTCTTGTAATGGACCAGACCCGGCATTTCAAAGGACGAGGCCTTACCCTCGTCAGGCTTTTCCTCAAAGCCCTCGATAAGTGTATTTATAAAAATCTCAACGGATTCATCCATTTCCAGATAGTCTGTTAACGAGAAGCCTCTTTCCCTTGCGCTCTCGCTCACGTTGATTCGTTCCGCCACTCTTAAATGCCCTTCGGCGGCCAGCTTACTGGCACATTTCGTATTACAGCCGTCGATGACCAGCAGGGGCTTTTCAGCCAGCGCCTTCTGGTAACGTTTTTCTGCGGCGTGGTACAGCACCGGGCATATCAGCTCATGGTCGCCATCCTCCAAAAGCTTGAGGGCCACCTCGCGGGTCAGTAAGCCGGCAAATTTGTCCAGCCCATTACAGGGAAGCACACAAAAATCTTTTTTCATGATTCTTTGTCCTCCCTGCGCATGGCTTTAATGGCCTGAGTTGCCGCTGCTTTATCCGGAAATGTGATGGCGCCAGGTCCACAGGTCTTTCCGCAGGCGCGGCAAAAAACAACGCAGTTATCCGGATTTTTTACCGCCAGCTGATGCGCGCTGCCCACCTGCTTTTCAAATACCTGGTGCGGACAGAAATCCATGCAATCCATACAGTCGTTACATTTGCTGTAGTCAATGCGGGGTGACCAGTCAATCCGGTTTCGTTCCACTCCCATAAATGTTGTATCACTCATCCTTAAACCTCCAGTCTCACGGCATCCAGAGCTTTTTCAACCTTTTCAAATGCCTGCTCATTTGTCATATCCCGAATATCCAGCATAAGCACGTCTTTTTCAATATCGAGACCAGCCTCCTTAAAGGCCTCTTTAAACATCTTGCGCTGCATATTCGGCGCGCAGGCGCCAATCACAAGCTTTTGGTGCGTTTTTAAAAAATCTGCCCAAAAACGGTCTCCATCCTCCTCACACAGCTGCGGATGAATGATGGCATACTCTACCGGCAACTCCACACGCACTTGATTAATAAAATCCCAAATATCCATTGCCTGAAATCCCGGACATTTTCCTGTACATACACACATTATAAACCCTGGCAAGTCTTCATTCATATTAGCACCTCTTTATATAATTATTTAATTATATATTTATAATATTACCTTTACCGAAGAAAGTCAAGGTATTTTATTTGGGAAAAACGACCTCTTTTTTATTAATTCACAAAGTCTCTTGTCTTTTAGCCGTTCTTCCTATATAATCATAATATAATAGATCAATTATATTATTATAGAAAAGAGGCTTAATATGGATATTGGAGCGTTATCCGTCAAAATATTAAAAGCAATGGGCCACCCGATCCGTTTGAAAATTGTCAAATTTTTATTGGACAAGCCCCATTGTGTCTGTGAGCTGAAAGAGAACCTTGAGTTCAGCCAGCCCAATCTTTCCCAGCATTTAAAAATATTGAAGGAAGCTGGTATTATTGAGAGCGAAAAGGTTGGTGTCCAGACACACTATCATGTCGCTTTAAAAAGCACCGCCACCTTAATTGCCGCGGCCGAAACCATGAGCCAGGAATATTTGGGCCAGTTTAAATAAATAAAAACGCAGTAGGTACACGTCGCTAAGTACCCGCTGCGTTTTTTATAACCCTTTCATCTATTAAATTCCCGATATACACACCCTGCGTTTCAGCTCATCCGAATAAAACACACAGACTCTTTCCTGGTAGAGCTGTGTGAGAGACGGCTCAGTGAGAATATCCTCTGGCACTCCGCAGTGCAGTCTTCCCTGCCGGTCTAAGAGCGCAACGAACCCACCGGTGTAAAAAACCTGATCGGGATTATGTGTTGTCATGATAATACCAAATCCATTTTCAGCCAGCTTTTTGACAAGGCGCATGGTCTTAATCTGGTTGCCAAAGTCCAGGTGAGCTGTCGGCTCATCCAAAAGGATAAAGTCCGGCTCCTGAACGATGGCTCTGGCAATGGTTACCAGCTGTCTTTCACCACCGCTGATCTGCGTGTAGGGCTTTTCAACAAGATGCTTTATGCCGACCATATCCAGCGCCCGCTCTACCTGCTCATAATCGGCGTCACCCGGGGAACGCATTTTTCCAAGATAGGGAGTGCGCCCCATGACCACAAACTCTCTGACTGTATACTCGTAGGTGGGAACATGAATCTGCGGCACATAGCCAATTCTCTGAGCTACCTTTTTGGGGGACATTTTATCGACCTCTTCCCCATTCAACCTTATCTTCCCCTCCTGCGGCGTGATCAAATTTCCAATACAATTCAACAATGTCGATTTTCCTGCGCCGTTCGGCCCTAAAATTGACAGTATCTGACCTTTTTCAAGCTCAAAATTCACTTGTTCAAAAATAACACAGCTGTTTAAATATTTAAAACTAAGATTATTGACTTCCAGCTTCATGAGAGGTTCATCCTTTGTTTTTTAAGCAGATAAAAATAGAAGGGCGCACCAATCAGTCCGGTTAAGATGCTCAAGGGCAGCTCGGCGCTTGTGAGTGTTCGGGCGATGGTATCCACCACCAGCAAAAAGATCCCCCCGACCACAAAGGAGACTGGCAGCAGTTTCATGTTATCCGGCCCCACCAAAAGCCTGCCGAGATGCGGCACAACCAGCCCAACCCAGCCAATGGTCCCACAGATACAGACAGAGCAGGCTGTCAGCAGTGTCGCGCAGACAATCACGATCATCCTTGTAGTTTTGATGGTGATCCCCAGGCTTTTTGCCTCTGTCTCTCCGAGGGACAGCACGTTAATTCGCCATCGCATGGCCATCAATACCACTGTGGAGATAAGCACCGCGGGACAGATCATCAGAAGGCTGTTTGGCAGCACCTTTGCAATGCTGCCCATCTGCCAGTAGGTGATTTCCGCCAGCTGTGTCTCGGGGTCGGCGATGTACTTAATGATCCCCATAATGGAGTTCATAAGCCCTGTGACAATGATGCCTGCCAGCACCAGCATCATATTGGAGTTATTTTTGATAACCTTGGGAATAGCAGTTGTGATCATGACTGCGATAATGCCGCCGATAAAAGCGCCAACCTGCACACCAAAGGTGCCAACGCTAAAAAGAATGGCGAGGGCCGCCCCAATGCAGGCCCCGGAGGATACACCCAGCAGATCCGGCGCCACCAGAGGGTTTTGAAAAACACCTTGATAAACTGCACCGGAAAGAGCCAGAGAGCCGCCGACCAGGACAGCTGCCGCTACACGCGGCAGCCGAAGGGTCATAACCACACTTTCTGTGTTGGCGTCCCAGCTCCCTGAAATCGGAAAAACCCTGGACAGAATCACCTTAACCACATCTAAAAAGGGTATCCAGTAACGGCCCAAGCACAAAGCCAGAATTCCGGATAAAACCAAAACGAGGATCAGTCCAGCGAAAACAGCATAGTATTTCTGGTTGATTTTCTTTTTAAGTCCCGCTGTATTCATATTCTCTCCCCTTCAAATTTTACTGGTTTACTTTCACATTATAAATGGCGTCAATCTCTTCATCGGCTAAATTGTAATCAAAAAACTTTTTGTAAAAATCCTTAATGTCACTCCGGATATCATAATCTGAAAAGATTTCCGGCTGCTGGATGCTACCCATCCACTTGAGCATCAGCGGCGTCTCCACACAGGGGGCATCCCAGCGCAGAATCCCTACTGGTGTTTTGTAAACGCGGTGGTTTTTGACCGCGTCGATATTGCTCCAGTCCTGTCCTTCGATTTTATTTTCATACAAATCCTCTGGCATGGTATCGTCAAAATTTGAAAGGTAGATAATCTCAGGGTTCCATTCCATAATCTGCTCCATATTTACCTCTGCCCACTTTTTCTCTAAACCAGCGGCAACATTCCGGCCGCCTGTCAGCTCAAGCAGATAGTTATTAATGTTTTTTGACCCCGCTACGCTCAGTTTCTTATTCTGCAGGTAGAGAACGCTCTTTTGATCTGCCGCGGCAACCTGATCCTTTTTATTGGTAAAATACGTCTCGGTATCATTGTGGTAATCGATGAGCTTCTGGGCAAAATCCTCCTTGTCCAGAACCTTTCCCACCAGTGTTAAATCCTTTTTCAGGTTCTCAAGGTTTTCGGCATAGTTTAACATAACAGGCGTAATACCAACCGCTTTCAGCTTTTCGGCCTCGGCCTCCTGGTCATTCCAGATAAACGCCACCTCTGGCGAAAGCTTCATCAGTTCCTCGATATTAATGGAAAAATCCTGGGAGATTTCTCCAGTGGAAATCTCTGCAAATTCCGGCGCAAGTTTGGTCATAAAGCTTTTTTTATACTGGGCCATCGCGCTGGGGTTAATGGACACAATCCTGTCACTTCCCCCGTCAACCGTCCACACAGCCGATGCCCATGGAATCGGGGTGATGGCTACCTTTGTAATCTTTTCCGGCAGCTCTACCTGGTTACCGCCCTCATCGGTTATAACACGCGCCTCGGCTTTGTCGGTACTCTCCGCGGTTTTTCCGCTGCTGGCGCAGCCTCCAAAAATCAAACTGACAGCCAGACACAGGCCTGCTGCTTTTAACCATGTTTTTTTCATTTTAAACTCCTTTATTTTTAATTACATAAAAAACTGTTTTAAATACTGACAGCCTTCTCGGCCGATAATACAGTAATCCCCCTTTATATAACGGTTTCCACTGAGGGCTGGGAAGGGCAAGGGAACCTTAACCGCTGTATTTTCAGGAAGATACTGAAAATACAGCGGATCCGCGACAACATAATCCACTTCTCCGGCAAGACCCCACTGGGAAGGAAGCTTTTCGACAATGGCGCACTCAACATAAAATTCATTTTTCAGGGCCGTACTCATCTGCCGGTTCAGCTCATGATCCCCTATCATCACTGCATTTCTCTGCTCCCGCTTAAAAGGCACTGTGTCCTGGGGGCATCTCCGGAACGCAGCGTCTCCTGTTATGCTTTCCAGATATTGATAAGCGGCCCTGACACCGCTCACGCTAACAGGCATCTGATAAAACCACGGCGTACCATACTGTTTTTCCATCCACTTCGCCAGCTCAAGGCCCACTTCTGAGATAACCCAGTTGACACTCGCTTTGGGCGCTTCTCTAAGTTCAGCAAGCTTTCCGCCTCCCAGCCAGCAGACAGCATAGCCCAGTTGGGCAAGCTCACGTACCAGCGCAGCAAACTGCCGCTGGTTTCCAAAAACAAAGGGCGTATACCCCACAAAATTGATTCGCTTTTCGGTGCGCTTACAACGCCGCATCTGCTTTCTTGAAACGTTGGATAGCGCTTGCTGTGTTCCCTCAAGGGCGTCTTGAAAGCCGTTGGTCTGGATGAATATTTTTTCCTTAAGCGAAGGAAAAGAGCTGTCGTCAAGACCCGTCATAACAGTTAGCGGTGTGCCCACAATGAACGCAGACTGCCTGTTTTCTTCCTGCATGACGGCGTCTATGCCCTTCTCGATGCTCTCAGCCGCGCCAAGTGTCACCTGGAGGTCGTTCATTCTTGAATACCAGAAAGGCTGTTCTCTGAAATCATCAATGGACCGTGGACAGGAGGCACAGCCCGCGCCTGTTACCAGACAGGCGCAGATCGAGCGGTCCCCTTCAAAAGCAGTCAGCGCGCCGCTGTAATCTGCTGCCAGAGGCGGCAGCGGACAGAGGCGCTCCTCTTTTCCTTCTTTGTGGTTTTCCTGAGCGTGTCCAAATCCCTGAATGATTTCTTCAAGCCGTTCCACAGACTTTTTCTTCCGTTTTTCCATAGGACCCCGTCTGAAAACAGCGACCGGCACATTATAAGGATTATCCGCTTCTGATACCAGCGTCTCAAAATCGGTCTGTATAAGAATATCTGGACAGGAAACATAGAGCACCACCCCCTTTGTCCCTCTGGTCGTAACAAGCTCCTCGAGCATACCGCGGACTCTGTGCGCGCAGCTGCCAAGTGTATACTCTAGCCTGGAGACTGGACAGAGTCTCAGGCGGCTGAGGGCTTCTTTCTCCATTGCCCTGAAATAAAGAATTCGGAGACAGGCCGGCGGCCCCACTGCCAGAACGCGCACACCTTCAGTTTGGAAAAGAAGTCTGGACAGCGCTTCATCTCCCATTCCTGGCTGTGCTTTCTCAACCGTTGCTGTGCTCATGATGGTTCTCCTTCTCAAACTGATAGAGTATTTCGCCCAGACTGTCCATCTCTGCATCAGAAAGGGGTTTCGGGAGTGTCCCGGCCTCCTGACGGGCTATGGCTCTGGCCAGTGTCATAAAACTTTTTTGCAGTGCTTCACCTTCGTCCTGCTCAAAAACAGTTGTCTTCTGATAGTCGGCAAGCCGAAGCGTATCACTTTGGCTGACAGAGGCCGCAATCAGGCTGCCTGTCAGCTCACCAAAGCGCTCGACAGCCCGATGGTCTGTACCAGGCCTGGCCCGGTTATGGATCAGTCCGCCAAGCAGGGGCTGTGCCCGGGCAGAATACCGCACAATGCTCATCATGATATTATTGGCGGCGTAAAGCGACATCAGCTCAGAGGAGGTGACAATATACACCTGATCCACACACTTTTTTCTCATAGGCATTGAAAATCCACCGCAGACCACATCGCCTAAAACATCATAGAGGATTAAATCCCAGCTCTCTTCAAATATTCCCAGCTTTTCAAGGGTCTCCAGGGTAGTAGAGATCCCCATTCCCGCACAGCCAATGCCTGCCTCCGGTCCTCCAGCCTCTACACATGCCACCCCCGTCTCTCCCATAAACAGGATATCCTGTACCGTCACCTGTTCTCCTTTTTCATTCAGCTTTTGGATGACTGTGGGAATCCGCTTTCTCATCAGGCACCGGGTTGAATCCGACTTAGGATCACAGCCGATGTGAAGCACCCTTTTCCCCATTTTTGCGAAAGCGGCGGAAACATTGGCCGCAATGGTCGACTTTCCAATACCGCCCTTTCCATAAAACGCGATTCTCTTACTGCTCTTTTCCATAATTTCTCCCATAAAAAAAACTCTTCTGACCGATTCATCAGAAGAGTTCCTCAACATAAGCAACACCCTCTCCTAATGATCCGTTAGGTTAGGTATAGACAAGAAATGTTGAAATATCCTGACTTGGGTTCATTGCCAGCTGTAACAACTTCCCAGAGAATGCTCTCCAGTGTTGATAAAACTTACAGCGGCTCCCCCTTACAGTGGCGGCACCGTACCGGATTCTCACCGGTTTTCATGCAACAAGTCTTCTATGTAATTTTGCTATATTATATCACGATATCTGATAATTCACAACCACTGCAATTAACTCAATTTTTGATTGCCAGCTATCGTATTTTTTGATAGTATAATTAAAACAGAGGAAAGGAATAGTATAAATATGATCTCTATGCAAAACATGAAATACATTGTCGAGATCGCAAAGCACCACTCGATCTCCGCTGCCGCCAAGTCTCTTTTTGTCTCACAGTCAACGCTTTCAACAGCGGTGCGTGAGGTGGAGCAGCAGCTTGGCATCTCAATTTTCAGACGAAATAACCGTGGCATTGAGGTCACCTTTGAGGGACAAGACTTTCTAAACCACGCCAAGGATATTGTGGAGCAGAGCGAATATCTTGAAAGGCGGTACAAGCACCGAAAAACCCTGCCCATGCGTTTTTCTGTTTCCACTCAACGCCTTCCCTTCTCGGTCATGTCCTTCATACAGATTGTCGAGGACCTTGAACTCAGGCATTATGACATCGCCATCCGCGAGTGCCCAACCCATGAGGTCATACACGATGTGGCGTCCAGGCGCAGTGAGCTTGGTATTTTATGTATTAACGAGCACTATCTCAACACCATGCAGAAGCTCCTTGATTCCAGTAATTTAACCTTCTGTGAGCTGGGGCAGCTCACCATTTATGTTTTCCTGCGGAAAAAGCACCCCCTGAGCGGAAACACCTCCCTGACGCTGGATATGCTCAAAGAATACCCCTTCGTAACCTATGACCAGGGCGAGGACAACATGCTGCATTTTTCTGAGGAAATCTTGTTTAATGAAATCTGGGATAAAAACATTCATGTCATTGACCGATGCTCCAAAATCGCCCTTGTCCGCGGCACAAACTGCTTCAGCATCGGCCCTGACCTGACCAACAGCGATGCTGACCGTATGCATTCCAACATGAGTGAAGTAAGGGCTGTCCGTTTTTTAGACAACGACCAGCGGCTCCACGCCGGATATATTCTCAGAAACGAGCACAGCTTAAGCGCCATCGGCGAGAAATATATTAAGGTCCTGACCGAAAAGATAAAATCCTTTGAAAAATGGGACTGAGAAAGTAAAAAAAGCCGTATTCACAATGATACGGCTTTTGTAACATTTTTTGACCCGGCGTTGTTTTTATGAAACACGACGGGCAATTACGGCTAAACGGCCATCGTTCAGTCCGACATTAAAGATACAGGTGGACAGTGTAAGGATCTCATCACCTGGCTGTACATTCACATCGGTCGCGACAATGCTCTGGTTTTTTATGTTTTGGTAATAGGCCAGAAAACTTTCATCGTCGGCAAATTCCAGCTGTCTGTAATCATAGTCCTGCTCAACCACCAGCACGGCAAAGATCTCCCAAACGCCGTCACCGCCCAGTTCTGGCGGTCTTCTGTAAACAATTTTATTGTGCTCTGTAATAAAATTTGGGTCTTTATAGTAATAAAGCAAATCGTCAAACATGACATGCACGCCGCTGCGCATGGTGCTATGCCCATAAATCAGCGAATTCTGGCTTCTGGGCTGCCACTTGTAATTCATATCTAAAAAGGGAACGCCTCTTTCATCCGACTCGCCGTTGAATGAGGTATACAAATATTTATCATTATCGGTTGTCTGTACTACAGGGGTATCGATATTTGTCCCTTCAATACTCAGCCAGCCAACGGTTTCCGGGTTTACCTCACGCAATGCCGCCCAGTCGATGCTGTTATCCTCGCGGTTTATGACCTGCATTTTAAGAATCGGTGTGTTGTTTGGAAAGAACTCTTTATAAAGCATCCACCCTGCCGCCCCTAAAAGGGCGAGAATGATCAAAATGATGACAATGTCACCAACGACACGCACAGCGCTTCTTTTTTTCTTCACTTTCTTTTTTGTCATATTTATGTTTTATATCCTTCGGGCCTGCTGTCCTTGCGCATTTGTATTTTAGTCAACTCGATTTTATAAAACCCAAAGGCTTCATACCTCCTTTTATGGTTATTCATTATATCAAATCTTTCTAAATTGATAAAGACTTAAATGATAACAAAAAGGATTTTGTGCTTGTCTTAAAAAAGAATAAAGCTGAAATACGTCAGGGTTTCCGGGCCATGGGTATAACGCAGGCCAGTTTTGATCACAATATCCATTACAATAATCCCATACCCCTCCACTGAGGGAAAGAGCTTATCTGGATACCGGCAAGGCTCGTGTGGGTAGGTGCACGCGTCACAGACCAGACACCCTTCTGTCGACAATACGAGACTGTTCGGCCGATGTGTCCGAAACTGCTGAGCTACTCTGGCCGTGACTGCCTCGTGTCTGATACGGGCATCCTGCCAGCCCCTTGCGTTATAGCGCCCTTTCAAATCCGCGACGGTAGAAAAAATCAGCACATTTTTATAGGAGAGACATTTCAGCACACAGCTTTCATAGCTTCCCACAGCCGGAGGGCACGCCCATGTCGCGTCAAATTGTCCGCAGCTGTTGTGCTCGCACAGAGTCCGCGTCTGGTCTGAAAAAAGCAGCTGATCGGTCGTTGAAAAAGCGCATTCGTTCACACCCATTTCCTGCGGTGATGGGTGCATAAACACACTCGGATGATTCATGATTTTTTCATTCGTATTAAATGCTGTTCTCAAATTATCCATTGTTACCTCAAATCTAAAACGGCTTTACACACTGATGCGATTCTCTGCCGTAGCACAATCCCCAGTCTCCGGCGTCTCTTTGCAGTGAGCACTGCAGAAATGACAGAGTGCGTCCGGATTGCGTAGCTCTCTGGCCTTTTGAGGACAGTAATACTGATCAAACTGCTGCTCCAGAAACTGTCCGTCAAAGTGGCTTCCTACAGGGTGGAGAGGTTTTTCTTCGATAAAAGCCAAATAAGTACACGCGAGCTTGATCATGCTTCTCTGCAGCTCTCCTCCAAGGGCATAATCTTCCAGGTATTGGTCAATCAGGCGTTCAAAGGCAAGTAACCGCTTTTCACTGATGCTTTTTATGGCGCAGTTTTCCAGAGCCTCTGTCTTCAGGCTGATCAACGCTGTTACATTGTAAATGGTATTGAGCATGGTCTGGTGTGCCAGCGTCCCCGGCTTATACTTAATCTTCTGTACCTCCTCGCGCTGCTGCATCAAAACCTCCAGATCAAACATTTCGGCTTCCTCTTGAAGCTGGAGGACTAAATCATATTTTGTCATTGTTTTCCTTTCCCGCTCCTTTGGCCACAAAAAAACCTTCTCTGATTCAGAGAAGGTAAAAAGACACGAGACTGCTTGTGGTTTGTCCTATTACTCTAAATCGGAGCTTTAAGAACCTGCTTCTGAGTCGGTCTTCTGGCTCTGCAATATCATCCTTCTCCCTTCCCGCCCACAGGCAGTGGTTATTTGAGAGGCATTTTGCATTACAGCTGCGATTACAGCAAGGGAGTCACACCCTTTTCCCATTACACAGAACAGTTTCACGATTAAATTTTCTTTATCATATCGCTTTCTGCCGTTTTTGTCAAGAAAAAGCGCCAGAGAATGCTACTTTAAGGCCATGAGCTGCCTATCCAGCTTCTGCCCATGCTCAACCGAGTCGGCGCTCACAAGCTCCAGCGTCAGGTATTCGGGCGATATTCTCTGTATCAGTGCATTTACTTCTGGGTGTGTGAAGGGCAGATGGGCGTCAATATTAAAAATATGCTCTGAACACTGACAAAAACGATCCCAGAACGACTCTTTTAAATCCGGCGGATTCTGGGCAATTTTCTGGACATAGGCCCCTGAGAGGGATTGCTGGAGGTGCATCCCACAGATATAATCGCAAAGCGGTCCGTGGGCGTCGAGCATTTTATTGATGTAGTCAATGCCTTCCTTTTCTGTCCTCAGCTCTAAATTGGTATGCAGTAAATGGCCGGTATCCAACATAATCCCCTTTTGAGCGGTATGTATTCCCCTCAGCAGCCGTTCTGTCATTTCCGGTCGGGTAAGGGTCAGGCCTGGCCACCAAAGATTTTCGACCAGGAATTTAAATGTGTAATTTTTACCGTCCAAAAGCGTGTTGATCACTTCACAGCTTGCGTCAATCACTGTCTCGTCACTATAATGAAAAACATTGTGATAAGTTTCTGTAAAACGGCAGTCCGAGACATGGAACACCACATACTCGGCATTCAGTGCCTGCGCTATGTCCAGTTCCTTTTCTAAGCGGTTGAGGATACTGGATTTATCCTTTCCCTCATAATATACCTCCCAATTTTCCGGCTTATCAAACTCCTGCAGCAAGGCATCTTCATCACTACGCCATAGATCCAGCCAATAAGGGAACATTCTCAGATGCACGCCCACAACATCCTCCTGAGGTATCTTCTCGGGAAGACGCTCATTCCACAATACCTGAAGCTCCAGGCCGTCCAGACCGCGGGATTTGTAAAAATCCTTCAAGGCCCCCCGATCTTCAAACCGATCCATATCATGGCTGAATACTGTCATATTAATCAATTTTTTCATCTTAGCAACTCCGCTTTTCCCATATTTTCAAAATTAAAAAATGACTGACTTGTCTTTATCATAGCTTTCACGCTTTGTTTTGTCAATCTCCATAAAACTTTTCATACCTGTTACCGCTGCAAAAGCATTGACACCAGATTAAGAAGACGTGATGCCTTTTCCCCTTTGGCGACAACATTGAACGCATGTGCAAAAGCAGCGTCACCTGCATTGCCAATCCGGCGGCTCGGTCCGGGATAACATGGTCATTGAATTCTGTGATCAATACAATATTGCTATGGTCATGACCGGACTCCGTTTGTTCCATTATTAATTTTAAGGCCGGTCAGTGCCGCTTTTCCATAGTAATCTGAAAAGGTGCTTACGACGCGCTTTCCTCTTTCAATTTTTCATGATCAGCGCTTTTTATGGCATCATCTACATAGTCTTTAGTGATGTCCACGCCGACAACCTCATACCCTCTTCGGGCAAATTCCAACGAATGTCTTCCAAAGCCACAGGCCATGTCGAGGATTTTTTCTTTCCCATTCAATTTTAAGGTTTTTATAATAAACGCAACTTCATCGACGGTATTTTCTACCCACGACTGGTTTTTGATGTCCAGGCCCCATATTTCTTTATACCAGTTTTTTCCTGATGATTTTAAGGTCGAATTCACTTTTTCTCCTTTGCACATTATTATTTTACCTTCAAATTAATCATACTGTATAAACCAAGAGAATACTGGTCTTGTATTATATTTTATGCTATTATTGTTCATTAATTAGTTACGGCTATTAATCGGAAGCACATCTAAAATACATTTTCAGATATTTTGCATCACTTTAAACTATCGAAGACTTCATCTCTGAGATTATCTGCACTTTGTCAACACAACAAATTTTTAAGGCTTCTCTTTTATTAAATTTTAATCATTGACACTTATTCAATTACTGTGCTATCCTATATGCGAGGTGATGAAATGCGAGTATCTAAGGACCCGGAGATCCGAAAACAGGAAATTCTGGATGTTGCCATGCGTGTTTTCGCAGAAAAAGGCTACGAGACCACAACAATGAAGGATATTGCTAAAGAGGCAGGTGTTGTAGCCGGCTTGTGCTATCACTATTTTCAAAACAAGCATGCGCTGTACCAGGAAGCCCTCACACAATACGCCAAGGCGTGCAGCAAGCCCTTTGCAGATGTTTTTAAACAGACCGGGCTGCCGTTAGCTGAGTGTATCAAAATACTGGAAACAACATCCGAAAACGAAGCAGAAAACTATAAATACCGCGACTTCTTCGATAAAGACGGCAATGAACTCTTTCATGCCCAGCTGGAAGTATATATGTCAAAAGAGATTTTTCCACATCTTGAAGCCTATATTAAAAGCCTGATGACGCGCGGAGAAATCGAAAAACAGGACGCACATATGCTGTCGCGCTTTATATGGGGCGGTCAGATGGCCGTCACTAACAATGCCGCCGGCTCTGTCAAAGAAAAAAATCTTTTTATACGGCAGATGCTCACCTTAATCTTAAAATAGCACCATAACCACACCCCGCCTTTACAGGCGGGTTAAAAAATAACCATTCATTGAATATTTGTCAATGAATCTAAATCAATGGAGGAATTATTATGAAAAATACCAAGAACACTAAGCAGACCACTATAGACTATTTTAACAGCACCGCGAAGGATTATGACCAAAGTCATGATGGAAAATTTGTCGAATGTATGTATGAGGATATCGTGAACCGCGTCCTTGATTTAAAGCCAAAAACAGTTTTAGACCTGGGCTGTGGCAATGGCAATATCATTGCCCGCCTTCAAAAGCGTCTGAACGCCGATTATTATGGATTGGACATTTCAGAGGCCATGATCACTCAGGCCGAAAAACGGCTGCACGATGTTCATTTTATGGTGGGTGACGCCGAAAAAATGCCTTATGTGGCCGATAAGTTTGACGTGATTATCTGCAATGCTTCCTTTCACCACTACCCCCACCCAAAAGCGGTCATCTGTGAGATGCAGCGTGTTTTAAAAAAAGACGGGACCCTCATACTGGGCGATCCAACGGCCCCCTTTAAAGTGTTGACTGGCTTTTTAAACAGCGCTATGGCTCACAGCAATTCCGGTGACCATCACATCTACCATAAATCTGAAATCATTGATCTTCTCAGCCAGGAAGGATTTCAGGTCTACGGATGGGCCAAGCCCAACTATAAAACCTTTGTTTTAAACGCAAGGCTTTCATAACGCGCCACCCACTCTGCCTCAGGGAATAATCCCCAACGCTACTACTTACCGATTATCCATCACTCGTCATCCTCGCCGGAGACGGTAATCTTATACCCTTTCTTCACGGGCTCGTCATCATCATCCAAGGAAAGGCGCACAGGCTTTTTGATCTCTACCAAGCTCATCTGGCTGATCTCCCGTTTGACGGCCCGGTCGATGGCGGAGCAGGTTCCCTCAAAATCGGTATCAATTTCGCGGTAGGTATAGGCGATGCGTTTTAAACCTAAGTCTCTGAGGGCGTCGCCCTTTTTCCCCAGTGAGCCGCTGCTGGTGTCCCCAAACTGCTTAAATTTCTCCAGCTCCACCACCAGTTTGGCGGAGGGGCAAAAGAAAAGAAAGCCGTCAAAGCCCGGCAGTGCGCTGCGTTTAAAGGGCTCAGGATAAGTTTTTAGATACTCGTTCCACAGCTTTTTTTCCTGGGGTGAAGTTTGTTCTTCAAAGTCTTTTAAGGTTGGTTTATTCTTTTCTGTCTGTTTTCCATAAGCCATGGGTTCCTCCTTTAAAAACGCTGGTCTGTTATAAATAGCAGGCCAGCGTTTTTATCAATTCGTTATTTTATTTTTCTTTAATCTCAAGTGCAGCCTGCGCAGCAGCTAAGCGCGCGATGGGCACACGGTATGGTGAGCATGAAACATAGTTAAGTCCCGCGCGCTGGAAAAAGTGAATGGACTTGGGATCTCCGCCGTGTTCGCCGCAGACACCGATCTTGAGGTCTGGTTTTGTTGAACGACCGAGCTTGACGCCCATTTCTACCAGCTTGCCAACGCCATTAACGTCAATACTCTGGAACGGGTCGTTTGGCAGGATGCCCTTTTCTTTGTATTCACCAATGAATTTGCCTGCGTCATCTCTGGAGAAGCCATAGGTCATCTGAGTTAAGTCATTGGTACCAAAGGAGAAGAATTCTGCTCTTTCGGCAATTTCATCCGCGATCAGGGTTGCTCTTGGGATTTCCATCATGGTTCCTACTTTATAGTCAATGTCGGAGCCCTTTTCTACCTTGATCTTTTCTGCGGTTTCTCTGACAACATTTTCGACATAGTCCAGTTCTTCTTTCATGCCGATCAACGGAATCATGATTTCTGGAACGATGTTGTAGCCATCTTCTTTTTTCACTTCAATGGCAGCTTCCATAATGGCTCTTGTCTGCATCACCGCAATTTCCGGGAAGGTGACTGCAAGACGGCAGCCTCGGTGTCCGAGCATCGGGTTAAATTCTTCGAGGCCATGGATCGTGCTCATCATTTCATCCATACTCATA
The DNA here is from genome assembly GCF_002441855.2 of Eubacterium maltosivorans. Lineage (NCBI taxonomy): Bacteria > Bacillati > Bacillota > Clostridia > Eubacteriales > Eubacteriaceae > Eubacterium > Eubacterium maltosivorans. The sequence continues at coordinate 350,416 of NZ_CP029487.1, read as the reverse complement.
TCCATATCTCCCGCTAAAGCTTCGATATCTTCCGGTTCAGTTGGCAGGAATTCATGCAGTGGCGGGTCCAGCAGACGGACGGTTACCGGCAGATCCTTCATGGCTTTGTAGATACCCATAAAGTCTTCCTTCTGCATTGGCAGCAACTCGGCCAGATATTTTTCGCGCTGTTCTTTGGTCTTTGACAGGATCATACGGCGCACGCTCGGGATTCTGTCTTCGTTGAAAAACATGTGCTCTGTACGGCAGAGCCCAATCCCTTCTGCACCAAAGCCTACCGCTACAGCGGCGTCTCTCGGGGTGTCGGCGTTTGTGCGCACGTTCATGGTTCTGCAGGAATCTGCCCATTCCATGAGCTGTCCAAAATGTCCGGAAAGCTCAGGTTCCTTTGTTCCGATGCTTCCCTTATAAACCTTACCGGCGGAGCCGTCTAAAGAGATATAATCGCCTTCGTAAATATATTCTGTACCGACACGGAACTGCTTGGCGTCCTCATCGACCTTTGCGTCCTCACAGCCTGCAACACAGCACTTACCCATGCCGCGCGCAACAACCGCCGCGTGTGAGGTCATACCACCGCGGGCTGTCAGGATGCCGTTGGCAGCGTACATGCCTTCGATATCTTCGGGGGAGGTTTCCTTTCTGACCAGGATTACTTCCTCACCGTTTTCTGCTGCGGCTTTTGCTTCTTCTGCTGTAAAGTAGACCTTACCGGTGGCAGCGCCTGGTGAGGCTGGCAGGCCGCTTGCCAGAACGACGGCTTCTTTCAGCGCGACTTCGTCAAAGGTCGGGTGGAGCAGCTGGTCTAAGGATAACGGCTCAATGCGCATAACGGCTTCTTCTTTAGTGATGAGGCCTTCTTCTTCCATTTCCACTGCGATTCTGAGCGCAGCCGGGGCAGTTCTTTTACCATTACGGGTCTGGAGCATGTACAGCTGGCCCTTTTCAACGGTAAATTCCATATCCTGCATGTCTTTGTAGTGTTTTTCAAGGAGTTCTGCAGTATCGTGAAACTGCTTGTAAACTAAAGGCATAATTTTTCTGAGTTCATCGATTTCACGAGGGGTACGGATACCTGCAACAACGTCTTCGCCCTGGGCGTTTACCAGGAATTCGCCGAAGAGCTTATTTTCGCCTGTTGCCGGATTTCTTGTGAAAGCAACGCCAGTACCTGAGTCATCACCCATGTTGCCAAATACCATTGACTGCACGTTGACAGCTGTCCCGATATCGTGCGGAATATCATTCATGTCACGATAGACAAATGCGCGTGGATTGTTCCAGGATCTGAATACTGCTTCAACAGCCATCAACAGCTGTACATTCGGGTCCTGCGGAAAAGGTTTACCTGTTTCGGCTAAAACAATTTCTTTATAGCGCCCTACAACTTCCTGCAGGTGATCGGTTGTCAGCTGTGTGTCAATCTGGAAACCTTCACGTTCTTTAATTTCATCCAGAACGTTTTCAAATTTGTTTTTGTCAATTTCCTGCACAACATCGCCGAACATCTGGATAAAACGACGGTAACTGTCATAGGCGAAACGTTCATTGGCTGTCTTTTCAGCCAGACCTACAACGGTTTCATCATTAAGGCCAAGATTTAAGATGGTGTCCATCATACCAGGCATTGAGATTCTCGCGCCGGAGCGTACGGATACCAGCAAAGGATTGTCTTTATTGCCGAATTTTTTCTTGGTAATATCTTCCAGAACAGACATATGGCTGTTGATCTGGCCGATCATTTCATAAGTCAGCTTGTTTTCCTTCAGATACTCGATACACGCTTCAGTCGAAACGGTAAAACCCTGTGGCACTGGCAGGCCGATTCGCGTCATTTCCGCCAGATTCGCACCCTTTCCACCTAATAGGTTCCGCATGTCCGCATTGCCATCACTAAATAAATAAACCCATTTTTTATCCATATTGACTACCTCCTCATAATGGTTGCAAGTATGAAATTCGCAATTTCTTCAATTGCTTTGGATGTAACGTCGATAACCGTACACCCTAATTTATCAAAGAGCTCCTGAGCCTTGTCAAGCTCATATTCCACTCTTTTTAAACTGGCATAATTTGAATCTCCGGTAAGCTTCATGGTTTTTAAACGCTCTTCTCTGATGCTGACAAGCTTATTGGGATTTAAAATCAATCCGAAGATCTTTTGATTAGATATCTCAAAAAGTTCTCTTGGCGGTTCTACCTCAGGCATAACCGGTATGTTGGCAACCTTAAAATTATTGTTTGCCAGATAAATACTGATCGGCGTCTTTGAGGTTCGTGAAACTCCAAGCAGAATAATGTCTGCCTTGTTAAGATGATCCATGCGTTTTCCATCGTCATATTTGACGGCAAACTCGATGGCTTCCACCTTTTTAAAATAATCCTCATCCAGCTTGCTTCTGCTGAAAGGGTCAAGATTCGGTTTAACGCCTGTTAAAATCCTCAGTTCATCTAAAAATGGATCCAACACGTCGTAAACCGGCACCTTCTTTTCTTTTGCACTCTCTTTAACGCACTTTAATAACTCCGGCGTTGTGATCGTACAGACGATCAGAGCGTTTTTGCCCTTCGCCTCAGCTAAAATCTGATCAATCTCTCTCTTTTCATGGACAAAGGAAAAAACCCTAACATCCTCAATCGAGTTCTCAAAATGGCCTCTACCCGCCTTTGCCAATACTTCACCCGGTTCGCCAAGGGAATCGGAGACAACGTACAGAGTTAAAGGCTTGTTGTCATTCATTCGTATCATCGTCTTTACCTAAATTCACAACATAACGTGTAATATTGGTCCGGGAAACCTTCCCGAGCAGGATTAAACGCAGGTTGTTCTTTTCATCCATTTCTTTTTTTACAATGGGCAGCGATTCGACTTCGTATTCCATGGTCTTAACCGCGGCGTCATAAACCGATTCGTGTTCCTCCAGATAGACTATGTTGGGCATTCGGGTCATGATAATCGGAATCGGCAGGGTCTCAACATCCTTTCTGCCAATCATCGACTTGATAAAATCCTTACGCGAGACAATGCCGGACAGGTATTTGCCATTCACCACATAGAGCGTTCCGGCGTCTTTCGTAAACATGGTGATTATTCCGTCATAAATGGTTGTGTCTTCCTCAACGATTGTTGGCTCAGACTGGATGTCCATGACACTGATGGTTTTAATGTAGCTGCCCATAACATGCAGCAGCGAACGCCCCGTATAATTATACCCGACTTTTCGCTTTGCCTCCAGGATGCCCATCATGGTAAGCACCTTTAAATCAGGCCGGATCGTCGCCCGGTTGACCCCAAGCTGCTCTGCAATCTCGACACTTTTTACTGGCTCGCGCGCCTTAACAATTTCTACAATTCGATTCTGTCTTTCTGATAGCTCCATTCAACCACCTACCATTCATGTAACTTTTATATTATAAAGTATAACACATATGGCCAAAAAGTAAATAACTAATCCTGATACTTTTCTGTCATTTCATCTTATTATTTTGTTAAAACTTTGTCAACCTTTTCACAAACTCGTAAAAAAATAATTTTACAGTGTGATTGAATCCTTCAGCTTGTCAAAAACTTTGTCACCGATGCGGTCAACCTCCTTTAAATCTTCTAAGGATTTAAAGGCACCATTTTTCTCGCGGTAATCAATGATGCTCTTCCCGATAGCGTCACCGATTCCAGGCAGGGTTTTCAAATCCTCCAGACTGGCTGTATTGATGTTGACCCTTCCTGTACCAGACGCACTCACGGCGCCTGTCTCTGCTGTCTCCTCTCTGGTGTAAATGTGGATTTTATCCTCATCCTCCAGTACTGATGCGAGGTTAACGCTGTCGGTATCCGCGTTTTCTGTTAGGCCGCCCAGCTTTTCGATGGCGTCGATCAATCTTGATCCTGGGGCCAGTCTGATGACGCCAGGGTTATTGACAGCTCCGGTGATATGCACATAAATCTCCGCGGTGTCTCCCGGGCTGTTTTCGGTCTGAACCGCTTCGGTATCCGAGGCTTTTAATACCGCTTTCTGCCGGCTGTCCTCTTGAAAAAAGAGCCACAGAACAAAGACAATCAAAGCTGCCGCCATGGCGCCGACATATATCCATCTTTTCAGGTTCTTATGTTTTTCCATGACGCTCAGATGCTTTCCTGAGCCCAGATGCCATTTTTTCGCACCATAATGGCTTTAAAGCCGACTTTTTTGAGCAGCGCTGAAACTTCCTCATAAGCATAGCTGATTCCCGCTGTCGTATGTGAATCGCCGTTTAGCGTGATTGGAATCTCCTTTTCTAAGATTGATTCCATCAGCCATTGTTCTGGATAGAGGCAGCGGTCTCCGTAACGTATCATTCCGCCGGTGTTCACCTCGATGATTGAGCCTGAAGCTTTAATCTTATCAAGGCATGCCTTTGCGGCTTCCTGGTACCAGGGCTCCCGGTCGTCAAAAAAACGGTTATCCACATTGTTTTTCTTAATAATATCCATATGACCGATGATATCGGGCCGAACCCTGAGGGCCATGTTACCCAGTGCTTCATAATAACGCTGGACAAAGGCCTGGACTGAGCCGTCAAAACAGTCCTTTATCCCTGTTTCAAAGATTTCGGGAGTATAATCAACATCTGCCATCAAGCCATTTTTCATCTTTCCAATGGTGTGGATCGAGCCAATGAAAAAATCCAGCTCTGGGATAAGCGCCTTTGAATCACTGCTGATGTCCTCATTGCTGATGAAATAGTCAATTTCCATGCCCAGACTAATGTCGATTTCTTCCTGATACTTTTCCGCCAGAGTCCGGACATCGTCCATATAACAGCGGACGGTTTCCTTTTTCATGGTCCAGTCGTTCTCATAGGGCAGCGGCGCATGGCCAGTAAAGCCAATACTGGTGAGCCCTGCCTGAATAGCTGCCTGCACCATCTCTTCCAATGAATTTTTGCCATCACAATAGTTCGAATGAATATGATAATTTGAGTGTACCATAGCGCCTCCTTTAGAAAACATATCTGAAATGCGACATCTTTATTATTGTAGCATAAAAAGATGTATAAAAAAAAGCCCCTAAGGGCATTTTTTGAAATACATTACACCACTAAAGAATCTTATTCAAGAAGCTCTGTGTACGTTCTTCCTGCGGGTTAAGAATAACTTCCTGGGGTGTTCCCTGTTCACAGATAACACCTTCGTCCATAAAAATGACACGGTCTGCCACTTCACGGGCAAAGCCGATTTCGTGGGTTACGATGAGCATTGTCATTCCATCATTGGCCAGCTCCTGCATGGTGGAAAGTACTTCCCCTACCAGCTCAGGGTCAAGGGCTGAGGTCGGTTCATCAAACAGCATGATCTTCGGGTTCATCGCCAGCGCTCTCGCAATGGCAACACGCTGCTGCTGTCCGCCGGACAGTCGCACCGGGTATTCATCCCGTTTATCGGCAAGCCCAACCATGTCTAACAGCTCTAAAGCCCGCTTCTGTGTCTCGGCTGAATCAGCCTTGCGCACAATCCTGGGGGCAATCGTGATATTATCTAAAACGGATAGATGTGGGAACAAGTTAAAGTTCTGGAAGACCATTCCTAAATCACAGCAAAGATTCTGTAGTTTTTCAGGGTCAATTTTTTCCAAATCTTTTCCGTTTTTACGCTTTTCCATCAGCTCGTCTTCAATATAGATTTCGCCTTCTGTAATGCGTTCCAGGCGGTTAAGGCAGCGTAGCATTGTACTCTTGCCGGAGCCGCTGGGCCCGATGATACAGACTACCTCACCGGATGCTACTTCAAAATCGATTCCCTTTAAAACCTCAAGGGAGCCAAAGGATTTTTTTACATTGACTAATTTTACCATACTCATTGTTGTTACCACCTATCTCTTTTCATATACGCCAAGCTTATTTTCCAATTTGTCGAATACCACCTGAAGGATGGTTGTCAGGAAAAGATAAATGACGGCCGCGTAGATATAGTAGACCCAACTACCTGTGGCACTGGCCATTGTTTTGACTGTCCTAAGTAAATCGAACAGAGCAATTGTGGAGACAAGTGAGGTATCCTTTAAGAGCATGATCAGTTCGTTACCAACTGGGGCTACCAGACGTTTAAAAGTCTGGGGAATAATGATCTTACTCATCGCCTGTTTATAGCTCATTCCCAAAGCTTTGGCAGCCTCCATTTGTCCATGGTCAATGGATTCAATGGCCGCACGGATAATTTCTGCGAGATAAGCTGTAGAATTCAGGGAAAAGGTAATGAACGCGCAGATCATCGGATCAATTTCAAAGGTCGCGCCGGTCATATCCAGATAAACAATCGGTACCGCGTAAAAGATAATGAATAATTGCAGTAAGAGTGGTGTTCCTCTGAAGAACCAGATATAGAACCATGAAAGTCCATTCAGAATCTTATTCTTTGAGATTCTTCCCAGGGCTATGATCACCCCAAAAATTGCACCGAAGATAATCGCGACAATCGCAATCTCAAGGGTAACAATCGTTCCGTCAAAAATCGCCCACAACTGGGTTTGGTTTAACAAATTAATCGCTCCTTCTTAAGTAACAAGTCCGGCAAAGTGGTTTGCCGAACTTATCACCGTTTTTTTCTATGGATTATTCAATGACTTTGATTTCAGAGTTGATATTATCTGTCATATCTTCTCCAAACCATTTCATAGAAATCTCTGTCATTGTACCATTTTCTTGTAATTTTTTCAATGTTTCATTTAATTTTTCGGTAAATGCATCTTCACCTTTACGTACAGTAACCGCAATTGGTTCATTGGTTAAAACTTCAGATGTTACCTCAAACAGCTCTGGCTTCTGGGCCACATAGTACATGGCTACGCCTACATCGGTCATAACATTATCAATCTGTTTTCCTTCAAGAGCGGCGAACGCGTCTAACATACCGTCATACTGCTTGATTTGTACATTCGTTCCTGTCTGTTCCTTCAGCTTCTGAGCGCCGTTATCAGCGGTGGTAGCCAGCTGCACGCCCACAGTTTTACCGGCGAGCTCTTCAAAGGTTTTTACAGGGGTAGCATCCTTGCGCGATACGATGACAATACCGTTGGATACGTAAGGATTTGTCTGATTGAAACCTTCCTGTCGTTCCGGGGTAATACTGGTACTGGAGATAATCGCGTCGTACTGCTTTGCGTTTAAGCCGTTAAAGATACCATCCCAGGCCACGGTTGTAAAGTCAACCTTTACACCAAGGTCTTCACCAATAGCTTTTGCGAGATCCACGTCAAAGCCGACCAGATTGTTCTGATCATCCCTGAATTCCATCGGAAGATAGGTATCATCAACAGCAACAGAAAGAGTACCGTCTGCAATCGGATCGTCGTTTGAGGCAGAATCGCCTTTACCGTTACCACTACAACCAGCCAATGTCACAGAGAACACCAGCATAAATGCCAAAGACAACACCAAAAATTTCTTTTTCATCATTTCCTCCTTTTGTTTACGAAAATTGATTAAAAGCATTATATCGCATATTGTATACATACACAAGTATTTTTTATAAAAACACCTTGTTTTTTCATTTTTTTGCATGTTTATACAATTATTTATGCGATATATCGGAATTGTCAGGAGAATGTTTGTATAAAAATACCGATAATGTTGAGGCTGCCCGTAATGTTTCCAATGGCGCATCCGACATTGGTCAGAATGACCACCAACAGTATTTTGGTCACCTTATTATGCCACAGGCCTTTTAGAGAGCCAAGATCTTTGGGCAGAGATTCAAAATCCTCCACCTTGGGCTTTCTGAAATGCGCCTCTGTGATGCCGGAAAACCATCCGGCGGCCAAAACAGGGCTTAAAGCGGAAATCGGAGCCGCAACAATGGCGGTCAGAATTGACAGGATATGCCCTCCTGCCAAAAGCGCGCCAACACCAGCCAGCGACGCAGTCCACAAAAGCCAGTTACGCGTTTGCTCCCAGCCCGAACCGGGGTTGACCGTAAAGGTAGCCAATACCAGAAGAACCAGCAAAACCGGGATTGACCAGCCGATGATCTTACCAGCCTTTGACTTTGGCGGTAAGGACTCAAGCTCTGTAATATCCTGATCCTTGTAAATCTCTTCCCTGATTCCCGGGACATGCGCCGCCCCCAGCACCGCGACCACCTTTTTACCCGGAGCGTTTTTGATCTTATACGCCAGGTACTGATCCCGCTCGTCGACCAGATATTTTTTTACACCCTTGAAGGAATTTCCAAGCTCGGACAGCGCGGCTGACAGCATGTCCTCGGTTTTCAATTCCTCAAGCTCATCTTCGGTAATCTCCTCATCATCAATGATGCTCATGATGATGGTGGTCAGCAGCTTCATCTTTTCCCAGAGGCTGCAGCCCTTCCAGATACGGTTAAAAGTAACCTGGATGCTGCGGTCTGCCAGCACAAGCTGGGCACCGCACTTTTCAGCGGATTCAATCCCCTGCATCATCTCCTGGCCAGAGCGGATGTCAAACTGCTCCGCAAGCTTTCTCTGGTAATTTGACAAGATGATATTGGCAAATAAAAAGCCTGCCTTGCCATCCTTTATTACTTTTACAATGTCGGTATCTGCCCACTGCTCTTTTTGGTTCATAGACTCATATCTGCCTGCATCCAGCTCGATGCAGACAGAATCGGGACATTCCGTCTCGATAAGGTCCTTTACCTCGGATACACTTGTGGGGGATACATGCGCAGTGCCGATCAAAATGATCTCTTTGTCATTTACCTGCAGGCGCGTTATATTTTCTGATTCCAATCGTCCACCACTCCCTAATAAAGCATCAGATCGATAAACTCATCATCTGTCATGCCATTGATGTAATCCGACAGATCATTATCCTTGAGCAGGCGGCGCAGAACACCTTCCTCTGGCTTTGACCCCACCAGCTGTTTTTCAAGCTTTGTGATGTCGCCATTGCCAAAGAAATCACCGTAGAAGTGTATATCTTTAATAATACCCCTATCGACGGTCATTAAAACAGTTACAAGACCGCAAGGGTATTTTCTTTCTCTTCTCAGGTTGTATTCCGGTGATCGGCCGTAATTCCATTCCCAGGTGGCGTACTTTTCTTCCTGCAGCTTCTTGATGGCGGTGATATCCGCTTCAGTGAGACTGCGCTCTTCAAGCTCGCCGTCCTCAAACATATAGCTGACAAGGGCTTTCTTGAAATCTTCCAGCGTAAAACCCGGCTCCAGATAGTCCGCAATATTGGTCACCCTGCTTTTGACGGATTTTACGCCCTTTGACTCAATTTTATCCTTTTTCACCTTTAAGGCGTTTTGGACAGTATCCAGCTTTGAATTGAAAAGAACCGTTCCGTGGTGGAGAACTCTGCCGCGCTTGGCATACTGGGAATTGCCTGAAAATTTCTTTCCGTCAATGGTAATGTCGTTGCGCCCATTAAACTCGGCGTTGACGCCTAAGCTCTGCAGTGCTTTGACAACCGGCCTTGTAAAGGACTGGAAATCAAAAGGCTTACCGGAATCATTGTTCACGATGAAGGTAAAGTTCAGATTGCCCAGATCATGGTAAACAGCGCCTCCGCCGGTTAAACGGCGAACCACCTTGATACCCTGTTCCTTGACAAAATCCTGATTGATCTCCTCAATCGTATTCTGATGCTTGCCGACAATGATCGCATGGTCATTCTGCCATAACATAAAATAAGTTTCATTCTGGTCCATGGATTCGAAGACATATTCTTCAAATGCCAAATTAAACGTCGGGTCCGTGCTGTAAGTATTATTAATAAAAATCATTTTTAATATCCTCAAATACATGGATCGGCTGCCCATCAAGACAGCCGATAGCTTTTTTTATTCACTTTTCAGATTTTTAACAGAATTGCGCATCAGCATTTCGTAAGGAACAAAGACGGTTTTTGTTTCCCGTTCTTCCTTTTCGCACATTTTGATCAGCATTCTTGTGGCAATCGCTCCAATATCATACATTGGCTGGCCAACAGTTGTGATCTGGGGTCTGGTCCACTCTGCGATCCAGAAGTTATTAAAGCCGCAGATGCTCACATCGTCCGGAATAACCTTTCCGTTATCCTCAGCTGCACGCATTGCGCCTAAAGCGATCTGGTCATTGAAGCAGAATACATTGGTGAATTCCCTTCCGCTGGCCAGGGCTTCTTCCATCATGTGATAGCCGCCCAGTGTGCTCTGGCTTCCAAAATAGACGAGGTCTTCGTCCAGCTCCACATTCCATTCGCCAAGGGCTTTCTTGATCCCCTGAAGGCGCTTTTGGTTAATATAGCCTTCTTTATATTCATCATAGAAAATCGCGAATTTGGTGTGGCCCATCTTCAGGCACTCAATGGTCAAGTCATAGGCCGCGGCTTCATTGTCAATCAAGACGCCGCTCAGCTGTCCAGATTCATCCGGCACACAGCCCAGAACAATCTCGCTCGGGGCGTCGATCAGGTCGTCTCTCAGTTCATCGGTCAGATGCTTGCCGACATAGATGATCCCGTCACACTGTTTTTCAACAAGAACGCCCAGGGAGTTCTGTTCTTTTTCGTGATCAAAGTCTGTATTACTCAGGATAATGTTGTAATTGTAAATACCACAGACATCCTCTGCCCCACGCACCATTTCTGTATAGAAAGGGTTGGTGATATCCGGGATCATGATTCCCAGAGTGTTGGTCTTCTGGATTTTCAGGCTTCGCGCAATGGCGTTGGGCTTGTACCCAGTCTTTTTAATGGCTTCCAACACGCGTTCCTTTGTCTCTTCGTTGACCAAGGGAATGTTGTTTACAACACGCGATACTGTTGCCACCGATACGTTTGCTTCTTTTGCAACATCAACAATTTTTACTTTCAAAATAACACCTCCGTTTATTTATTTTTAGCATCCTGCTACTTGCTTAATAGCGTCTAAGATCAGCTGCGGCGCTTTGCGGCATTTTTCTTCGGATACGGCACATGGTGCAAAACGTAAGCCCTTTGCCAGCGCGACAATAAATACATTTTTTTCCATCAGCAGATCGCTGACAGCCTTTGGATCTTCACATGGGATGCTGATAAAGAATCCATCACAATAATTACAAAGCTTTAAACCAATTCTGTCCGCCTCGTCAAGGAATGCCTTAGCGCGCTTTTGTAAGATTCCCTTGTGGAAATCCTGCTCTGCGATAAAGCGGTCGCGCAGATTGTCATCAGACATGATGTCTGCCAGCGTCTGCATTGCGCCGCGGGTTCCGTTTGACCAGGTGCCGCGGTTGGAATAAGCGCAGGCAGCCGCAAATTCTTCTGCAATCTCCTCAGTCGGCGCGACACAGATAATGGCGCCGTTTCTCAGGCCATACATGGTAAAGCCCTTTGAAGCGCTGTAGGCGTAAAGCGGAAGAACGTTTTCCGGCAGTCCAGAAAGCAGCGGCATAAACGCCCGCGCGTCCTCGCCCTTGCCTGCAAAATCAATATAGGCGATGTCACAGAGAATGATGATCCGCGCATCAGGATTGGCTTTTGCCATTTCAATATAAAACGCTGTCAATTCTTTCCATTCATCCAGCGATATACTGTAACCGGTTGGGTTGTGGGCCGGTGTATTCAGAATGCTCAGCACTCTGTTCTGCTTTTTAAGCAGCTCAGCAAACGCCGTTTTATAGGCTTCCATATTAAAATTGCCCGTTTTATCAAACAGCTCAAAGGTTGTGGTCTTACGTCTGTTTTCATCGGCAATGGTGCTGTAGGGCGCCCAGTACCAGTCTGGAATCAGAATTTGATCGCCAAATTCGGTGTAATTACACACCGCGTGGCGCACCGCGCCGGTTCCGCCAGGCGTTGCCACTGCTCGGATATGGCCTTCCGGTCTGTAAGACTTAAAGCAGGCGTCTACCACCTTATCCAGAAACTCAGGAATCCCCGGAATCCCCGCATAATCACAGATCTGCTCATCCGGAAGCCCTTTTAGAACATCAAATACGGATTTGAAGGCAACCAGATCACCGTGATCATCCATCAATGCCCCAATCGTTGAATTGATGACTGCCTCGGTTCCCAATTCCTTTGTTCTCTGTGCAGCTTCGCCTGCAACTCTAAAAATCGGATCTGTTCCGGCCTCCCGGACAGAACTTTCAATAACCATACGTGACATTTCGTATTCCTCCTAATCAATAAATTTATTAGCGTATTTTTGACGTTCAGTTTCGTACAGGTTGTTTCCCTTTGAATCAATGACGACCAGCGCCGGAAAATCCTCTACCACCAGCCTGCGCAGCGCCTCTGTACCCAGTTCCTCATATGCCAGAACCTCGACGGATTTTATACAGTCCTGCAGCAATGCGCCAGCGCCGCCAACACATCCAAAATAAACACACTGGTTGATCATCATACTGTTGATGACCAGCTCCCCGCGGTTTCCCTTGCCGATCATGCCGCGCAGACCATTTTCCATCAGCGTGGGCGCGTAAGCGTCCATACGGTGGCTTGTGGTGGGCCCGGCAGAACCGATGATCTCGCCTGGCTTGGCAGGGCAAGGCCCTACATAGTAGATGATCTGATCGGTAAAATCGACAGGTAATGCGCCACCGGTTTCAAGCGTTTCAACCATTCTTTTGTGGGCTGCGTCCCTCGCCGTATAAATGACTCCGGAAATCAGAACCTGATCTCCAGCCTTTAATTTTACGGCGTCTTCCTTTGAAAGCGGTGTCGTTAATCGTATCACACTCATGTAAACCTCCTATAATGTCCGTTCCACATGACGGTTGACATAACAGCAGATGTTGACAGCAACCGGCAAACCGGCGATATGCGTTGGGAAAACGTCGACATTGACACTCAGAACCGTGTTGACGCCGCCGAGCCCCATGGGCCCGATTCCCAGATTATTACACCGCTCGATCAGTATTTCCTCAAGACCTTGAATGTGCTGCTTGGCATTTCGCACCCCGATGGGCCGGCTAAGGGCCTCCTTGGCCAACAGAGCGGCTTTTTCAAAGGTGCCGCCCACACCCACGCCCACAATGATCGGTGCACAGGCATTTGGCGCGCCCTTCTCAACGGTTTCCAGTACAAACTCCTCAACGCCCTTGATGCCGTCCGATGGCTTAAGCATTTTCATGGCGCTGGTGTTTTCTGAGCCAAAACCTTTTGGCATGACCTTAATATGAAGGTCGTCCCCCGGGACCACCTTATAATGGATAATGGCGGGGGTATTCGTGTTGGTATTGTTTCTGATAAAGGGATCATCCACAACCGATTTTCTCAGGTACCCCTCACGGTAGCCCTTTTCAACGCCGTCCTGAATGGCATCCTCCAGGGACCCGCCGGTAATCTGCAGATCCTGTCCCATGGTAACAAAGACAACCGCCATACCCGTATCCTGACAGATGGGAATTTCCTTCTTCTCTGCTACCTCAAAGTTTTCGATCATTGTTTCCAAAATGGCGATGGCGCTCGGCGATTTTTCCCTCGCCAGAGCTACCTCCATTTCCTTGAGAATATCATCGGTAAGTACAGTGTTTGCTTCAATACACATCTCTGCAACAGTGTCTCTTATGTACTTAACATCAATTTTCTTCAAATTTATCTCCTTCTTTCGGCTGTTCTTTCTCTTTAAAAGATTCTTCTAATTCTTCCTGTTTGATTACATGCTCAATGTTATGAGCCTCAGTCCGCGTGATTTTTTTGTACTCCTTTTTACCCATGATAACAGACCTCAGGGAAAGGAAGACACCACCAAACAAAATAATAAAATAAAAGGTGATAATCCGCCACAGAATCAGGGCCACCGACATATTAACAGCTCCGTAAATCGGCCCGAACAGCAGGGCAAAGCCCGCTTCAGCACCGCCAGCGGCCCCCGGTGTCGGGATAAAGGCAACCGCTACATACAGGATCGCCTGCATGGATATGACCAGGAACGCGCTGGATCCGCTTAACCCCAGCGAACAGTAGACCCAGTAGTTAATGCTGTAAAAAATCAGAATCTGCACAATGGAGACCATGAAAAGCTTAAAGGTTTCCAGCTTGTGCTCCTTGAGCGCAGTGATGGCTTCTGAGTATTCCCCGATAAAATGGTCGACCTTGGCATAATATTTATCCGGGTCCTTAAAGACACGGATAAACAGCAAAAAACGGACGACGCCATTCATGATCCCCCTGGCCATCCTCGGGCTTAAAGCCAGAATAAAGACAAGGATAACCCCCGCGATATTGATAATCAGGCCAAAGGCGATCAGCCATCTCGCCGCAATCAGGCCGCTGTTGATCTCGGAAAGATTAAAAAGCGTGGCCAGAATGGCAAGAAGTGTAACCGTAACCTGGTACAGCGCGTATTTCTGCACCAGCACTGCGGTTCCTGTGCCCATACTGTAGCCCCGTCGGGACATCTCGTAGAGCTGAAGCGGCTGGCCGCCGGAAGATCCTGGTGTGATCAGATTATAATATTGTCCTATAATGGTTACAACCATCGCAAAGGACAGTTTCTCCCCGGGATAATCGCGCTGCATCAGCTTCAGGAGCATATACCCCTCCAGGAGCCAGTAAAGAAAAACGCAAACGATTCCCAACAAAAGAAAACCGATATTCGCGCGGCGCAAGGTGTCAGCGAACTCCTTGAGATCGACCTGCGTCAGGATTACAATAACGGTCGCGCCAATTAAGAAAACAAAAAAGATATAGTTCGAATACTTTTTCCAAAACTCAGAAAAACGGCTTTTCGCTTTTCCACTGTTGCTGTCATTCATAGTCACCTACCCGTAAACGTTTCTCACGCTAATGACGAATCGTTTACTTTTTCATTCAAATATTATAACACAGAATTAATGGAATTTAGAACACTTTTTGAAAATTTTTTCAGTTTTTTTCATTGTTTTTTCATGATTCGCCGCATAAAGCTTAAATCAAGTCAGGAAACCCCTGTTGTCTGAGCGCTTCGTACAAAACAATATTGACTGAATTGGACAGATTAAGGGAGCGTGCCCGCTCGTGGTTTTTCATGGGAATGCGGAAGCGGTGATCCGGGTAGGCGCTGTGGATCTCATCCGGCAGGCCGGCAGTCTCACGCCCAAACAGCAGGTAAGCGTCCTCGGCATACTCGATATCCGAATAGAACGCCTTGGCGTGGGTGGTGAGCACATAGATTTCGGGGTCCGGATTCTTAGCCAGAAAATCCTCAAAATCGTCGTAGACCGCCAAATCCAAGAGATCCCAATAGTCCAGCCCTGCACGCTTCAGGTGTTTCTCATCCAGCGAAAAGCCCAGCGGCTTTATCAGATGCAGCTTCGTGTTTGTCAGCGCACAGGTCCTCGCGATATTTCCAGTGTTTTGTGGTATTTCCGGTTGATACAGTACGACATTCATTTCTAATTTTTATCCTCTTTCCTTTTTATTATTCATTTATTGATGTTAAAACCATAAAAAAAGATAAATCTCATTCCGAACACTCAGAACGTCATGAAATTTATCTTTATTGCTATTTTAAAATGGTCTTTGGCAGCACAATCGTAAAGGTGCTTCCCTGATCAGGCACACTGTCGATTTTAATTTTACCGTTATGTTGCTTTACTATCATATCCGCAATGCTTAAACCCAGACCTACGCCGCCTTTCTCACGGTTCCGCGCATCATCAACACGGTAAAAACGGCTGAATATTTTCTTTTTCGCTTCCTCTGTCAGTCCGACGCCGGTGTCTTTAACCGCGATACAGACATTCCGCTTTGTCATTGTCAGAGAGAGTGTCACCGTTCCTTCTCCAGGCGTATATTTAATGGCATTGTCGACCAGAATACGGATCGCCTGCTTTATCCGCTCCTCATCACCTTTGTAGTCAATGCCCTCTGCGATACTGCCCTTCAGCGCAATCTCATTTTCCCTGGCAACATCAAACATCAGGTCGATAATCTCGGCGCAAAGCGCGCTGAGATCAAACACTTCTTTTTTCATGATGACCTTTTTGTTGTCCGCCTGGGCAATCAGCAGCAATTCTGATACCAGATGGGCCATGGTTTCACTCTCAAGGCTGATGTTGTTAAGCCACCGGATATTATCCTTCAGCACCTCATCCTCCTTCAGCTTTAAAACCTCCACATTGGTCTGGATCACTGTCAGCGGTGTCCTGAGCTCATGGGAAGCATCCGCGATAAATTTCTTCTGATTCTCAAATGTCTCCTTGATTGGCTGTAAGGATTTCCCGGCCAGAAAATAGCTGATCGGGATCAGTAAAAGGATCCCCCCGCTGCCAATAAACAGCAAAAAGGAAATGACATAAGTAATCATTGAGCGCTCAGTCGTGATCTGCTGAAAAACCTCGAGTGTGTGGGATTCATCCCCACGGCTGAAACGCGTCACATAAACTCTGTAATCTGCCCCGTTAAGATTAAAAACCTTAAAATCATTGTTGAAGCTTTGATCCATTGCCAGTTCATAGCCATGCATAATCAAATCGTTGTCTTCGACCTTCATGCTGACGGTCTGGTTATTTTCATCCCATTCAATATATTCATAGCCCATTTTGTCATGCATGGAATTATTGTTGAAAATACCGTCGCCCTTTTCAGACTCCGAGGAATTATTGATGATGCCCTTGGCAGTATCCATCAGATAAACCTCGCCGGTGAGCCCCAGGCTCCACTGAACGAGAAAACCCAGCAGCAGGATAAATAAAAAAAGAAAAGCAATGAGAATCAAAGTGTTGAACAGCGTAATTTGCCTCTTGATCTCTTTAAACATTATTTTTTACTCAAAGTGTAACCTACACCACGGATTGTGTCAATCTTAACGTTCGTATTGGCGAGTTTTTTACGGAGATTATGGACATATATTTCAATGTTATTTTCATTGACTTCCTTGTCAAAGCCCCACACCCGGTCTAAAATCTGTTCTCTGGTAAATACCTGGTTTGGACGCTTCAGCAGCATTTCAAGAATCTTCGCTTCCTTCACAGAAAGCTTGTATTCATTTTCCGGCGTCTGCATCATGTTCTTCTTGGTGTTAAAGCTGACGTCCTCAAAGGAAATGATTTCCCCTTTTATTTCATGGTCGGGACGTCTGCTCAGCGCGCGGATTCTGGCAAAGAGCTCCTTGGCGGAGAACGGCTTGATCAGGTAGTCGTCTGCGCCGAGGTCAAGACCCTTGACCTTATCGTCAACCGTCCCCTTGGCGGTCAGCATTAAAACAGGGGTCGTGATGTCCCTGTCCCGGACCTCCTTAAGAATCTCAAGGCCGCTTTTCATGGGCAGCATAATGTCCAGTACAATGACGTCATAAATTGGGTTGAGGGCAAAAAGAAGCCCCTCCTCACCATCGTTAGCCACATCACAATCTATATTTTGGATTTTACACAGCTCCTGGAGAGCATCTGTAATTTTCACTTCATCTTCTATAAATAATATGCGCATTTTATTCTCCTATTTTCTGGAATTTTATTATTATTAAGTATATAGTCCAATCCTTAAATTTGGATAAATTCGACGGCTAAAGCGCCTGAACAAGCGAAATTCATTGCATCCCGTCCCCGGAATCCTTATAATAAAGAAAGATAACAGAAGGAGGAACCCCATGGATTGCATACTTATTGTCGAGGACGATAAAAAAATTTCCCGTATCATCGAGCTTCAGCTGAACCACGCAGGCTATGAGACTGTCAAGGCGTTTAACGGACGGGAGGCCATTGATGTTTTCAACAACACCCCGGACATTGGCCTGGTCTTGCTAGACATCATGCTGCCGCAGCTTAACGGCTACGAGGTTTTAAAATACATACGCGAGCATTCTCCCGAGCTGCCTGTGATCTTTCTCACGGCCAAGGACGATACTGGAGATGTGGTAAACGGCCTAAATCTGGGCGCTGACGACTATATTACCAAGCCCTTTATTTTTGATGAGCTCCTGGCGCGCATTAAGGCAAATCTAAGAAAAAAAGCCGCCGCCTCACCCAAAAACAGTGTAAGCTTTGAGGATCTGGCCATCGACCTTGATACCTTTATGGTCACGCGCGGCGGCGAGAGTATTGAGCTTTCAAAAACCGAGTTTGACCTCCTGCACTACCTGGTGCTCAACCACGGTCTGGTCCAGTCCAGAGAGCAGATTCTGAACCAGGTGTGGGGCTTTGACTATTTTGGAAACGATAATATCGTAGATGTTTATATAAAATACCTGAGGGATAAAATTGACAAGCCCTTTGAAAGAAAGCTGATCCAGACAGTGAGAGGGCGCGGTTATGTCGTCAAATAAGGTTCAGGAACCAAAGCCGATGAAGCTTTACACGCGCATCGTTCTGTTTTTTGTGCTGGCGTTCTCGATTCTGCTGATCATTTCCTTTGTGATGGTGTTTTATTTTTCCCAGCAAATCGTTTTAAACGAAAACCGGAGTAATCTCATAAAATTCAACAGCTATATCATCAACGTGATTAAGGAAAACGAGGAGGCGCTTCTGTCGCTTCCCACCAACAGCCGTCTGGACTTTATCTCTGAAAAAATATACCCGAATGTTAAGGATAATACCTTGATTTCTTATAAAATTTCGGATAACTACGGGGATGTGTACCTGTCCTCCGAAGGGGTGGAGGATCTTTTGAACCAAGATAACTTCTCAGAATACAACATTGACCTCTTCAAGCTGCATATTGACAATCCGGCCGACCAGACCGAGGACAACGTGGCTGTTGACTCTTTCCGCTACAACAAAACCGAGTATTACTATCTCGGCTCGAGCTATCTTGTCAGCGACGACTACACCATCTACATCCAAGTTGTAAAAAACCTGAATGACAGCTTTGTCTACATGACCGCCCTGTTCAGTATCCAGATCGCCATCAGCATCGTCTGCCTCGCGATCATTATCTTTATCGGGATTTATGGCACCAAGCGGTCTCTTAAGCCGCTGATCGAGATTGCCGAAACCGCCAAGAACGTCACGGAGAACAATCTGAACACCCGTATCAAAGAAACCGGAAACGACGATGAGCTGGATCAGCTCATCAAATCTCTCAACCAGATGATCGGCCAGCTCGAATCAGCCTTTGACGCTCAGAAGCAGTTTGTCTCAGACGCGTCGCACGAGCTTCGGATTCCTCTGACTGTCATCCAGGGCTATTCAGACATCCTCTCCTCCTGGGGCAAGGAAAACCCGCAGCTCCTGGAAGAATCTGTGGATTCTATTAACGAAGAGATACAGAATATGAAAAAGCTGGTCGAGGAGCTGCTCCTGATCACCCGCCTTGAAAACAACTATTTCACACAGAAATTTGAGCCGGCTGATCTGGGCGAGCTTGTCACAAAGGTGTACCACGAATGTGAAATGATCGACTCCACCCATTCCTTTGAGCTGACCCGGGCCGACCACTGTCTGGTGAAATGCAATGAATCGCTCATATTGCAGGCTTTAAGAGCACTTGCCGACAACAGCATGAAGTATACCCCACCACAGGGAAAAATCCGTTTCAGCTGCACTGAGGCCGCAAACAGGTGTGTTCTGTCCGTTACCGATACCGGCATCGGCATTCCTGAGAGCGAACTCGAAAATGTGCGCCGGCGTTTTTTCCGGGTCGACAGCGACCGCTCAAGGGAAACCGGCGGCACAGGCCTTGGCCTCTCCATCATCGAGAGCATTGTAAAGCTGCACCGCGGAGAGCTTGTGATTGAGAGTACCCTGGGGCAGGGCACCACCATGAAAATCTTTCTAAACAAGTAAAATAAAAGAGACACCAAAAGCTTGAGGGGGGGTGACAGGGTCACCCTCTCTCTTTGGTTTGGTCTGGTTTGGTTTGGTTTATATAATGTGTCCGGAACCATGTCCGGTTTGCTATCCGGTTTGCTGTCCAGACACGCATGCTTTTATGCCGTAAAATGGCGTGTGTGATTACCCGGCCACCCGGATCATCGCACCCTTATAAAAGACGCATAGGCTTCCCCTGCCCGGCTCTGTCCCCAGATACCTCTGGGCGAGGTCAAGGGCGTTTTCCTCAAAATACTGGAAAAAGACGCGCTTGATCACCTGCTTGGCAGGCTGTCCTGAAAGCGCGGGCAGAAAGCTGTCCACAAAGGCTTCCTCCTTTAGCTGTTCAAAGGCCGCTGTTTTTGAGAGCGTCCGGTTTTCGAAAAAGCCCGGGAGGGACCGGTGCCCCTGCCTGAGATAATCCATTTTGATCAGCTCCCCGAGCATTTCTCTGTGGGGCGCCTCGGCGCCTGAGGCCGCAAATGCCTGCAAAATTCCATAGAGCTGCTCCTTTGATTTTCCCAGCTCATAAAACCCTTCCTCCCGCCAATGGTCCGAAAAAGCCTCAAAAAACTCAAAGGGAGAGCCCCAGCACCGAGTCTCAAAAATATATTTCAGACTCAGATAAAAGACGCCGGAATTATAATAGCGGTCCACCAAATCCTCAATGTCCTTTAAGCGCATGAGCTCATCCGCGGAGATAAAATCATTGCTGATTACCTCATAGGGCGGAAAGCTCGCGTAACGGTAATAAAATTTATCGGCTTCTTTCCGGATCTTTGTTCCTTTCAACAGTTTCAAAAAGCCCAGCTGCAGCATATCCGGCTCAATGGCAATGGTCTCGTCAAAGGATTTTTTGAAAACCGCGTAGGTTTCCTTTGGCAGCCCGGCGATCAGGTCCACGTGCACATGGCAGTTTTTAAACCCGATGAGGCGGCTCACGTATTTCCGGATTTTCTCCAGATCCGTCTTTCGAGTGATGGCCTCCAGGGTCGCATCATTGGTGCTCTGGACACCGATCTCAAACTGCATCAGGCCCTTTGGCGCTTTCGCGATCATTTCCAGAAGCTCATCGTCCAGCAGATCGCCGGCGATTTCAAAATGAAAATTCGTGGTGCATTTCTTTTCGGCCAGATAGGCAATAATGGCCTTGGTTCGCCGGATATCAACGTTAAAGGTACGATCTACAAATTTCACCTGTTTTACCCGGTGGCTGATGAAAAAATCCAGCTCCCTGAAGACACGCTCAAGGGGCAGAAACCGCACCTTTTGCAGGGTCGATGAAAGGCAGTAGGAACATTGGAAAGGACAGCCGCGCATGCTCTCATAATAGATGATCTTGTCTGAGATTGGCTTGATATTATCATCATCATAGGGAAAAGGCAGCGCGCCGAGTTCCTCGACAATCCCGATCTTTTCACCGCCGATATGCGAGTGGGACACATTGCGCCCAAACCAGTTGACATTCTCCATTTTCAGAAGCGGCGTTTTATCTCTGCCCTGCAGGGTCTCTATGAATTCGGGAAAAACGGTTTCCCCCTCGCCGGAAATAATATAATCCACAAAGGGATGTTCTTCCAGAAGGCGTCCGCTGTCGTAGGAAACCTCGGGCCCGCCCCAGAACACAACACAGTTGGGACGGCTCTTTTTCAGAACCTCACTGATTTTTGAAATGAACGCCATGTTCCAGATATAACAGGAAAAACCATAGCAGCTTGCCTGCATCCTCAAAAGTTTGCCGGCCACCACGTTAATCTGGTCATTGATGGTTACCTCACAGAGCGCCACATCCGCCTCTGGGGCAGCTGCTTTCAGGGCTCTTATGGCAAGATTGGTGTGCACATATTTTGCGTTGACACCCACTAATACACATTTACTCATTTGTTTCCTCTTTTACAGAAAAATCCCGAAACATGCGGTACCACGTTTCGGGACATTTTATTATACATTAAACCGGAAAAATGTGACGTCGCCATCCTGCATGACGTAGTCCTTACCCTCGATACGGGTAACGCCAAGTTCTTTGGCCTTTACGTCTGAGCCGGCTTTCACCAGCTGTTCATAGGTGGTAATCTCAGCCCGGATAAAGCCGCGCTCTATGTCGGAGTGTATCTTTCCGGCAGCCTGGGGTGCCTTTGTGCCTTTTCGGATGGTCCAGGCGCGCGTTTCCTCGGGCCCTGCGGTCAGGAAGGTGATCAGGCCCAGCAGTTTATAGCCGGCCCGGATAACCTGGTCTAATCCAGAAGCCTCAAGGCCGAGATCTGTCAGGAACAGAGCTTTTTCTTCATCGTCCAGCTCTGCAATTTCTTCCTCGATCTTAGCGGAAATTTTAATGACCTCACGGTTATCGCCGGATACCTTTTCTTTTAAGGCTTTGACCATGTCGTTATCCGAGATTAGATCATCCTCAGCCACATTGGCAATGTACAAAACCGGCTTTGTGGAAATGAGCTGGAGTCCAGAGACATACTGCCATTCGTCCTCAGAAAAATCTGTGTTCAGCGGCATTTTTCCCGCTTCCAGAATGGTCTTCAGCTTTTCCAGAATTTCGAGGTTCGCTCTTTCTGCTTTATCGCCCTTGGCGGCTTTACGCGTCTTTTCAACCCGGCGGTCCACCATTTCCAAATCGGCCAAAATCAGCTCGAGGTTGATGGTTTCCAGGTCGTCCAGAGGATCGATCTTCCCCTCGACATGGATGACATTCTCGTCCTCAAAGCAGCGGACCACATGGGCAATGGCGTCGACCTCACGAATATGGGACAAAAACTTATTGCCCAGGCCCTCGCCCTTGCTGGCGCCCTTGACCAGACCCGCAATGTCCACAAATTCAATGGTGGTGGGCACCACTCTTTTGGACTGATACATTTTCTCAAGCACTTCCAGCCGTTCGTCCGGTACGGTTACCACGCCCACATTTGGGTCGATGGTGCAAAAAGGATAGTTGGCGGACTCTGCGCCGGCCTTTGTTATCGCATTAAAAATTGTACTTTTACCTACGTTGGGTAATCCGACAATTCCAATTTTCATCTGTATACCTCTCTTTTTACAATTCGGTGTTCGTTAACTTTATAATTATACAATAGGAAACGCATAATCGCAAGCAGACAGTACGCATAAACAAAGAAAAAGGACCGAATAAATATCCGGCCCTTTGCTTATTCAAAGGTAGAAGGTCTTGTGCCGTCTTTCCAGAGGCGTTCCAGATTATAAAACTGGCGTTCCTCTGCGTGGAAAATATGAACGATCACGTCATAGTAGTCCAGCAAAATCCAGCGGGCTTCTCGTTCGCCCTCGATGCTTTTCGGGATAATACCAAGCTTTTCGGCTTCATACTCGACATTGTCGGCAATGGCCTTAACCTGGCGTTCCGAATTACCGCTGGCGATGACAAAGTAATCGCCCAAGGTTGAAACCTCCGAAATATCAATGATTTCAACGTCAGTTCCATTTTTAGCGTCAATCCACTCTTTTACTTTTTCTGCAAATTCTTTTGGTTCGATATCAATCACTCCTTTTTATTTTTTTCGCGATCCATTTTTTCAAGGATCAAATAATTACGTGCCGATACGGTTCTTTCGTGAATCAGGCCGCCGATTCCGCTGATATAGCGGATTGTATTGGTCAGCGCCTGGATCATCGCGTCGTCCAGATCTTCAAAAGCCATCTTCCTGAGCTTATCAACTCCCGGGTAGCTGCGCCCAGGCTCGATAAAATCAGCAAGGTAGATAATTTTTTCGAGAACGCTCATGTTTTTCCGCCCGGTTGTGTGGTATTTGATGGCGCCGAGTATTTCCTTGTTCTCAATGCCGTATTCTGTACGGGCCACCACCGCCCCCACCGGGCCGTGCAAAAGCTGCGGCTCACGACGGGTAATCTCATCGACATTGAGATAATGCTTCTCGGCTGTTTCCAGAAGCTGGGCGTCGCTGTAGTTTTTGGCGCAGTCGTGCAGCAGGGCGGCATACTTCACCTTGTTTGCATCGCAGGGGTAGATTTCCGCCAGCTTCAGGGCAGATTCCACCACGTTTAGGGTATGCTCGTAGCGCTTGGGCTTCAGCTCTTTTTTTAGTTTCTTTTGAATTTCCGCATAGTTCATTCTGCATCTCCCATGGGCTGCTTCGCCAAATAAAGCTGATTTTCAAAAATATACTGCTCAACCGCCTCCGGCAGAAGGTATTTTATGGAATAGCCATTCTTTACCCTTCCCCGAATATCCGAGGAGGCAATGTCCATTTCCGAGGTAAATAGTTTATAGATCCTGGCGCCGTAAATTTCCTGGAGCTCCTCGATCCGCGCGTCCAGCTTATTATGTGAATAGCCCGGCCTGAAGGTCGTGATGAAATTAACAGACGCCAGCAGCTCCGGCGCCCCTTTCCAAAGCGTGATCTCAAACATGATGTCCGCGCCGGTGATAAAATAAAAATTACTCTCCGGATAGGTCTGCTTGATCTGCTCGATGGTATCGACGGTGTAGGTCATCCCCGGCCGGTCGATCTCGATGGACAGCACCTCAAAATAAGGATTGGACTTGGTCGCGAGCTCCACCATTTTCAGGCGGTGCCTGCGGTCGATCTCCTTATCCATCTCTTTAAAGGGATTGTTGCCGGCAGGTATAAACAGCACCTTATCCAGACCATACTGGTCTCTGGCCGATTCTGCCAGCAGAAGGTGCCCGTTATGGACCGGATTAAAGCTCCCGCCTAATAAGCCTATTTTTTCCATACTTACCTCTTTAAAAGCTACCGTTTGTTTTTCTTTTTCAGCGTCTTTGAATTTTTGGACGGCACTTCTATCTTTGTTTTCAAAAGATTCTTTTTATACAATATGAATTTATTGCCAATGGTACAGACCACCTCTGCCTTTGTGGCAGCGGCCAGCGTCCGGGCGGCGTCTTCCACCTCTTCCATGGAATTCTGCTGGATTTTTCCCTTTATCAGCTCTCTGGCTACAATGGCGTCTCTTGTCTGCTGAATAACCTCAGGGGTGATCCCGTCCTTTCCGATAAAAATAATATCGGGAATATCCATGGCAAGCTTTCTCAAATAGCTTCTCTGTTTACTTGTTAGCATTTTTCTCTCTTTCTATTATAGCATATCTCGCTCAATTTTATTTAAAATATTCAAATTCGATATCCTGAAGCCGGACGACGTCTTCGTCCTGAATCCCCATTTCCTCGAGCTTTTTGAATATGCCCTTGTCCTTGAGCACTCTCTGGAAATATCCGATGGAGTCAAAGTCCTCAAAGTTGACGGAATTGATCAGCCGTTCAAAATCACCTTCCACCACGTAGACATCGCCTTCTTTGTGGACCGTGAAGGGTTCTTCATCAAAATCGGCCTTGTATACCACATCCTCATCGGCTTCCACCTCAAAGATTGGTTCAACCTCGCCGATTTCATCGAGCAGTTGAATCACACGGCTGAGCAGGGCATCAATACCCTTTCCGGTAGCGGCAGATATGGGGAATACCTCATAGCCCATCGCTTCAAATTCAGAAACCAAGAGCTCCAGCTCCTCAGGATCAGAGATCAGGTCTACCTTATTCAAGGCTACTACCTGCATTCTCTGGGCCAGACGCTCGTTATATTCTTTTAATTCCTCATTGATGGCCTTAAAATCTGCCAGAGGGTCCCGGCCTTCACTGCCAGAGGCATCCAGCATGTGGATTAAAAGCTTTGTCCGCTCAACATGGCGCAAAAACTGGATTCCCAGACCGGTGCCTTCATGAGCTCCCTCGATAATTCCAGGAATATCCGCGATGACAAAGGGATCGTAATCCTTCCATTCCACCACACCAAGGTTTGGCACGATGGTTGTGAAATGATAATTCGCAATTTTGGGCTTAGCGGCTGTTACCATGGAGAGAAAGGTTGACTTTCCAACGTTTGGGAACCCCAGCAGCCCGACGTCAGCCAAAAGCTTTAATTCCAGCACCAGGGTTCTCTCCTGCCCCTTTACGCCGCCCTGGGCAAATCTCGGGGCCTGTCTGGTGGAGGTCGAGAAATTCATATTTCCGAGTCCTCCCCGGCCGCCCTGGGCCACAATACAGGATTCGCCGTCCTCGCTTAAATCGCAGAGAATCCGGCCTGTTGTCTTATCCTTGACCACTGTGCCCACCGGCACCTTTATGAGCAGGTCCTCACCGGATTTACCAGTCGAGCGTCCCCCTGTTCCATTTCCGCCGCTTTCCGCTTTATATTTTTTGCGGTATTTAAAAGCCAGCAGCGTTCTCAGGCCATTATCCGCCTCGACAATGACATTGCCGCCCCGGCCCCCGTTTCCACCGTCCGGCCCGCCGTTCGGGACGTATTTTTCCCGGCGGAAGCTCATTCCGCCATGACCGCCGTTACCAGCAGTTACATATATCTGCGCTTGATCAACAAACATTATAACACCTCATTTCCAATGTTTATATACCCATATATAAGAAAAACCTCTTATCATAATAATACAATAAGAGGTTTTTGATATTATTCGACTGTCGTCCTGAAAGAACTACATTGCTTCTCGAGGATAAATGCTGACCTGTTTCTTGTCTTTGCCTTTACGTTCGAAAGTTACGACACCGTCACACATCGCAAATAAAGTATCATCGCCACCGCGGCCTACGTTCTTGCCGGGATGAATATGAGTTCCTCTCTGTCTTACTAAAATGTTACCAGCCAATACGAACTGACCGTCTCCTCTTTTAACGCCAAGACGTTTGGATTCACTGTCACGACCGTTTCTAGAACTACCTACCCCTTTTTTGTGGGCAAACAGTTGAAGGTTCATTTTAATCATTATTTTCACCTCCTGTTAATTATCAATTATTTTAACATAATCTCTATAAGCGGCTTCTGTAGCGCACAGCCCTAAATGGAAAGTATCCATCAAGGCGTCCGCCTGAATTTTCTGCACCGGGTCTTTGATTTCGGGAATTTCAAAGGACGTATAGCCCTCATCTACCCGACGGTTTAAATCGGTCAGACCAACGATCTCACTCAAGCCATTCAATATACTGATGGTTAAGATCGAGACTCCTGCGCATACGATATCTTCGCCTGAATCCGCATATTCTCCATGTCCGGATACCTCTACTTTTCGTATCGTATCGCGGTCTCTCTCAAAAGTTACTGTAATCATTACGCTTCGATTGCTGTAATTTTAACTTTCATGAACGGCTGTCTGTGGCCCTGTTTTTTACGGTAATCTTTTTTAGATTTATATTTATAAACAATTACCTTTGAAGCCTTAGCTACTTCTAAAACTTCGCCTTTAACCACTGCATTTTCAACAACCGGAGTACCAACAGTTAATTCACCGTCTTTGTTCACAGCTAAAACATCGCTGAAAGAAACTTCCTTCGCGCCGTCTTCGAGATTGAGTTTTTCAATTTCGATCACATCGTCCTGCTGAACACGGTACTGCTTACCACCTGTTTTAATGATTGCGTACATAATAAAAACACCTCCTCATACCAGTCTCGCCACGAAAGGTGCATTTCTGACTTATAACCTTACATGTGCGGCTTCATAACTCGTTAATCATAACACATGCCCAAAGTCTTTGTCAATCACAAATAAAATTTTTTTCTTTTTAAAACGCAGGTGCTTTCTTTTTAAGGTAATTATGCTAAAATAAATCCGTTACTATTTTTGATAAAGGAAGCCAAAATGAGCCAAAACCCAAAGACTGAAAATAAAAAGACAAGCAACCGGATCATAAACAGCATTTGTATTATCGTCATTATCGCCTCACTTGCTGGCCTGATTTACTACAGCCTGCCTTATATCCGCCAGTATTTTAAAAAAGAAGCGGTCGCCAGCATTGCCCAGCCAACCGCGGAGGATACAGGCGTTGACTTCGATGCCCTCAAGGCCGTTAACCCGGACACTGTCGGCTGGATAAAAATAGAGGGCACCTCCATCGATTATCCAGTTGTCCAGACCGACAATAACGAAAAGTATCTATACACCACCTTTGAGGGCGAGGAATCCCAATGGGGCGCAGTCTTTCTCGATTATACCTACAATTTTAACCGTGTGCCAAAGGCCCAGAACAGCGTTCTGTATGGGCACAGCCACAATATCCAGAAATCCTCCACTTTCGGAGATCTTCACAACTATCTGGATGAGAGCTTCTTCAGGGCGCATCAGACCATCGAGTACGACCGAGTCGGTGATCCGGGGAAATGGGAGATCTTCTCTGTCTACAAAACCGAAGCCGACTATGACTACCGGCGCCCCGATTTTGCGGGTGACGAGGACTTCCTCTCTTATTTCCAGCGCATCCAGAACCGCAGTCTCTATAAAACGGACGTAGTTCTTGAGCCAGACGATGAAATCCTGACCCTTTCTACCTGTGTTTTTGACATGGACGATGGCCGGCTGGTTGTCACAGCCAGGAAAATTTCATAAACAAAAATCCCGTCTGCACTTACGCACAGGCGGGATTTTTTCAGTTCATCTGCTTCTTTTTAAGCTTTCTCATTTCCCTTTCAGGAATCAGGATATTTTCCTGATAATCAAAGCATTCCTGGGCGATCACCTTGTTGAGCACCAACAGACAGATAAGATTCGGAATCGCCATCAGGCCGTTCATGGTATCGGAAAAATCCCAAACGATCTGCAATGCCGTGGTCGCGCCCAAAAACGTGACGACCGAAAAGACAAACCGGTAAATTTTAACCGCCACAGTTGACGGGATCAGATATTCCAGTGACTTTTCACCATAATACTCCCAGCCCAGTATGGTCGAAAAGGCAAACAGCATAATACCAATGGTGACGATCATAGCGCCTACCGGGCCAATGGCAGACTCGAAGGCCCTGATGGTCAGGTTTGCCCCGGTATAGATCTCGCCTGCCGCGTTAGTTGTGCCCAGCACGCCCGAGGAGGCGATGACAAGGCCGGTGATGCTGCAGACCACTAGCGTGTCAAAGAAAGTACCGGTCATATTGATATACCCCTGTCTTGAGGGGTGGTCAGTTTTGGCCGCTGCTGCCGCAATCGGGGCAGAACCGAGCCCCGCTTCATTGGAGAATACCCCACGGGCAACGCCCCAGCGCATGGCTGAGAGCATATTTGCAATGATGGATCCCCCTACACCGCCGGCAACCGCTTCAGGTGAAAAGGCCATGCGGAATATCTCGACGATTCCCGCCGGTACGTTATGAAAATTAATGATAATAACAAGGATTCCGGCTACAAAATAGAAAACAGCCATGATCGGAACAATAAAGCCGCAGACACGGCCAATGCTCTTGATACCGCCCAAAAGGACGATCAATGCCAAAACAGTCAGAACAACACCGGTTATCCAGGTCGGTACCCCAAAAGTATTCTGAACCGCATCAGAGATGGAGTTCGCCTGTGTCAGGTTACCAATACCAAAGGATGCGATGACGGCAAAAAGTGAAAACAAAAACGCCAGCAGGCTTCCCAGCCATTTAACTTTAAAGCCCTTTTTCATGGCGTACATGGGCCCGCCAGCCATCTCACCCGACGAGTTTGTCTCACGGTATTTGACCGCCAGAACACTCTCGCCGTATTTGGTAGAAAGGCCAAACAGCGCGCTGATCCACATCCATACCAGTGCCCCCGGGCCTCCCAATACCATGGCTGTGGCAACGCCGACAATATTGCCGGTCCCAATGGTCGCAGCCAGAGCTGTCATTAAAGACTGAAAAGGCGAGATATCCCCGCTGTGCTCCTTGGCATTTTCATCTTTGGGCGGACGGGTAAACACCGATCTCAGGGCATACCCCAGATTCCTCCACGGCAAAAACTTCAGCCGTATGGTCAAAAAGACACCTGTACCCACCAACAGCACAAGCATAATCGGTCCCCATACGAAGTTATTGACCGCGGCAATAATTTCAGAAAAACTCATTTTCTCCCTCCCTTTTCTAAATATACCTGTTCATTTTACCACATTTCACGTTAGTGCACAAGTTGCGGGTACAAGTGTCCTCATTTTACGGTCTTTTTGGCCTGTAAAAAAAGATCAGGCTGAATATTCCCAATCTACTTTAGACATTTCTGCCCTGTCCTGATTTGTGATGGAATGGATATATAACTGTAATGTCAATGCTGCGTTCGAATGTCCCAATATCCTGCTCAAAACAGATATCTGCATGTTTTTACTGGCTGCGATGGTGGCAAAGGTGTGGCGGAGCGCGTGAAAATTGACTTCCTTGACCTTCGCCTTTTTTAAGACGACTTTAAAATACTGCTGATACACCCTCGGATCAATAAAGGTCCCTGACTGATTTTGAAAAACAAAAGTATTTTCATTGATGTTTCCCCACGACTCGGTTACGACCATGCGGTGATAGGCCTTCAAATACTGGTATTGTCCGTTGTTCATGGGAATATCCCGCACAGAGTTGGTCGTTTTTGTTTCTGAGACAACCAGCTTTGTTTTTGGCCCGGCCGGGTCAAAGGTCTTAACCCGCTGAACCGAATGTCTGACGTGTATCACCCGGTTAGAGAAATCGACGTCGCCCCACTTGAGGGCCGCCAGCTCGCCAAGACGCATCCCGGTTTTTAACGCCATCAGAATCGCGACGGATTTGGGATTATCATCCGTGTGAAGCAGCACATACTCCAACCGTTTACACTCATCCGGCTCCAGATAGACCGGCTTATGGAATCTTTTGGGCGGCAGCGACACCTTTCTGCAGGGATTTTTAATCATCAGCTCCTGGTCCACCGCCAGCTCCAGCGCGCTTTTTAAAATCATCATATAACTCCTTACCGTCGCAGGCGACAGGCCTGTATCGTCATTCTTCGCGTTTTCACATAAATATTTAACAAATTTCTGAATAATATCCGGTGTCAGCTCCAGCAGATTATAGCTGCCGATCTGAGGGATGATATGCTTGTAGATCACATTATAATACCGCATATAGGAGGTTGCCCGAATTGTATTTTTCTTATGCCCTTCCAGCCACTCAATCATCCATTCCTGAAGTGTCAGTGTCCGGACCACTTTCAGCATTTCATCATGGCTGAAGGCTCTCTGTAAAATCCCGGTTGTCTGCTGCTGTGTTTTCTGCCGGCGCAGCAAGCGCTGAAGCTCAACCTCCTCGCGAACTCTTTCCTCCGCCTCTTCCAAAACTTCTACTGCTTCCTCATAGGTATGGGCATAGACCGACCGGTATAGGGCCTTTCCGTACACCCCTTCATACCCCACAATGTAACGACCTTCATAACGGTTGTCTTTCCGCTTGTAGATGTTTCTTCTCTGTTCTTTCATGATTTCCTCCTGATAAATAAAATTTCTATATCATTTTATATTCGGAGATAAAAATCGGCTGAGATTTTTTGTAATAAACTATGTTTATTTGTTTTAAACCCTTTTTTACACAAAAATAAAAAGAACCTGCAGACTTACCTTCTCTGCAGGCCCCTGTTGATCATAGACTTAAGGGTTTACCGGATAAACTTCAGCACACTCTGCTTAAGCAGCTCTGCACTGTTCTTTCCCGCTTTACTTTCATAATATTCTTTAAAGCGTTGGTCTTCTGTGTACATCCGAACCAGTCCGCGGTGTGCGTCCGGGTTAGTGCTTCCCCACGCCAGCGTGATCCACTGTTTATGAAGCCGGGCAAGCTCCTCCCCTTCCGGGCTGTCGATGCTTCCCAGCCGGGTTACTTCTGTTAAAAGCGTGAGGATGCTTTCTTCCAGCCCGACAAATTCATTATATTTTTCCGGTGACATGTTCTTAAACTGGGCATTACTTTTATCAACCGCTTCGGCGCCATATTTTTCACGGATTTCCTCACCATAAAGGTCCTCGTTTTCATCAATCTTGTTTTGAATAAAGCCTTTGAATTTTTCGTGATCTTCCATTGTCTTTTTCCCTTCCTTGCTCTCGATCGTTCTGGTCACAGTATTGATTAAATCGTCAATCTGCTTCTTTTTAAGAAGGAGCTGCTCTCTGTGGGATTTCAGAGCAGTCAGGCTGTCAAAGCCCGGAGCATCCAAAATCTGTATGATTTCTGCCAGCTCAATTCCCAGCGCGCGGTAAAATAAAATCTGCTGGAGGCGGTCGACCTCACGCTCCCCATAAATCCGGTAACCCGAGCTGTTGATACGCGCCGGCTTCAACAGCCCAATCTCATCGTAATAACGCAGTGTTCTCGGCGAGACCTTTGCCATAGCCGCCAGCTTTTTAACCGTATATTCCATATTCTACTCCTCCTGTCACACATTATAGACGTTGACGCCGCGTAAAGGTCAAGGCCTTTTTTGATTTGCTGTAAAAAAATATTTAAGCTATAATAGATGATAATAAGACAATTCCATAAAATCAAAGGAGTCCGTATGAAAGAGCATCCTTATCTTCCTGATTTAGATACACCAGTCGACTACAGCCTCAATCAAAACTGGCTGTGTCTGCCTAAAAAAATAGCCAGGCCTGATAACAAGCCCATCGATATTTTTTACCTCTACCCCACCGCCTACTATAAAACACCGCATGGTCCTAATATCTGCGAGGTAACCAATGAAGCCATGCGTATCCGGGCCGCAGAGCACCTCCAGACAAAGGCGTCCGTCTTTTCGCCCTACGGCAATTTTTACGCGCCTGCGTACCGCCAGGCCGCCCTCGAATGCCTTCTCGACAATACGCCGGAAAACAATCTGCTTTTCACAAGGGGGCCTGTCACCTGCGTACTGTCTGCCTTTGACTATTACATTAAACACCATAATAACAGCCGTCCCTTTATCCTGGCTGGCCACTCCCAGGGCTCGCTTTTGCTCCAGTTTATTCTCAGCCTCTATTTAAAAGAGCATCCGGAGGTTCAGGACCGGATGATCGCCGCCTATGTGATCGGCTACTCTATCACCCGGGGATATTTAAAGGACAATCCTCATTTAACCTTTGCGCGGGGGGCAAAAGACACAGGCGTTATCATTTCATATAACACAGAATCTCCGGGTGTCACGGGTGACAACATCACCCTGCTCCCAGACGCAGTATCCATCAACCCCATCACCTGGACCCTCACCGACAAAAAAGCCGAAGCGTCGCAGAGCCTTGGTTCGCGCCTGGTCATACGTGACAGCGCAGGTAAACTTGTCGGCATGCAGGATCTTCCGCACTATGCCGACGCCGCCCTTGATCTGGACCGCGGCACTGTGATCTGCAGTACTGCAGACCCGGATGCCTTTAAGGTCATCGGCCAGGAGAGCGCTTTCCCCTCCGGTGTTTTACACACCGGCGATTACCCGCTTTATTACTATGACCTTCAAAACAACGTTAAAACACGCATAAAATCCTATTTTTCAAGCCATCCTCAAACAGATGGAAAATACGCTCTTTAAAAGAAAAAGCTCCCTCAGATTGAGAGAGCTTTTTTCTTATTTTACTTCCTTCATCCAGGCGTCATAAACCGCCCTGGCAACCGCCGGAGCGACGCGTTTATCAAAGGGACTTGGCATAACATAGTCCTCATTCAGTTCCTCTGCACTTACAAGGCCAGCGATGGCATAGGCTGCCGCTACCTTCATAACTTCAGTGATACGCGACGCTCTTGCGTCCAGCGCGCCTCTGAAAATCCCAGGGAAGGCCAAAACGTTGTTGATCTGGTTTGGAAAATCAGACCGGCCCGTTCCAATGACACGCGCACCTGCTTTTTTAGCCAGATCCGGCATAATTTCAGGGATAGGGTTCGCCATGGCGAAAAGAATGGCGTCTTTATTCATTGACGCTACCATCTCCTCTGTCACAATGCCAGGGCCAGACACACCGACTAAGACATCGGCGCCCTTGATGGCATCCTCCAGGCTTCCGGTAATGTGTTCCTGATTTGTATGCTCAGCCAGCCAGAGCTTATGGCCTGTCAGGCCGTCACGGCTGATATCAATGATGCCGGTACGGTCACACATGACGATGTTTTTTACATTTAGGGACATCAGCATTTTCGCAATGGCCGTCCCGGCAGCCCCCGGACCGCTGATGGCTACCTTAATCTCAGAAATATCCTTCTCAACTATTTTCAAGGCGTTGATGAGGGCAGAAGAAACGACAATGGCCGTCCCGTGCTGGTCATCATGAAAAACCGGAATATCGAGGGCTTCCTGAAGCTTTTCCTCAATCTCAAAGCACTTTGGCGCAGAGATATCCTCCAGATTAATCCCTCCAAAGGTCGGAGCGATGTTAATGCCTGTCTGGATGATCTCGTCAGCGTCCTGTGTGCTGACGCAGATCGGAAATGCGTCGACATTGCCAAAGGATTTAAACAGGACAGCCTTGCCCTCCATAACCGGCATAGCGGCCTCACCGCCGATATTGCCAAGACCCAAAACAGCTGAGCCGTCTGATAAAACCGCGACCAGGTTTCCCTTGGCGGTATATTTATAGACATCCTCTTTATTCTCCGCGATTTTACGGCAGGGTTCGGCAACACCCGGTGTGTAGGCGATGCTCAGATCATCTTTATTTTCAAGTTTCATCTTAGAAACGACTTCTACTTTACCTTTGCACGCTTCATGGGCTTTCAGCGCTTCTTTATTGTAATCCATACTTTCCTCCGGTTTCTACATTTATGTAATGAAATAACGGCCTTATTATAACACAACCCCGTGTGGGTTTAAAGACGGTTTACAAGAAACTTTCAATATTGTGACGGCAAAAGAAAAGGCTCGCTTGGGGATGCGAGCCTTTTCCGGGTTAGAACAAGTTATGAATGTGGTAAAAATTCATAAAATCAAGGAGTATCGTTGGAGTTAGAAAAAATAATTTGTTATGTTTATCTAACTTTAAGTCTATTATAGAGCCTTCAGCCTGCTTTGTCAACCCTATTTTGAAATTTCTTAATTTAATCTTCAGGTTCTTACCAAAACCACGAATACTGCCAGGTTTTTTCTTTTTCTTTTAATAAACTTCTGGTATAATTGACAGAAACAAATAAAACACTTTTGATGAGAGGACACATGAAAAAGCGATTATTTATATTGTTATTGATTGTCACCACCCTGTTTACAGTAAGCAGCTGCGGCCAATCCGAACCACTGGTAAGGTTCGACGAAGGCAGCGGGCTTTTTATCACCTACGGATTTGTTCCCGTCGATGATAAAAACACACAGATCATCAGTACAGCGGTCAACAATTCGGATTATGAGATTACTGACCTGAAGGTTACATACGGCATTAAGGATTCTTCCCACACCATTGAGGAGAGCGCCGACAGTGTTAATTCCAAGTCCAGCCGCGATCTCTCAAAGGTCACGCAGAGCTATGCACATTCACTGGATGAAGGAAAGCTCTATATTTCTCAAATTGACTATACCGTGAAGAAGGATAAAAAAGCTCAGAAAATCACCTATCATCCTGACTCTGACACTTATGACCTGAACTGAAAAATCCCTCCGGCGAAAAGCATCCGGGGATTTATATAACGATTTTATCCTGATTTATATCAAAAAAACAGGCGCCTGGACGCCTGTTTTCTTTTTTATTCAAACTGTTTTTTAAATTGGCGAAGGTCTCCATTGTAAAGGTCCATATCGATAAACCGTTCCTCACCGCTGTAACCATTGAGGATTTCTCTCTGGGAATACTGCCAGAAGAGCCACTCGTGACCGCCCTTCAGTTCAGGCTCCTGGTCTGAAATATCACAGATCCAGATCGGGATTTCAGCAAAGGCGTCGGATAGATAGGTGTTATAGGTATTGTAATTGGTATAGATGATCGGTGTCTTTTCATAATAATCTTTGAACCTTACGATCATATCATTGACAATGGCCTGTACCTTGTTCTTATCCATCGGCTTATCCAGATAGTCTCCATAGAGCTCGAGGTCAATAACTGGCGGCAGACTGTCATTTTCCTTGGGAACTGTGTTGATAAAATGGTCGGCCTGGGTTTTTCCATCCTGGTCAAAATTCACAAAATGGTAAGCGCCGACCTTCAGATGAGTCTTGCGCGCTTCCTTCCAGTTCTTCTCAAAATTTTTGTCCACATGGTCTTTTCCCTCCGTCGCTTTAATGAAGGCAAAGTATATGTCCTGGTCAGCCAGCTTTTTCCAGTTAATATCACCCTGATAGGCCGAAACGTCGACACCTTTTACATGGTTTCCACTGTTTCGCACGCTGTTAATCGCAAAGAAAAGGACCACCGCCACCAGTATTGCCGCGGCCGCACCGGCAACGATGATCAGGCCTTTCTTACTTAAAAATGTTTGTTTAAATTTTTCCATATAACCGCTACTCCTTTAAATTCTGCTTTACAGTATATCGATTCATTCTTAATATTAGCTGGTAGAAGTCTCTCAGCACTCTGACGCACCTTACCAGCGACGGTGCCTGCGGTCTTCATTGTTTTCATTATCGTTGTCATCATCCCTGTGCTTATTGCGGTAAAAAATCACAACACAGAAGCATAACAGTACAACGCCCCACATCCATGCCGGCAGCTGCATTTTCCACCTCCTCAGAACTCACGGTGCTGGCTCTCATCGATAGCGATGGCCTCCAGCTGTGTTCTCAGCCAATGTAAATATTCTGCCTTATTAGGATCGGTCTCCTTGCGCTCCGCGTGGTTGACCACCATCACTAATTTGTCAAACTGCATTTGTATCTTAGGGAATTCTTCCACTGATCTGGTTCCTCCTGTTCTCTATTTTCGGCTCTATTGTAACACAAGTTTTCCCAAAAAACAAAGAAGATGTCACAGCTTGGATGACATCCTCTAAGGTAATTAACCATTTTTTACACAGGCCGCTTTCATTTTCCGGACATATTCCTCGATAACCGGGCCA
This sequence comes from Eubacterium maltosivorans, assembly GCF_002441855.2. NCBI lineage: Bacteria > Bacillati > Bacillota > Clostridia > Eubacteriales > Eubacteriaceae > Eubacterium > Eubacterium maltosivorans. The sequence continues at coordinate 314,011 of NZ_CP029487.1, read as the reverse complement.
GCGGCTTCGCCGTTAGCCTCGATCATTTTTACAATAGCCGACCCCACAATCACACCGTCCGCGTACGCGCTGATGCTCTCTGCCTGTTCCGGCGTAGAGATCCCGAAGCCGACAGCTGCCGGTGTGCTGGTATTCTCCCGTATGACCCGGATCATCGACTGAAGGTCTGTTGTGATCTCAGACCGGACACCGGTAACTCCAAGGGAGGATACTGTATAGATAAAACCCGAAGCCTCCCTGGCGATTTCTCCAATGCGCTGCTCGGAGGTCGGCGCGATCAGCGAGATGACATCCACACCATATCTCCCGGCAATGGGTTTATCCTCTTTATTTTCCTCAAAGGGCAGGTCTGGAATGATGAGGCCGTCGATTCCCGCCTCCTGGCACTTGGCGCAGAACCGGTCAATGCCGTAGGTAAAGATGGGATTGACATAGGTCAAAAACACCAGGGGCACCTGAACCTTTTTACGCACCCGGGCCACCATGTCAAAAATTTTGTCGGTTGTGGCGCCCTGGCTCAGCGCGCGGATATTTGCCCGCTGGATCACCGGCCCCTCAGCGATGGGGTCAGAAAAGGGAATCCCCAGCTCAATGAGGTCTGCCCCTGCCCGCTCCATGAGCGTGATGAACGCCTCTGTTTTTTCAAGGGTCGGGTCACCCGCTGTGATAAAACTAATGAAGGCTTTGCCGTGGTCAAAGGCCTTTGCGATGCGATGGTTACTCATGTAAATCCACCCCCTTATAGCGCGCGATGGCTGCCACATCCTTATCTCCGCGGCCCGATAAGCAAATGATGATGCTCTCATCCTCTGACATGGACGGCGCCAGCTTTCTAACATAGGCAACGGCGTGAGCACTTTCGACTGCCGGGATAATCCCCTCTGTCTGCGAGAGGTACTCAAAGGCTGCGATGGCCTCGTCGTCGGTGACAGGCACATACTCCGCCCTGCCAAGATCGTGCAGATGGGCGTGCTCCGGACCGATGCCGGGGTAATCCAGTCCGGCGGAGATCGAGTATACCGGGGCGATCTGGCCGTAGACATCCTGGCAGAAATAGGATTTCATACCATGAAAAATGCCGGGGGTGCCCTTGGCGATGGTGGCCGCGTGCTTGTCAGTATCCACGCCCTTTCCGGCCGCTTCGCAGCCAATGAGCCGGACGCCCTGATCTTTTATAAAATGATAAAACATTCCCATGGCATTGCTGCCGCCTCCGACACAGGCCAGCACAGCCGCAGGGAGCTTTCCCTCTCTTTCCAGAATCTGCTCTCTGGCTTCTCTGCTGATCACAGATTGAAAATCACGCACCATCATGGGAAATGGATGCGGCCCCATCACTGAGCCCAGCACATAGTGGGTGTCTATAATCCGGCTGGTCCATTCCCGCATGGTCTCATTGACCGCGTCCTTTAAAGTCATGGTGCCGCTGGTAACAGAGTGGACCTTTGCGCCAAGCAGCTCCATCCGGTAAACATTCAAGGCCTGGCGGTCGGTGTCCTCTTTTCCCATGAATATTTCGCATTCCATATTCATGAGCGCCGCCGCAGTGGCGGTGGCAACACCATGCTGCCCTGCGCCTGTCTCCGCAATGACGCGGGTTTTGCCCATTTTCTTTGCCAGGAGCACCTGTCCCAGCACATTGTTGATTTTGTGCGAGCCGGTATGGTTCAGATCCTCACGCTTCAGGTATATTTTCGCGCCGCCAAGATCCTTCGTCATCTTTTCGGCATAATATAGTAATGATGGGCGGCCTGCGTAGTTTTCCAGCAGGCTGTTCAGCTCGGCATTAAAGGCCGGATCATTTTTATAGTGTTCGTAGGCCTCCTCAAGCTCAATCACCGCGTTCATTAATGTCTCAGGGATATACTGGCCCCCGTGCTGTCCGTAACGTCCTTTTGTCATTGATCGAATCTCCTTATTTTTTTGATGATTTCCTCTATTTTACTGGGGTCTTTATACCCATTTGTCTCCACGCCGCTGCTGATATCCACGCCGTATGGCCGAAAGGTTCTGATAGCTTTTTCGATATTTTCAAGCTTCAGCCCGCCTGCCAGGAAAAAGGGCTTTTCGCTCACATTTCTATCTAACAGCTCCCAGTTAAAAGCGCTGCCTGTACCGCCGTAGGCATTCTTATTATAGGCGTCCAGCAGCAGGTAATTCGCCTGGCCGTAGGCTTTAAGCGCCGCCAGGCTTTCTTCCCCCCTGATTCTAAAGGCCTTTACCACGGGACAGCCGGTCTCACGGCGCACCCTCTCGGCAAAGGCGGGGGGCTCATCGCCGTGAAGCTGGACGATATCCAGAATACCCTGGCTGGCAATTTTCAGAACAGTCTCCAGACTGGGATTGGCAAAAACACCCACGCTCTGGATTTTTGGGTCAAGCTGTCTTTTCAGCGAAAGGGCCTGCTGTGGTGTCAGGCGGCGTCTGCTCTCGGCAAATACAAAGCCAATATAATCTGGCCGGACCGCATTGACTGCTTCGATATCCTGCAGCCTTGTCAGGCCACATATCTTAATCTTGGTCTCCATGCTAAACACGCTTTCCCCGAAGCCTTTCCAGCGCCTCTGCCTTGCGGCTGCTGCGCATCAGGGCTTCGCCGATAAGCACTGCGTCTGTTCCGTTTTTCCTGAGTGCATCGATGTCTTCAGACGTTTTGATGCCGCTTTCCGAGACAAAGATAACAGATTCTGGCGCCAGCTGCCTGAGCCGCTTGCTGTTTTCGATATCAACCTCAAAGGTTTTAAGGTTCCGGTTGTTGACGCCGATCACCCGGGCGCCGGCTTTCAGCGCTGAGCGAAGCTCTGTCTCATCGTGAGCCTCCACCAGCGCTGTGAGGCCCAGGGCGTCGGCAATCCGGAGGTATTCCTCTAAGGTTTGTGTATCGAGAAGTGCACAGATCAGCAGGACTGCGTCTGCGCCGATAATTCTGGCCTCGTAAATCTGGTAGGCATCAATGGTAAAATCCTTTCGGATAACCGGGATGCTCACCGCTCTCCTGACAGCGCTCAGATAGTCGTCGCTGCCTAAAAAATATTCGGGCTCTGTGAGGACTGAGATGGCGTCTGCGCCGGCGGCCTCATAATCTCTGGCAATGTGCACATAGGGAAAGTCTGGTGCGATAATCCCCTTTGAGGGCGATGCTTTCTTGACCTCACAGATAAACGCGATATCTTCCTTTTTCAGGGCCGCCTCAAAGCAAAAGGGCTTCTCAGGCGCAATTGACAGCGCTTCTTCTCTTACCGCTTCCAGGGGCTTTTCTGCCTTTAACCGGTCAACCCGCGCCCTGGTACTGGCCGCTAATTTATCTAATATCATCTTTACACCTCATGGGACAAAGCGACGAACCGGTTCAGCTGTTCCATGGCTTTTCCGCTGTCAATGAGATTTTGGGCAAAGCGCACACATTCCCGGAGGGTCATCTGATTGTAGGTCATATACAGGCAGACCGCGGCGTTTAAGAGCACCACATCGCGCTTGGGACCGTGAACACCGCTCAGGATCTCCCGGGCGATCTCAGCATTTTCCTGAGGGTCTCCGCCGACCAGCGCTTCCTTTGTGCAGCGTGTCAGGCCCAGCTGCTCCGGTGAAAGGAAAAAGCTGTTAAGCTGGCCGTCGTTTATCTCGCAGATGGTTGTCGTGTCGCACAGGGTAATCTCGTCCAGGCCGTCGTGTCCGTGGACCACCATTCCCCGCTTAACGCCCAGATTTGAGAGCACTCTGGCAAGGGGCTCTACCAGATTCTCATCATAGACGCCCAGCAGCTGCATATTCGCGCCGGCCGGATTCGCTAAAGGCCCCAGTATATTAAAAATGGTACGCACCGCGATTTCTCTGCGGACTGGGCCTGCATATTTCATAGAAGCGTGATAAACCGGCGCAAACATGAAGCAGATTCCTGCCTCCCTCAACATCCGCGCGTTCTGCGCTGCATTCAGATCAATTTTAACGCCCAGAGCTTCCAGGCAGTCCGCGGCGCCGCATTTGCTGGAAACACTCCGGTTCCCGTGCTTGGCGACTGGCACCCCACCGGCTGAGACGACAATGCCAGAAACCGTAGAGATGTTAAAGGTGTTGGCTTCATCGCCTCCGGTGCCCACGATTTCGAGAACGTCCATCCCTGGGTCAAGCTTTGTGCATTTTTCGCGCATCACCGTGGCGCAGGCTGTGATCTCCTCAATGGTCTCGCCTTT